>NZ_JACBXG010000014.1:0-147790 GCF_020295325.1 Pseudomonas sp. Y24-6 | reverse complement strand
GTCACAATCCCGTGCTCTACCAACTGAGCTACGCCCACCATATCGCGCTACTTGTGCCAAAGCTGCCTAATGGCGCACCCGGCAGGACTCGAACCTGCGACCATCCGCTTAGAAGGCGGATGCTCTATCCAGCTGAGCTACGGGCGCCTTGTTAATCTGTACTCTTGGACGACTACAAACTAAGTGCTTTCCAGCCTCGCAGAATCGGAACTCCGCTCAACCTTCTTAACCAGTGCTAGGCTGTGCCCGACAAGTGCGACGAATAGTATAGACCGCCCCAAAGGGCGTCAAATCCTTTTTAAAAAAAATTCATTTAATTAAAGGGGTTAGAGGAATTTGCAGACCAAGCGCCTTTGCCCTCACCGCATGACATGCGAGAATGCGTTCTCTTTTTTTCCCCTCTCGATGGTTAATCACGCGCAATGACTGCACAACTAATCGACGGCAAATCGATCGCCGCCAGCCTGCGCCAGCAGATCGCCAAACGCGTCACCGAGCGTCGCCAGCAAGGCCTGCGCACGCCCGGTCTTGCGGTGATCCTGGTCGGCAGCGATCCTGCCTCTCAGGTTTATGTCTCGCACAAGCGTAAAGACTGTGAAGAGGTCGGCTTCCTGTCCCAAGCTTATGACCTGCCTTCAGAAACCACCCAGGAAGCACTCACCCAGCTGATCGATCGCCTCAACGACGACCCGGCAATCGACGGCGTCCTGCTTCAACTGCCCCTGCCGGAACACCTGGACGCTTCCAAGCTGCTGGAACGCATTCGCCCGGACAAGGACGTTGACGGATTTCACCCTTACAACGTCGGCCGCCTTGCCCAGCGCATCCCGCTGCTGCGCCCGTGCACACCCAAGGGCATCATGACCTTGCTGGAAAGCACCGGCGCTGACCTGTACGGCATGGACGCGGTGGTTGTAGGCGCATCGAACATCGTCGGTCGCCCGATGGCCATGGAACTGCTGCTGGCCGGCTGCACCGTGACGGTCACCCACCGCTTCACCAAGGACCTGGCCGGTCACGTCGGCCGCGCTGACCTGGTGGTGGTCGCCGCCGGCAAGCCGGGGCTGGTCCGGGGCGAGTGGATCAAGGAAGGCGCAATCGTTATCGACGTCGGCATCAACCGTCAGGACGACGGCAAGCTGGTCGGTGACGTGATCTACGAAACCGCCCTGCCCCGCGCCGGCTGGATCACCCCGGTGCCTGGCGGCGTAGGTCCGATGACGCGTGCGTGCCTTCTGGAAAACACCCTGTACGCAGCAGAAACCCTGCATGACTGATGGCATTGTGTGCCTTGCACGCTGAGCCAACAAACCCCGCCAATGGCGGGGTTTTTTGTATTCGCCGAACCCAACCTACCATTCGCCGGAAACCCGCTGTTTTGTACGCCTTTTCAAGGACTTTGACCTGTTATTTGATCAACCATCGACAGTTCTTCAGCCATACTCCTAAAATGCGTCGGTTTTAAGAAATAGCCCGTTACAAAACGGCTTATCCACCTCTTATGAGTCTGCCAGCGTGAAAATCCGTCTTTCCATCCTGACCCTGGTTTTTGCAGTTACAGGGACATTCATCACGCCATCGGTCAACGCCGCCGAAACCACCTCGGCGCCTCGGGATGCCACACAACTGAAGATCGCCTCCGGCAGCGCGTTGCTGATGGACATGCAGACCAACAAAGTCATCTATGCGAGCAATCCGGACGTGGTCGTGCCCATAGCTTCTGTCAGTAAGCTGATGACGGGGCTGGTGGTGGTTGAAGCGCGCCAGAACATGGACGAATACATCTCCATCAACATCAGCGACACGCCGGAAATGAAGGGCGTGTTCTCCCGGGTAAAGCTCAACAGCGAAATGCCGCGCCGGGAAATGCTGCTCATTGCCCTGATGTCTTCTGAAAACCGCGCCGCGGCCAGCCTCGCCCATCACTACCCGGGCGGTTACGTCGCGTTCATCGCCGCCATGAACGCCAAGGCCAAGGCCCTGGGCATGTCCAGCACTCACTTTGTCGAGCCTACCGGACTTTCCCCTCGCAACGTTTCGACAGCGCGGGACCTGAGCAAACTGCTGGTGGCCGCCCACAAGTACCCGCTGCTGACGACGCTAAGCACCACCAAGGAAAAAACCGTGTCGTTTCGCAAACCCAACTACACCCTGGGCTTTCGCAACACCGACCACCTGGTGAACAAGCCGAACTGGGACATCCGTCTGACCAAGACCGGCTTCACCAACCAGGCCGGACATTGTCTGGTGCTGGTGACGACCATGGGCAATCGCCAGGTCGCCCTGGTGATACTCGATGCGTTCGGCAAATACACCCATTTCGCCGATGCCAGCCGGATTCGCAGCTGGGTAGAAACCGGCAAGGGCGCGAACGTGCCATCGGTGGCGCTGCAATACAAGTCGGAGAAGAACCTGAAGAGCCGCCAGAGCGGTGTGGTCGAGGCGTCCAAGTAAACGCAGCCGCAAAAAAAAGCCCCGATCGTCCGGGGCTTTTTACTGCCTGCCATCAGTCGTTCGGCAGCGGCATCTGGTCATCATCCGGAATGCCATCTCCCGCACTTGGATCCCTGTGGTGCTCGGCCGGCGTCACCAGCGGACGCGCCATTGGATCGCGCAGTGGACTGTCCGGATCGAGGACGGGGTCTATATCGTCCTCAGGCGTAGTCGGGACACTGTCCGGACGCTTGTCATTGAAACTCGAATCGGTAGACATACGCACCTCACAGAAAATCAGGGTTTGAGGTCACTTAGCGGGTCGTAAGGCTTGGCCGGTGCCTTCTCGTTCTTGTTCGGATCCTTGTCCAGTGGCGCGATGGCGGGCCCGACGGGATCGACTTGCGGGTCTGCAGCGTCAGGCGAATCAGGATCAAAACCCAGGTCATCACCGGACGAATGCTCCGATGAATGCGGGCCGGCGGGAGTATTTGAATGTGCCATGGGCGCCTCCTTGGTCTGGCCCGGAAAACCCGGGCCTTGTACTTCAGAGGCTTGCGACGCGCGACGGTGCCCGGCAGATGACGAACGGACTACTGAGAGCCCAGCGCCCTCTTCGCCCGCGCGGCAGCTTGCTCCTGACCGGCCTGGGCCAGATCGTTCGCGGCCTTCAGCCAGCGTTGCTGATCAACATCGGCAGGGATCTGCTCCGGCTTCTGAAGCAGTACCGCCCAGCCGCCGCCGTCCTTGAACGCCGACTCGAATGAACTGAAGCTCATCAGGGTCCGGCGATCCATCCCGGCGCGCAACAGAACGGTCTGCTTCTGGGTGTTGTAGCCGGACAGAATGGCGTAGCGCGGCCCAGCCCAGAACGCCGAGCCTTCGTTGAACCGCACCATCACCGGATAACCGGCGGCCACCTGGGTGAGCAATGCTGGCAGATCGTCGTCCAGGGGGTAGACCACCAGGCCATATTCCCGGGCAAGGTTGACCATGTTCTGCTGCAGCTGAGCCTCGGCTGCCGGCAGACGCAGCGGCTTGTCGAGCAAACCGGGCGTGATCGCGATGCCCTGTTGCGACAGCAGGCTGGCCAGCACCTGCGGACCGCTTTGATGGGTCTGCCCGCGATAGAAGGTGCCACTGAGCTCGACCCGTTCCGGCAGCCGTTTGATTTGCGGCGAGACGCTGCCGGCGCAGCCAGTCAGGCTCGCAAGGCTCCAGGCGAACAGCGCTGCAGCCATAATTCGAGGAAATACCCGTACCATCATCTCTCTCTTGTTCAAATGCCGGCAATCGATCGACCGGCCAGGTCGTCGATCATAGGGCGACAGGCAGCCAGGGTATAGCCTCAAGTGCCAGTAGCGGCGCTTCGATAGAGCGAACTGGTTGGTGACAGGCGACCTTTGGTCAATAGCCTGCAACATGGCAACGGCTAGACTGTCATTTAGCAAGAGTGGTTGCCCGCAGCAGGGCAGAGAGGAGGCACTGATGAGCCTGGCAATGATCATACTGATGCTGGTAACCGGATGGCTGGCGGTCGCGGCCGCCATGCTGTGGGGCGTGCTGCGTATTGCCCGCCGCCATCATCACCCGGTGCAACCTGCACCCCTGGCGCAGCCCCGCAAAACCGTATCTGCGCACTGACTGGCCAGGGTTAAACAAACAAAAACGGCCGCCTGGTTACCAGGCGGCCGTTGCGTTTTCAGTCAGCGTCAAGCTTCAGCAGTCGCACGCTTCTGCTTGGCCCGTCGCGACATCATGTTCAGGCATTCGATCGTGGCAGAGAACGCCATGGCCGCATACACATAGCCTTTTGGAACATGGGCGCCGAAGCCTTCGGCGATCAACGTCATGCCGATCATGATCAGGAAGCCCAGCGCCAGCATCACCACGGTCGGGTTGTCGTTGATGAACTTGGCCAGGGGATCAGCCGCCAGCAACATCACCAGCACCGACACCACCACCGCGATGATCATGATCGGCAAATGCTCGGTCATGCCGACAGCGGTAATGATGCTGTCGATGGAGAACACCAGGTCCAGCATCAGAATCTGCCCGATGGCCGCCGCGAAGCCAAGCGTCACGGTGGAAGTCGCCGACTTTGGATCTTCCGGCGCCGGGTCCATGCTGTGATGGATCTCAGTGGTTGCCTTCCACAACAGGAACAGGCCACCGGCGATCAGGATCATGTCTTTCCAGGAGAACGCGTGGCCGAGGATTTCGATCACGGGTGCCGTCAACTGGACGATGAACGCAATAGTGCTCAACAGCGCCAGGCGCAGGATCAGCGCCATGCCGATACCGATGCGTCGTGCTTTTTGCCGATGCTGCTCGGGCAGTTTGTTCGTCAAAATGGAAATGAAGATCAGGTTATCGATGCCGAGCACGATCTCCATGACCACCAGCGTAGCCAGGGCAACCCAGGCGGTAGGGCTTACAGCAAGTTCTAAAAGATATTCCATGGGTCAGTCCTGACTCGTTGAGACGGTTTAGATTTCCTGGGACGAAGATTCAGTGTCGTCTTTTTCTTCGGCCGATGATTCTTTCTTGCTGATCAAACCGCCGGTGGCGTCGCTGATCGCTTGCTCTGCAGCTTTATGTGTATCGTCGATAGCCTGTTTGGCAGTCTCGGCGGCCTTGCCCATCAACTGCTGAGCGCTTTTTTCAGCCTGGTCGCAGCCCGCCAGTAACAGTAAAGACGCGACCAACAATGCCGTGGTTTTAAACTTCATCAAATTCCCTCGTTAGAACAAACGCAGCCAGTACAGTGGCCCGTTGATAGCGCTGCATTCTAGAGACCGAAACAGTTCAGTAAAATTCGTATTTTTGGCTGTTATACTTCGGTTTTAACGAACTGTTGATCAACATGCTCAATTATCGCCAGCTTCACTATTTCTGGGTCGTGGCCAAAACCGGCAGCATTGTGCGCGCCTGCGAACAGCTCAACCTGACGCCGCAGACCATCAGCGGGCAGATCTCGCTGCTGGAACAAACCTATGGGATCGAACTGTTCCAGCGCGTCGGCCGGCAGCTGGAGCTGACCGAAGCCGGGCGCCAGACCCTGCCATTCGTCGAGCAAATGTTCCAGCTGGGGGGCGAACTGGAGCTGATGCTGCGCGCCCAGCCCAACGAACAACAGATTCTGTTTCGGGTAGGGGTGGCGGACGTGGTGCCCAAATCCATCGTCTACCGCCTGATCGCGCCGACCATGGAGTTGAGCGAGCCGATGCGCATCACCTGTCGCGAGGACAAACTCGAACGCCTGCTCGCCGACCTGGCGATCCAGCGCCTGGACCTGGTGATCTCCGACAGCCCCATGCCTTCGCACCTCGACATCAAGGGCTACAGCCAGAAACTCGGGGAGTGCGGCATCAGTTTCTTCGCCACTGCGCAATTGGCGGCGCTATACGGCCAGGATTTTCCCCGCAGCCTTCACGATGCCCCGCTACTGATTCCCGGGCCGGAAACGGTGGTGCGCAGTCGCTTGCAGCGCTGGTTCGCCGAGCAGCAGATACAGCCAAGAATTGTCGGCGAGTTCGATGACAGCGCGCTGATGCAGGCCTTCGGGCAATCCGGCAGCGGGATTTTCATCGGCCCCAGCGTGATCGCCGATGAAGTCAGACGCCAATATGGCGTGGAGGTGATCGGCCAGACGGACGCGGTCACCGAGTCGTTCTACGCCATCTCGGTGGAGCGCAAGGTCAAGCACCCCGGTATCGTTGCGATTACCGAAGGCGCCCGACGCGAGCTGTTTCCCGGGGTTTAACCCCTCAGGCGCAAACTTCCCTGGGTTTGAAGGTCATCAGGGCGATGGCCAGCAGGATCGAGGCAAGGATAAACGCCGCCCCGGCGAACCCGAGGCCTTGCAGGCCAACGCTGTCGATCACGCGACCACCTACCATGGCGCCCAGGCCGATGCCGAGGTTGGCCCCGGCAATGTTCAGCGACGCGGCAAACGCTGGCGCTTCGGGGGCGGCCTTCATGAGCCGAACGTGGCTGACCAGGAACAACGCAGCCTGGGTCACGCCCCAGATCCCCATCGCCGCCGCCAGGCCCAGGGTCGAATGAATGTTCGGCACCAGCGTCACCATGCCGGCAATCATGAATGCGCAAAACATCACCGAAGCAATCAGCGGATGGCGATCCACGGCACGGCCGCCCAGGGAGTTACCGATCAGGCCGACCGCACCAAAGCCCATCAGGCACCAGCCGACCAGGGTGCCGTTGAAACCGGCAAGCCGCTCGAGGATATCCGCCAGATAGGTGTAGGCGGTAAACATGCCGCTGAACACCAGGATCGACAACAGCACATGGCCGATCATCAACGGGCTGCGCAGGATCTTGAATTGCGAGCGGAAACTGACCTGGTGCTGATGCAGGCTGGTCCTGGGCAGGTAGATAAACAGCAGCAATGCCTTGGCAAACGCGATCACCGCCAGAATGCCGAAGGCACTGCGCCAGCCGAACGCATCGGAAATCAGCGTGCCCACCGGGATGCCAAATACAGTGGCGCAGACGATGCCAAAGCCGATCTTGGCGATTGCCCGCCCGGCGAAGTCAGGGCCCACGATGTCCACTGCAGTTTCACTGGCCAGTGCCCAAAACACCGGCAGCCCCAGCGCCGGAATCAGGCGCGCAGCGGCCATCACCCAGATGTTGGGGGCAAACGCGGCAAGCGTGTTGGCCAGGCCAAACATGATCAATACCGAAATAAACAATTTTCGCCGTTCGAACCGGGCGAAGTACGCGGTCAGGAACGGGCCGAATGCAGCGACCGTGAAGGCGAACAGGGTCACCAGAAGGCCCGCTTGCGGGATGGTGACAGCCAGGTCTCGAGCGATTGCCGGCAACAGGCCGACGATGATGAACTCCGTGGTCAGCACGGTGAAACCGGCGGCCGACAACAGAAGGATGGGCAACAGCATGCAGAACTCCAGGAAAACGACGACACCAGCGCTAGCCCGAAGGCCCACTGGCAGAACTTGAAAATGAGGATGGGCCATCCTACCAGAAGTGTTTGCGCACCGGGATGCACGAACCTGCAAAACCGGTTGAACAACCGTCACAGGCCTGAAGGATCGAGCCTGCGCTGTGATAAAGTCCGCGCCCCGCGATATGCACACCCTGTTCGTCGGCTAGCCCGCACCTAAAAAATCAGAGATGCCCGCTTTATGACCCCTTCATCCCCTTCCCTGCTGCACCGCCTGAAAAGCACCGGCCTGGTTACCCAAATCATCATCGGCCTGATCGCCGGCATTGCCCTGGCGCTGCTCGCGCCGGACGTGGCGAAGTCCACTGCATTCATCGGCAAGGTATTCGTCTCGGCGCTGAAAGCAGTCGCGCCGATCCTGGTGTTCGTGCTGGTCATGGCGTCGATCGCCAATCACAAGCACGGCCAGGAGACTCACATCCGGCCGATCCTGTTCCTGTACCTGCTGGGCACATTCGCTGCGGCGGTGGTCGCGGTCGTTGCCAGCATGATGTTCCCGTCGAGCCTGGTGCTCTCCACCCAGGACGTGGCTGTAACGGCCCCTGGCGGCATCGGCGAGGTATTGCAGAGCCTGCTGTTAAGTGTGGTGGACAACCCTGTCAGCGCGCTGATGAACGCCAACTTCATCGGCATCCTGGCCTGGGCGATCGGCATGGGCGTGGCCATCCGCCATGCGGGCGACACCACACGCGAAGTACTGGGCGACCTGTCCAACGGCGTGACCCTGATCGTGCGCATGGTGATCCGCTTCGCCCCGCTGGGGATTTTCGGCCTCGTGGCCTCGACCCTGGCCACCTCGGGCTTTGGTGCCCTGGTCGGCTACCTGCACCTGCTGGCGGTCCTGCTCGGTTGCATGCTGTTCGTGGCGCTGGTGATGAACCCGGCCATCGTCTATTGGAAACTGCGTCGCAACCCTTACCCGCTGGTGCTGATGTGCCTGCGGGAAAGCGGCATCACCGCATTCTTCACCCGCAGTTCGGCGGCTAATATTCCCGTGAACCTGGAGTTGAGCAAGCGCTTGGGCCTGCACGAAGACACCTACTCGGTCTCGATCCCGCTGGGCGCGACGATCAATATGGCGGGTGCGGCGATCACCATTACCGTCCTGACCCTGGCTGCCGTGCATACGCTGGGCATTGCCGTGGACATACCCACCGCCATTCTGCTCAGCGTGGTCGCGGCCATCTGCGCCTGCGGCGCCTCGGGTGTGGCCGGTGGTTCGCTACTGCTGATTCCGCTGGCCTGCAGCCTGTTCGGCATCCCGAGCGAGATTGCCATGCAGGTGGTGGCGGTCGGTTTTATCATCGGGGTGATTCAGGATTCGGCGGAGACTGCATTGAATTCGTCGACGGATGTCTTGTTTACTGCGGCCGCTTGCCTGGGTGAAGAAGAGAAGGCTCAGAGACTGGCGTAAAGCTGGACAGCAAAAGATCGCAGCCTGCGGCAGCGCCTACCGGGTTAACACAAATCCACTGTAGGCGCTGCCGCAGGCTGCGATCTTCTGACTTTAAAACTAAAAGCCCGGCAAGGCGCAAACCTTGGCGGGCTTTTTTGTGCCTGGGCAGCTTAGAACGCGCCCATGTAATCGCGCTTGCCCACTTCCACACCGTTATGACGCAGCAAGGCGTAAGCGGTGGTGACGTGGAAGAAGAACTGCGGCAAGCCGTAAGTCAGCAGGTAGGCCTGGCCGGTGAAGCGCTTCTCTTTAGGCGTGCCCGGACGCGTCACGATCTCGATACCTTCCTGGCCGTTGATCTGCTCGGGTTTGATTTCGCCGATGTAGCCCAGCACCTTGGTCAGCAGCGCTTGCAACTCGGCGAAGGTGGTTTCGGTATCTTCGTACTTCGGCACTTCAATCTCGGCCAGGCGCGAGGACACGCCCTTGGCGAAATCGACGGCGATCTGCACCTGGCGCACCAGCGGGAACATGTCCGGGAACAGGCGCGCTTGCAGCAGCGCGTTCGGGTCGATGTTCTTTGCGCTGGCGTGGGCTTCAGCTTTTTTCAGAACGTCGCTCAGGGCGGTGAGCATTTGCGTGAAAACCGGGATGGAGGCGTCGTACAGGGAAATGGTCATGGCAGTCTCGTGTGATGACAGTAGGGAAACGTGGGGGCGATTATAGCCTTGGAACGGATCGACACGCTGATGTGCATGCATGCGTGTCCATTGGCCACTGCCGCAGATTCGGGATAGTCTCTTTAGCGCAAGATTCCCGGCTCGATTGATATGGGGATGAGTCGTGGTTGCCGACCCGACTGCCAATTAGGGATAGAAAAAAATGAGCACTGAACAACAAACGACCCTCGACGAACCGCGGCTCAACAGCACGGAAATCCGCATCCTGGGCTCGTTGATCGAGAAACAGGCGACCAGCCCGGAAACCTACCCGCTGACGCTCAATGCGCTGGTGATTGCCTGCAACCAGAAAACCAGCCGCGAGCCGGTGATGAACCTCACTCAGGGCCAGGTCGGCCAGAGCCTGCGCGCGCTGGAAGGTCGCGGCTTCACCAAACTGGTGATGGGCAGCCGCGCCGACCGCTGGGAGCATAAGGTCGACAAGGCGCTGGAACTGGTGCCGGCACAAGTGATCCTGGCGGGACTGTTGTTTCTGCGCGGCCCGCAAACGGTCAATGAACTGCTGACCCGCAGCGGTCGCATGCATGATTTCGAAGACGCCGAGCAGGTAGTGCATCAACTGGAACGCCTGATCGCACGCGGGCTGGCGCTGCTGATCCCGCGCCAGGCGGGACAGCGCGAGGACCGCTACATGCACGCGCTGGGGGATCCGGCGGACATCGAGGTGATTCTGGCCGCACGGCATAACCCTGCGGAACGCGGCTCGAGCGGTGGCGTTTCGGTGGAAAGGATCGAAGAGCTGGAAGCGCGGATTGCCGCGCTGGAAGAGCGCCTTTCCCGCCTGGAATAACCTGACGAATGTATTTCCTGACTTGAACACCCGGAAAATGCGTTCCCCTGACTTGAACAACACGGAAGATGCGTTTTCCATGTAGGGCGCATTGCACCCTATCAATAGGTGGATGACGCCCCCGCGCGGGCACGTCAGCTGCGTGCGAACTCTACCGCCAGGCGAAACTGCTCATCCGTCGGCCGCACGCCGGTGTATAGCACGAACTGCTCCAGCGCCTGGATGGCGATCACTTCAAGCCCTGTGATCACTCGCTTGCCCTCGGCACGTCCGCGCACGATCAGCGGCGTTTCCGAGGGGATTGCCACCACATCGAAGATGGTTTGCGCTTTTTCAATCGCATCTGCCGCAAAGGCCAACTGCTCCGCTTCCGGCCCACCAGTCATGCCGATCGGCGTGACGTTGATCAGCATCTGTGCCCGCTCATTTCCCAGCTCTGCTTGCCATTCATAGCCCAGCGAAGTGGCCAGGGCGCGCCCGGCCTGTTCGTTGCGGGCGACGATCAGGCCATTGCCGTAACCGCCATCGCGCAGCGCACTCGCCACCGCCTTGGCCATGCCGCCGCTTCCGCGCAGGGCGAAGGTTGAATCCTTGGGCACCTGATGAGTTTCAAGCAGCTGCGCAATGGCGATGTAATCGGTGTTGTAAGCCTTGAGGTGGCCATCGGTGTTGACGATGGTATTGATCGACTGGATGGCCGCAGCCGATGCGTCCAGCTCATCGACCAGGGCGATGCAGGCCTCCTTGAACGGCATCGACACCCCGCAGCCACGGATGCCCAACGCGCGAATGCCGCCCACCGCACCAGGCAAGTCCTGGCTGCTGAACGCCTTGTAGTAAAAATTCAGGCCCAACTGCTCGTACAGATGATTGTGAAAGCGCAGGCCAAAATTCCCCGGACGCCCCGAAAGGGACATGCACAGCTGGGTATCTCGGTTGGGGTTCATCTGCATGAAAAAATCTCCATCAAGTGCACTTTCAGATGGACGGGATTGGCCATTCCATCCTGTTCTGTTCGATCATAAAGGTCAGCGTTCGCTTGGGAACGGGACCGTCGGCAAGCCGTTACAGACCTTACACAAAATTTACCCAGCGGCTGTGCTGATTTTGCAAAAAGTGCTGTCTTAGATGTATCCCCGCGACGATCCTTGGGTCTATTGCAGACGCGAGCGCCGGGTCGAAAAACCGAGGAATTATCATGATCCGTAAAATCTCCACAGTGGCCCTGCTGATCGGCGCTCTCGCGATCACAGGACAATCACAGGCCCATGGCGGTGGTGGCGGTTGGCAAGGTCCAGCGGTATTTGGTGCGATCGTGGGCTCGGCCATCGTCGGTTCGGCCCTGATCAACGCCAACCGGCCGGTGTATGTGCAGCAACCGGTCTACGCCCAACCACAGCCGGTTTATGTGCAACAGCCGCCACCGGTCTATTACCAGCCGGCGCCGGTCTACGTTCAACAGCCGGTCTACTATCAGCCAGCGCCGGTGTACTACGGTCCACCCCGCGGCTACTACGGTCCACCGCGCGGCTATTACGGCCCGCCCCGTGGTTATTACGGCCGCCCGCACTACTGATAGACCCATCAGGCCCCGCCTCGAAAACGGGGCTTTTTTGTGCCCGCTGATCGGCTCAGGTCTGGATCGATTTTGCCGAGGTCGCTGTCGGAACAGCGCTTGCAAGCAAATTCGGCAAGATTGACTCGATCCTCTTTCCCCATTTTGGATAAAACAGTCATATTTATGTCATGTCAGGTCCGCAAGCTTGGGCCTGTCCGCCAATAACAGGTTGATAACAACAAGGACGACCTCATGCCCACACAGAATCCGCATCGCAATGTCGGCCTGTGCACCTCCAGCAAGGTGTATGACACGCTGACCGAACTCAAGCACCTGGAAGGCCACCGCAACGCCAAGTTCCTCTCGCTGCTGACCGAAAACCTGGTGCGCAAGGGGGTGCTCAATGAGCAGGAAGTGGTGCATATGCTGGACCTGGTGGTCGACTGAACGCAGCACACACTGGCGTCAATGACGACTATCGAGAGCGTTGATTGTTCCTGTCGGCGCCGGGCCCGTAAGGTAGCTCCATCGATTGATGGAGGTATTTATGTCCCAGGTCCAGATCATGTCCGTAGTTGGCAGCGCAGTCCCCGCCCCCTTGAGGGAGCTGGGTCTGCTGGCCTGTTGGTATCTTGTGCAGGACGGTGAGCCAATCAGCGGCCCGCTGACTTCACTGCCGGCCGCACAGGCGTTGTCGCAACGGATCGACCATGGCCGCCTGAATGCTTAAGGCAATTGCACCCGCGGCTTGGTTTCACTGAAGATCGCCCAGCTCGACATGAACAGCGCGGCGATCAGTGGCCCGATCACAAAGCCATTGAGGCCGAACACCGCCATGCCGCCCAGGGTTGAAATCAGGATCATGTAGTCCGGCATCTTGGTGTCTTTGCCCACCAGGATTGGACGCAGTACGTTGTCCACCAGGCCGATGACGAATACCCCGAACAACCCCAGTACCACGCCCTGCCAGATCGCCCCGGTCAGCAGGAAGTAAGCGGCCACCGGCCCCCAGACAATGCCCGCCCCCACCGCCGGCAACAGCGACAGAAACGCCATCAGCACCGCCCACAGCAACGCACTCGGAATATCCAGAAACCAGAACATCAGTCCCCCCAGAGCGCCCTGCGTGACAGCCACCAACAGATTGCCTTTAACGGTCGCGCGCACCACGCGATTGAACTTGAGCTGCAGCCGGCGTTTCTGGTGTTCCTGCAGCGGCACTGCCGCGCGAACCTTGCGCGCCAGCTCGGGACCGTCGCGCAGGAAGAAGAACAGCAGGTACAGCATGATGAAAAAGCTCACGACAAACTCAAACGTGCCCTGGCCAAAACTGAAGGCCTGGGATGCCAGGACCTGGCCCCCGGTCATGGCGCTCTTCACCAGTTTTTCCCGCAAGCCGTTCAACTCGCCCATGCCGAAGCGGTCGAGCTGGTGCTGGAAGTAGGTCGGCAGGCTGTGTTTGAACTGGGCCACATAGGCCGCAATATCCAGCTCGCCGCTTTCCACACTCTTGTAGAACACCGCGCCTTCCTGCACCAGCAACGCACTGATGATGATCACCGGCAAAATCGCGATCACCAGGCACACACTCAGGGTGCACAGCGAGGTCACGTTGCGCTGCCAGCCGAATTTCAACTGCAGGCGGCGCTGCAAGGGTGCAAACACAATTCCCAGAATCACCGCCCAGAACACCGCACCGTAAAATGGCAGCAGGATCCAGATGAAGGCGGCGGTGACCACGAACAGCAGTATCACCAACGATTTATTCTGTAGCGTCTTTTCGTTCATGTCCGATCCATGTCAGTCCACAGGCCGCAAGTTCGCGACCTGATGCTTAGTCCACCACGGTCCGCGCGAGTGCCATCCGTTTGTGGATAAAGCATAGATGGAGATCGATAGACCCCGAGGGACTTACAACCCCGCCGCCGCCCAGGCATTTTCACCCAAAAAAAAGCCTGACAGGCAGATGCCGTCAGGCTTGCGAATACAACGACTGATTAATCCGGCACGGTCGCCTGGTGCCGTTTAGCGACGATCATCTGACAGCGGCGAAGGTTCATCCGCTGGCGGCATGTCTTCGTCCGCAGTGGGGTCCATCCAGTCTTCAGGACGATCCGCATCCGCCTCGGACGGATCCCGCGAGGGGTCCATGCCAGGGGGCGCATCGTGATCCATCAACGGCTCATCCGTGTCGGGCATGGGTCTGGCGGGGTCGGTGTCGGGGGTTGTGCCGGGGAAGTTCGTTTCGTTAGCCATGACGCACCTCATTGATGAGGTCCAGCAAATCTGGGCCGTACTTGTTGGAAAGGGGTTCGGGCGCCGCGTGCTGTCGGCGAGACGGACGGTCAGGTGTGATCGGCGAGAAAGCGGTCGCGACTGTTGGTCAGGTGCAACCACATGGCAGCGCGCGCCGCGTCAGTGTCCTGGCGTTTGATCGCATTGAGGATTGCCTCATGCTCAAGGTTGGCCAGCAGGCCCAGCTTGCTCAAGTCCGCCGCGCCGCGTTCGGCGGCGTTGACCCGGGTTCGAGGAATCATCGCGTTACCCAGGTGCTGCATGATTTCACTGAAGCAGGCATTGCCGGTGGCTTCGGCGATCAGCAGGTGAAAACGCCTGTCGGCTTCAACGCAACTGTCGTTATTCGCCAGCAAGCGCTGGTAGTCGTCGAGCGCTTGGCGCATTTGCACCAGGTGCTGATCCGAACGGCGCATAGCTGCCAACGCGGCGGCCTGGGTTTCCAGCCCCATGCGCAGCTCCAGGATGCTGCGCACCCCCAGCGCGGTATCGACGTTCAATCGCAGGCCCTGCTGCGTCTCACGCTCCAGCACAAAGGTACCGATGCCGTGACGTGTCTCAACATAACCCGACGCCTGCAGCTTGGAGATTGCCTCGCGCACCACGGTGCGACTGACCCCGTGTTCCTGCACGATCGAGTTCTCGGACGGCAGCTTGTCCCCTGGCTGCATCTGCCCCAGCAGGATGCTCTGGGTCAGCTTGGCGACCAGGTCATGGGCCAGGTTATGGGTGCGCTTGCGAGCGGGTGCTTCAAGGTCTTCTTGCATGGCGTCATCCGAAAGCGGAACTGCTGCAATCGTAGCACTGCGCTGCTCGGGAATCTCTGGAAAAGACAGTTAGCTTGTATGACAACACTCAACCAAAGCCTCGTAAATAGCTCATTACAACGCCAACACCTCCGCTAAAGATTAAAAAATACCACGTGCTTCTGCCAATTTACTGAGCAGAACACCTTGCAGACGTAAAAATAGCAGTTGTATGATGTCTATCAACAACGCAACAGGAAGCTCCACCCCGCATAAAAATAATCAGTGGGAGAACATCTGTGAAATCATCCATACACGGGATGAACCAGGCCGCCGATCCGGTCCTGAGTTCCGCCATCTCGAAAGTCAAACGCCACGTCTTGCCGCTGTTCGTCATCATGTTCATCGTCAACTACATTGACCGGGTAAACATCGGCTTCGTCCGCGCCCACATGGAACACGACCTGGGCATCGGCGCTGCTGCCTACGGCCTTGGTGCCGGCCTGTTCTTCATCGGTTACGCGCTGTTCGAAGTCCCCTCCAACATCCTCCTGCAGAAAGTCGGTGCACGTATCTGGCTGACCCGCATCATGCTGACCTGGGGCCTGGTAGCCGCATGCATGGCATTCATCCAGAACGAAACCCACTTCTACATCCTGCGATTCCTGCTGGGCGTAGCCGAAGCCGGATTTTTCCCCGGGGTGATTTACTACTTCACCCGCTGGCTGCCAGGCGTGGAGCGCGGCAAAGCAATCGCGATCTTCCTCAGCGGCTCAGCCATTGCTTCGCTGATTTCCGGCCCTCTGTCGGGGCTCCTGCTGCAAATCAACGGATTGGGGATGCACGGCTGGCAATGGATGTATTTCATCGAGGGCATGTTCTCCGTCTGCCTGTGCGTGTTTGTCTGGTTCTGGCTGGACTCCAAACCGCACGACGCCAAGTGGCTGAGCCGCGACGAACAGGATGCACTGGTCAAGGCCATCGACGATGAACAACTGGCTCGCGAAGCAGCAACGCCGATCAAGCCGTCACTGGGCAAGCTGCTCAGGGACCGCCAGATCATCCTGTTCTGCGTGATTTACTTCTTCATCCAGCTGACCATCTACGCCGCGACCTTTTGGCTGCCGAGCATCATCAAAAAGATGGGCGACCTCAGCGACATCCAGGTCGGCTTGTTCAACTCGATCCCCTGGTTACTGTCGATCATCGGCATGTATGCCTTCGCGTCTCTCTCAGCCAAATGGAAACACCAGCAAGCCTGGGTGGCTGCCGCGTTGCTGATTGCCGCCGCAGGGATGTTCATGTCCACCACTGGCGGGCCGATCTTCGCCTTCGTCGCGATCTGTTTCGCGGCACTGGGTTTCAAATCGGCTTCGTCGCTGTTCTGGCCGATCCCCCAGGCCTATCTGGATGCACGGATCGCTGCCGGGGTGATTGCCCTGATCAACTCGGTGGGCAACCTCGGCGGCTTCGTCGCGCCCACCACCTTCGGCCTGCTGGAAGAGCACACCGGTTCGATCCAGGGCGGGCTGTACGGCCTGGCCGCCACCTCGATCATTGCCGCGATCATCGTCTTCGCCGCACGCAACACACCCAAGCCCGCTCCCGACGTTGTACTGGACCCTGCGCCCAACCACGCCTGAACCCGGTCATAAGGACAAGAAAATGCACGCACAAGACACCGCAAAAGCCCCGATCATTACCAGTATGCAAGTGGTGCCGGTAGCAGGCCACGATGGCATGCTGCTCAATCTGAGCGGCGCCCATGGCCCGTTTTTCACGCGCAATATCGTGATCCTCAAGGACAATGCCGGGCACACCGGGGTCGGCGAGGTACCCGGTGGCGAGCGTATTCGCCAGACGCTGGAAGACGCTCGCTCGCTGGTGGTGGGGAGCCCGATCGGCACCTATCAGAAGATCCTCAATCAGGTGCGCCAGACATTCGCCGACCGCGATGCCGGTGGTCGCGGTCTGCAGACTTTCGACCTGCGCATCACGATCCACGCGGTGACCGGCCTGGAAGCCGCTCTGCTGGACCTGCTTGGTCAGCATCTGGAAGTGCCGGTCGCCGCCCTGCTCGGCGAAGGTCAGCAGCGCGATAAAGTGAAGATGCTCGGGTATCTGTTTTACCTGGGTGATCGCACCGAAACGGACCTGGCCTACCGCAGCGAACCGGATGCGGATAACGACTGGTTCCAGGTGCGTCACGAAAAGGCCATGAGCACCGACGCGGTGGTCCGCCTGGCAGAGGCCGCCCATGCGCGGTACGGGTTCAAGGACTTCAAGCTCAAGGGCGGCGTGTTGTCAGGGGATGAGGAAATCGAAGCCGTGACGGCCCTGGCCGAACGCTTCCCTGACGCACGCATCACCCTGGACCCCAACGGTGCATGGTCGTTGAAAGAAGCGATTCGCCTGTGCAGGGATCAGCATCATGTGCTCGCTTACGCCGAGGACCCTTGCGGAGCGGAAAACGGCTATTCGGGCCGTGAAGTGATGGCCGAATTCCGCCGTGCCACGGGCTTGAAAACCGCCACTAACATGATCGCTACCGACTGGCGGGAAATGGGCCATGCGATCCAGCTGCAATCGGTGGACATCCCCCTCGCCGACCCGCACTTCTGGACGATGCAGGGCTCGGTCCGGGTGGCGCAGATGTGCCATGAGTGGGGCCTGACCTGGGGCTCGCACTCCAACAATCACTTCGATATTTCTCTGGCGATGTTCACCCACGTCGCGGCCGCCGCGCCGGGCGACATCACCGCCATCGACACGCACTGGATCTGGCAGGACGGCCAGCGCTTGACCAAGGCGCCTCTGCAAATCGTCGACGGCTGCGTGCAGGTGCCGAACAAGCCAGGGTTGGGGGTTGAGCTGGATGAGGATCAATTGGCCAAGGCTCATGAGCTTTATAAAGGAATGGGCCTGGGTGCGAGGGACGACAGCGTGGCGATGCAGTTTCTGATTCCGGGCTGGAAGTTCGATAACAAGCGGCCGTGTCTGGTGCGCTAGGGCTTTTTGGCGGTGTACAGATCCGTTTCCTGGGCTTGCGCGTAGTGACACCTGTGGGAGCAAAGTGTTGCTTGCTCAGGATTCACTCCCCACCCAGCCTGTACACTGTGCAAAACACCAAGGACAACCACACCTCATGCACACCTCCAGCCTCAGCAAAACCCTGGCCTGCAGCGCATTCGGACTCCTCCTCGCCACGACCCACTGCATCGCCGCCGCGCCCTCCGATCAACAAATCGAAGCGACCGTGAAGGCCGCCGTGACCCCCGTCATGCAGCAACAAAACATCGCGGGCATGGCGGTAGCCGTCACCTACAAAGGCCAGGCGCATTATTTCAACTTCGGTGCAGCCTCCAGGGAAACCGGCAAGGCGGTCACTGAAAACACCTTGTTCGAGATAGGCTCACTCAGCAAAACCTTCACCGCGACCCTGGCCGCCTACGCCCAGGCCAGCGGCAAATTGTCCCTGTCGACAAAGGCCAGCCAGATTCTCCCGGCATTGCAAGGTAGCGCCTTCGACAACATCAGCGTGCTGCAACTGGGCACGTATACCGCCGGTGGTCTGCCGTTGCAGTTCCCCGAAAATGCCGACTCGCCAGACAAGATGATCGGCTATTTCCAGCAGTGGAAGCCGACCTATGACGCTGGCAGCCATCGACTATATTCCAACCCAAGCCTGGGGCTCTTTGGCTATCTGGCCGCGCAAAGCATGGGGGCGCCATTTGACCAGTTGATGGAACAGACCGTGCTGCCAAAACTGGGCCTTTCCCATACCTGGCTCAAAGTCCCAACGGCCGAAATGGCACTGTACGCCCAGGGCTACAACAAGGAGGACAAACCCGTCAGAGTCGGCCCGGGAGCGCTCGATTCCGAGGCGTACGGGGTCAAAACCAGCGCCGTCGACATGCTGCGCTATGTCGAGGCAAACATGCGGCCGACGAAGCTGGAAGCGCCGATGCAACAGGCTATCGCTACCACCCACACCGGCTACTACAGCGTCGCAAACATGACTCAGGGGCTGGGTTGGGAGCTGTACAGCTACCCCATCACACTCGACCAGCTACTGGCCGGGAATTCAACGGAAATGGCGATGCAGGCGCATCAAGTCAAGTGGCTTAACCCCCCGCAACCACAGCCGCAGAATGTACTGATCAACAAGACCGGCTCGACTGGCGGCTTTGGCGCCTATGCGGCGTTCGTGCCCTCCAAGGAGATAGGCATCGTGATTCTTGCGAACAAGAACTTTCCAATCCCCGACAGGGTCAAGATCGCTCACTCGGTTCTGGGCGTGCTGGCACACTGATCGAAACTACCTTTCGTGTGAACACTAAAATGGGCGACCTGTGCAGGTCGCCCATTTTGTTTCAGTCGTCGGGCATTTCAGGCGGCTTGGCGGGTTTAGCCGGTTTGGCAGGTTTCGCGCCCTTGGCGCCCTTGGCCGGCTCGGCTTCGACCGGTGCCGCCACCGCCGCTGCCGCCGCTTCTTTTTCAGCCATCGGCATGGCATCGATAGTGCTGAAAATCTGCTTCAGGTCTACCGTCCCCAATTGTTCAAGCTTCTTCTCACCATCCTTGCCCACAAGAATGACCTTGGTCTGCGCCCCTGCCCCCATCTTCAGTGCACGAATCAGCGCCATCGTACTTTGCGGGTCGAGGTCTTTGCCCTCTCGCTGGCCCATGGTGTTGATCACCGAATAAAGCACCATGTTGCGGTCGGTGAAGCCTTTTTTGTTGTCGGGCTCTTCCAGGGATTTTTTCAGGCTGACCCACGTCGGGTCCACCGTGCTGGGCGCGATCACGATCAGCGGACGCGAGCGGCCCTTGTCCATGTCCAGCGGTGAATCGCCGTCAGCGGCGAGCAAGGGGCCGGCGAGTACCAGCAAGGTAGTCAGGGTCAAAGACCTGATGAGCATGCGCATCTCCTTTTGTAATCCACGCTCTAATGATTGCGCATCGCGGTGATTGTTCCGGGTGACGCACCGCAATAATGTTTCGCCTTGTTCAAAGCTTAGGTCAGGGCGATTATTGCGCAACCGCCATCCTGTGCGCAGTTGATGACTTGAAACGAACATTCTATGGTCAGCGCACGACAAGCCAGCGTCATGAAAAGGAGCTTCAAGCGCCATGCAAATCGACTACCTGTGCGACCACCCAGCACTCATCCCCGAGTTGGCCGAACTCAATTTCAACGAGTGGGGTCAATACCGTCCCGGCGACACACTGCAAGCCAGAACCGTGCGCATGCGGGCGGCCTGTGGCAAAGGTGCAGTGCCCTCGGTTGTGGTCGCCATTGAAGGTGCACAATTGCTCGGCGGCGCCCTGCTGATCGACAGCGACCTCGACTCCCGCCCGGATCTGACGCCGTGGCTGGCTGGAGTGTATGTGAAGGTCGAGCATCGCGGCCGGGGCATTGCCTCGGCGCTGGTGAACCGAATTGTCGACGAAGCGGCAGCACTGGGCATTGCCGAGTTGTATCTCTACACCGATCAGGCCCAGTCGCTGTATGCCAGGCTGGGTTGGGAAGTTGTCGAGCATACGGTCGATGACGAGGGGCTCGACATCACTGTGATGAAGCGTCTGATCCAAAAGGCCTGACGCACGGCTCACTCAGAACGCCAATTTGTAACCGATCAATACCAGCATGGTCGCCAGGCAAGGTCGCAGCACTTCATCGGAGATCCGTCCGGTGAGGTGACTGCCCAGCCAGATGCCCGGCAGCGAGCCGATCAACAAATAGCCCAGCACGTGCCAGTCCATGTTGCCCATGCTCGCGTGGCCAAGACCGGCGACGAGGGTCAGCGGTACGGCGTGGGCGATTTCGGTGCCCACCAGGCGCCGGGTTGGCAGCAGTGGATAGAGTATGAACAAGGCCACGGTGCCCAGCGCGCCAGCGCCGATGGACGTCAGTGCGACCATTGTGCCAAGGAACAAACCGGTGATGACAGTCATCACATTGAGGCGCGGACCGCTCGGGTTGTAGTTGCCGCCAGCTCGTTTGTGGGCGAAATCGAGCAGGCGTTTCTTGAAGAAAATTGCCAGTGCCGTCGCGAACAGTACGAAACCCAGGGCCTGTTTGATAACGGCATTCATGGCATCCGGAGAGCTGTGCAGCGTGCTCAGGAACCACAATGTCATGACCACTGCCGGGACACTGCCGAGGGTCAGCCAGCCGGTGATCGCCCAGTCGATATTCTTGTTTTTGCGGTGAACCAGAACACCACTGGATTTGGTGATGGCCGCGTACAGCAGGTCAGTGCCGACCGCTGTGGCGGGATTGACGCCGAACCACAGCAGGATGGGAGTCATCAACGACCCGCCACCGACGCCGGTCATGCCGACAATAAAACCCACTACCAAGCCTGCAACGACTAACCCGAGGTTTCCAAAGTCCATAAATCGCCCAAACAAACCGCAGGAAAAAACTGGCCCGCAGCATAGCGATTTTTCTTATAACTACTTATATCAATGCGGACTATGGTTATATCGATTCGGCAATGATGTTGAATGGCGGACCGCTATCGCGAGCAAGCTTTGCTCTCACAGGGGGTGCGACGCAGGCAGCCGTGGCAGGCAAGCGTTGCGCCCACAGAATGAGTTCGGATCATTGCAGGTCAGTGCGACCGCCGCCCCGGCTTGAAGCTGTAATGGCTATTAACAAAAACCGTAGCAAACGCCACCAGCGACAAAATCAGCAACGCCCAGGGAAACGCCATCGCGCCCACCCGGTCCAGCAGCAGACCACCGAACAGTCCGCCCCCGGCAATGGCCACGTTCCAGGAAGTCGTCAGCATCGCCTGCACCACATCAACGTTCTCCCCCGCAGAATCTGCAGCCGCCGTCAGCAGCAACGTTGCCGACCCGCCAAATGACAGACCCCACACCGCCATGCAGCCATACACCACCCACGGCGACGACGCAGCCATGGCCAGCACCAGCGCGGTAAGCGAAAAAACCGCGAGGCTGATCAGCGCCAACCGGCGCAACCAACGGTCCACCAGCAGGCCAATCACCCAGATACCCACCAGAGAACTGACACCGAACACCAGCAGCACCAGGTCCACCCGTTCACCCAGACCCGCCTGGGTCAGGAACGGATCGATGTAGGTGTACAGAATGTTATGCCCCAGCATCCATGTCAGCACCACAAACAACACAGGACGCACGCCCTTCATGCTGAACACCTTGGCCAGGGGCAGGCGCTCGGTGTCGGGCTGGCCGGGACGGTCCGGCACGGCGACCATGATCCAGGCCGCCAGCAGCAGCGCCAGGGCCGACATGATGCCGAACGAGGCGCGCCAGCCAATCAGGTTACCCAGCCAGGTCCCGGCAGGCGTGCCGAGCGACAGCGCGACCGGGGTGCCAAGCATCGCGATCGCCAGCGCCCGACCTTGCAGGCGCGGGGTGACCAGGCCCCGGGCGTAACCGGCCATGATGCCCCACGCCAGGCCCGCGGCCATGCCCGCCAGGAAGCGCGACACCAAGGTCAGCCCGTAGTGACTGGAGAACGTCGTGACTGTGTTGAACAACAGAAATCCGCACACCGTCATCATCAGCACTCGCCGACGCCGCCAGCCGCGAGTCGCCACAGTCAGCGGAATGGCCGCCACGATCGAGCCAAGGGCATAGAGCGTTACCAGCTGGCCGGCCCACACTTCGCTCACCTGCAACCCGGCGCCGATCTGCGTCAGCAACCCGGCCGGCAGGGTTTCGGTGAGCACGGCGATAAAACCGGTCATGGCGAACGCCAGCAGCGCAGCGTAAGGCAGCTTTTCGCTCTTGGCAGAGTGTTCGGTGCGCGCACGTTCGACGGCGGCCTGGTCTGTCATGAAGGTTGCAGCTCCCTTTCAAGCGAGATAAATTGTATACAACTTCACGCTGTAACTGACTCGGATCACTGCACCGGTAAAAAATTCAGAAACAGCAGGCTCTGCGCGTAGTTCAGGCCGATCCGTCGATATCGCTCGTCGAGCATCTGGGTCAACAGGTCCAGGCGCGCAACGATCTTGCCGAATTCCACGGCAAAACTCAGGTTGCTGCCCTCCTCCGAGATCTCGTTTGAAAACAGCAAGGGTCCGCCCTGGGGGTTCTGCCGCTGACTGAGGATCCAGGTGGCTTTCTCGATGTTGCGCGCGGCGTTGTTGACGAAGGTCGGATTGATCGCATCCGTCATGTAGAACTCCAGCCGGTCACCGTGGGCCGTCACCAGCATGCTGCCGATGGCATAGATGAACGCACCGACCCGGTCGCCGAGAAACTCCGGACTCATGGCATAGCTCAGCGCCGCCAGATCCTTCCTGCCCCCCAGGGTGGGCAGCGGTTGCTGCTGCTCGATCGCCATGCGCACCTGTTTTTCGGCAATTCGAGCGTCGAGAAAGCCGGACTTTTTCAGCTCGTCGGGGTTGCGCAGGTACAGCTTGTTCATCAGCAGGTAGAGGCTGTCGAGGTTGTCGCGCATGGTCAGGGTGGCCATGCGGTCGACGCTGGTCTGGAGAAATTCCTGGGGTTTGCCTTCGCGAAACTGGCTGATGACGTCCCGTCCCTGCTGCTGGCTGCAACCGGTGACGAACAGCAGCGTCATGCAGGCGATCAGCCAGCGTTGGCCGCGGATGTGCGCGGTGATGAGGGACAACAATTGGGCCATGAATTTTGCGACTTGGGCATTGGCCGGCGGTGGGGATCGCCGCGGGCAGGCCATGGATAGAGCCGCGAATGCTGAAAAAGTGCAGTGCCGACGGTCCGTAAACCTGCACAAAGGATGCGCCACTCAACAACGTCCACCGGCTGCGGTAGCCTGGAGCCTTGCAGCAATGAACCTCATGCCATTCATGCTGCCGAACGTACACCAGCGAATTTTTCAGGAGGTTTGAATGCGCACTTTGCAATTGGCCGGCGTCGAGGTACCGGTCATCGGCCAGGGCACCTGGCGCATGGGCGAGGATTCGTCGCAATACGCCAGCGAAGTCGCGGCCTTGCGCCAAGGCATCGAGCTGGGCATGACCCTGATCGACAGCGCCGAAATGTACGCCGAAGGCGCAGCAGAGGAAGTGGTGGGCGAGGCGATCGCGGGTCAGCGTGACAAGGTCTTCCTGGTCAGCAAAGTGTACCCGCACAACGCCAGCCGCCAGGGTATTCCCTTGGCGTGCGAGCGCAGCCTGAAGCGCCTGGGCACCGATTACATTGATCTTTATCTGCTGCATTGGCGCGGCCAGTATCCGCTGGAGGAAACTGTCGAAGCCTTCGAACGCTTGCGCGAGGCCGGCAAGATCGGCCGCTGGGGCGTATCCAATTTTGATCTGGATGACCTGCACGAACTGGCTGCACCGGCGTGCGCCACCAACCAGGTGCTGTACAACCTGGAAGCGCGCGGCATCGAATTCGACCTGCTACCGTGGTGCCAGCAACAGAGGCTGCCCGTCATGGCCTACTGTCCCATTGGCCAAGGTGGGCATATGCTGGCCCACGCCACCCTTGGACAAGTGGCAGCCCGTCACGCCGCGACACCGGCGCAGGTGGCACTGGCATGGATTCTGCGACAGGACGGGGTGATCGCCATCCCCAAGGCGGTGCGACCCGAGCACGTCAAACTCAACGCCCAAGCCCAGGACATCAGGCTTGAACCCGGGGATCTGGAGGCGCTGGACCAAGTGTTTCGTGCGCCACAACGCAAACAGCGACTGGCCATGGTCTAGGCCATCGGTTTCATCAGAGGGCTTCTACATGAGAAGCACCGATCCGCTGGACTCCTTTAACCTGGACCGCTTCCTCCAGGCGCAGGACCCGGTGTTCGACTACGTCCTCGAGGAACTGGCTGCCGGCTGCAAGCGCCGGCACTGGATGTGGTTCATCTTCCCGCAGATCGCCGGGCTGGGTGGCAGCGAAATGTCGCGGCGCTTCGCTATCCAATCGGCTGCAGAAGCGATGGCCTATCTGGATCATGCAGTGCTGGGTACACGCCTGCGCACCTGCACTCAATTGGTGCTCAACATCAAGCATCGGTCCATCGGTGACATTTTCGGCCACCCCGACAACCTGAAATTTCACTCCTCCATGACCCTGTTTACGCAGTTCAGCCCTGGGGACAGTCTGTTCCATCAGGCCCTGGACCGTTATTACCACGGCATTCCGGACGAGTGGACCCTGTCGCTACTGGACTCAAAAGAGCCCCAGTTGCCCTCCAATCAGGGTTGAAAAGTCGTCATCGACAAACGGCAGGATGGCATCCGCGATCGGTTGCAGTTGCCGCGTGACGTAATGGTCATAGTCGACAGGCGCGCTACGCACCTCCAGCGGCTCAGGCCCGGCTACGGTGATCAGGTAACTGATCCAGCCGCCGTTCTGGTACTGCCGAGGCCGGCCCTGCTGGTCGTTGTAGGCATCGGCGATGCGCGCCGCCCGCACATGTGGAGGCACGTTGCGCTCATAGTCGTCGAGGGTGCGGCGCAGGCGTTTGCGGTAGACGAGGCGCTCGTCGAACTCGCCGGCCAGGGTCTTGCGCACGTAGTCACGCACATAATCCTGATAGGGCTTGCGGTGGAATATCAGCGAATAGAGTTCCTGCTGGAATTGCCGGGCCAGCAGTGACCAGTCGGTACGCACCGCTTCAAGGCCCTTGTACACCATCTCGTCGGTACCATCGGCACGGCGGACCAATCCTGCATAACGCTTTTTACTGCCCTCCTCCGCACCGCGAATGGTCGGCATCAGGAACCGCGTGTAGTGGGTTTCATATTGCAGTTCAAGCACGCTTTGCAGCCCATACTGCTGCTGCACGTGCTCACGCCACCACTGGTTCACGTGATCGACCAGGGCCCTGCCGATCTGCGCGGCTTCTTCCTGGCCATGGGCCCGACGCAGCCAGACGAAGGTCGAGTCGGTATCGCCATAAATCACTGTGTGTCCCTGGGCCTCGATCAGCTGACGAGTGCGCAGCATGATTTCGTGCCCGCGCAAGGTGATCGACGAAGCCAGGCGCGTGTCGAAAAAACGGCAGCCGCTGGACCCGAGTACGCCGTAGAACGCGTTCATGATGATCTTCAGGGCCTGGGACAGCGGCGCGTTGTGCTCGCGCTTGGCAGTTTCCCGGCCTTCGGCCACCCGCGAGACTATTGCCGGCAGGCAGTGCCGCGTGCGGGAAAACCGCGCGCCGCGGAAACCTGGGACCGAGTCGTGGTCGTCAGGGTGCTTGAGGCCTTCGATCAGGCCGACCGGGTCGATCAGGAACGTGCGGATGATCGAGGGGTAGAGGCTCTTGTAGTCCAGCACCAGCACCGATTCGTAGAGCCCCGGCTGTGAGTCCATGACAAAACCGCCAGGACTGGCCTGCGGTGGCCGCCCACCGAGGTTCGGCGCAACAAAGCCCTGGCGGTGCATCAGCGGCATGTAAAGGTGGGTGAAGGCCGCTACCGAGCCGCCGCTGCGGTCCGCCGGCAAACCTGTAACGCTGGCGCGCTCGAGCAGGAAGGTCAACAGCTCGGTCTTGGCGAAAATCCGCGTGACCAATTCGCAGTCCTTGAGGTTGTATTTGGCCAGGGCCGGCTTGTCCTCGGCGAACATGCGGTTGATTTCGTCCATGCGCTGATAAGGCGTGCTGATCGCCTTGCCCTCCCCCAACAGGGTCTGGGCGACGTTTTCCAGGCTGAACGAGGGGAAACTCCAGGTCGCTGAGCGCAGGGACTCGATGCCGTCGATGATCAAGCGGCCAGCCGCTGCCGCAAAAAAGTGATTGCGGCTGCCATGTTCACGCCACTGCATCTCTTCGCCACCACGCCCCAGCTTGAGCGGCACCGCCAGGCGCCGGGCATGCTCGTGCAGCACCCGCAGGTCGAACTGCACGACGTTCCAGCCGATGATCGCGTCCGGGTCGAAACGGGCAAACCATTCGTTGAGTTTCTTCAGCAACAGGGTGCGTGACTCGCAGTATTCAAGTTGGAAGTCCACCTCGCTGTCGTCACCATTGGGCGGACCAAGCATGTACACCTGACGCTCGCCACACCCTTGCAGCGCAATCGAGTAAAGCTCGCCCCGGGCGGTGGTTTCGATATCCAGGGACACCAGCCTGAGCGTGGGCCGGTAAGCCGGATCGGCTTTCATCTGCGCGTCGAGCACCAGGCCATCGGCATTTGGCGTGCCACCGAAGACCACCGGTGCGGTGATGAAGCGCTCCATCATGTAGCGTTCGGGTGGTCGCACATCGGCTTCGAACATCTCGACGCCGACCTTGCGCAGGGCAGTTTCCAGGCGCATCAACTGGCCGTGTTGCTGACAGTACAGGCCGAGCACCGGGCGATGCTCGAAGTCCAGCAGAGCCAGGGGCCGTAGCTCGACGTTTTTTTCACCCTGTAGCACCTGCTCTGCCTGTCCCCGCTGTTCGGCGGGAATGAACGCCACCGACGGTTGATGGGGCAGGCGAATGCGCCGGGGACCGTTATCGGTCGCCAGCCAGAACTCGACTTCCGTGCCGGCCGGGGTGTCACGCCAATGCCGGGTCAGGACAAAACCCTGCTGTAGATCCACCAGTGCAGCCTCGATAACAATTCAGGTGGGGATTCTACGCGTATCCTCGTCACAGCTGCCGAGCCAGCGAGGTTATGTGGCGTTGGAACGGGAAAATGTATAAAAAAACTGCCAAATGACGTTTTTTGCATCATATCCGCCGCTTTGCGTCTTGCCCTCGACGCCCGGGTCTATGATTCTTCTAGAACAACGACAACACCAGAGTACCCACCATGAAAACCGTCGCCCAACTGCTCAAGTTGAAAGATCAGAAGAATCAGGAAGTGCACCAGATCAAGCCCGACCACATGGTGCTGGAAGCGTTGATGAAGATGGCCGAGAAGAACGTCGGCGCCCTGCTCGTGGTGGAAAATGACCAGGTGCTGGGGATCATCAGCGAACGGGATTACGCGCGCAAACTGGTGTTGCATGGTCGTTCCTCGGTGGGTACGCCAGTGCGCGACATCATGGTCTCGCAAGTGATCACCGTGGACACCCACCAGACCGTGGACACCTGCCTGGGCATCATGTCCGATAAACGGCTGCGTCACTTGCCTGTGGTCGAGAACGGCAAGCTGATCGGCCTGCTGTCGATCGGCGACCTGGTCAAGGAAGCCATTGCCGAACAGGCCGAGCTCATTCGGCAGCTGGAGCAGTACATTCGCGGCGAATAGTTTGGGTCCCACTTGTGGGTGATCCTGCTCGCGATGGAGTGTCAGTCGACAGCATTGGATCTGACATTCCATCGCGAGCAGGCTCGCTCCCACAGTATTGTTCACGTTGGCCAATGCCGGGCAAACACCGGTGCCAATGTCGGATGCCGGTCGATTCGCTCCAGCCACGCATAAAATCCTGGCCGGGTGCCACGCAGATGTTCGCGGCTACCCGCCCAGCGGCTGACCACGGCGGCCAGAACGTCCAGAGCGCCTGGCGCCTCGTCGCCCAGGTACAACTCGCCGGAAAACTGGTCGGCGAACACCTCCCAACTCCAGTGCAGGCGCTGGCGCGCGCCGGCCATGAGGTTCTGCCGGGACTTCTCATCCGATTCGTCCAGCCAGCGCTCGGGGTAGTCGATGATGCCGATCGCCGCATAACAATTGCTGACAATGAACGCCAGACCGCGAATGGCCTGGTCGCGTTCGGCGACGTCGTCCGGCAGCAGGTTCGACTCGGGAAAGGTCAACCCCAGGTGGATGAGGATCGCGGCGCTCTCGGTCAGGACGCTGCCGTCGGGCAATTGCAGGGTTGGTATCTGCTTCAGCGGATTGAGTTTCTCCAGGGCCTGGGCCGACTCTGGTGAGGCCTCGACATCGATGAAACGATAGGGAATCTCGCAGAGTTCCAACGCCGCCTCAATCGCCGCAGCGCCGGAGTTCCTGTGTCCGTAGAGCTGGTACATACACACCTCCTTTGCAGTTCTCTCTTTGTAGCAGCTGACTCGGCTCCCGCGGAAAAATTTCTTTTTTCGCCTCTGCATCCAAATCGCCCCGTGGCGGGTAGTACCTGTAGCAGCCCTGATGCTGCACAGCGGATTACCCACTTTCGGAGTGCTATCAATGAACGCCAAACAGCTGATGTGCCTTGCCGGTTTGCTTGCCACCACTAACGCCGCCTTCGCCCAGACCGGGTTGCCCGACAGCATCAAGGTGCCGGACGGGCACAAGGTGGCGATGGAGACCACCGGGGTCGGCGAGATCACCTATGAGTGCCGAGACAAGGCCAACGCCGCCGGCATGACCGAGTGGGTTTTCGTGGGGCCCAAAGCGGTACTTAACGATCGCAGCGGCAAACAGGTCGGCACCTATTTCGGCCCGCCGGCCACCTGGCAGGCGAAGGACGGCTCGAAGGTCACCGGTACCCAACTGGCCGTCGCACCTTCGACACCGGGTAACCTGCCTTACCAGTTGGTCAAGGCCAATCCGGCCGAAGGCAAAGGCGCGATGAGCGGCGTGAGCTATATCCAGCGCGTAGCTCTCAAGGGCGGCGTGGCGCCGGGTACCGAATGCACCTCCGCCAACAAGGGCAAGCAGGAAGTGGTGAAGTACCAGGCGGATTACATTTTCTGGGCTGCCAGCTGATTCCGGCACCCACCTCGAATAAACGCCTGGACACTGCAATATTCTGGAACACATGCATTATCCGTGATCCGGGACACCTGCAATTTCTGTGACCTGGAACAGCTGTAGCAGCTCTGGCAGCTGTGGGAACAGGGCTTATCCGCGAGGGTGGTCGGTCAGCAGATTCAACATTTGCTGACAAAAAGCCATCGCGGGCAAGCCTTGCGCCTACAGGAGTTGTGTTTGTTTGCTAGATTGCATGCCAGGTCCCAACAATGGCTGAGCACAGTGTCCTTGCCCGAAACCTTATTCGATTACGAAGCACACCTGGCCGCCTGCGGGCGAGGCGAACGGCAGGCCTTGCGCGATTTATACGTGCAGGAGAGTCCGCGCCTGCTGGGCGTGGCCAAGCGCCTGGTCCGCGACACGGCACTGGCCGAAGACATTGTCCACGATGCATTTCTGAAAATCTGGAACGGTGCCGCGCGATTCGATCCCGCGCGAGGCTCGGCGCGGGGCTGGATGTACAGCGTAACGCGGCACCTGGCGCTGAATTTCCTGCGCGACCATCGGCGCGAAAACCACGACGAGACCGAAGTGCCGGACGTTACCGAAGCTTTCGATGACCAGGCCGATTCCGGGCGCATCCATCACTGCCTGGAGCAATTGGATCCGGCACGGCGCACTTGCATCGTGCATGCGTACGTCGACGGTTATTCCCACGCCGAGATATCACACAAGCTCGGCACCCCGCTGGGCACGGTCAAAGCCTGGATCAAGCGCAGCCTGACGGCGTTGCGGGAGTGCATGGGATGATCAGCAGACCTTTGAACGAAACCCCTGAAGAGCGCGACGAACTGGCCAGCGAGTACGTACTGGGCACGCTCCCGGCCGAGTTGCGAGTTCAGGTGCGCCTTCGCCTCGAGGACGACGCCGAGTTGCGCACGGCGGTCGACAGCTGGGAACGTCGCCTGCTCGGCCTGACCGACCTCGTCGAGCCTGTGCTTCCCTCTACCCAATTGTGGCCGCAGATTGAGCGCAGTGTGCAGGTCCTGGAGCCCAAACCCCGGTCACCTGCCCCGCGCGCGCCCTCCTGGTGGAACCTGCTGCCCTTATGGCGCGGGCTGGCCGGTGCCGGGCTAGCAGCCAGTCTGCTGTTCGGTGCATTGCTGTTGACGCAGACCACGGCCAAGCCGACCTACCTGGTGGTATTGGTCGGCCCTCAGGACAAGGCGCCGGGCTGGGTCGTCCAGGCGAGCAACCCAAGGGAGTTGCAGCTGATTCCGCTGGGGGTGGTTGAAGTTCCAGCCGACAAGGCGCTGGAATTCTGGACCAAGGCTGACGGTTGGCAAGGACCGGTATCCCTGGGTCTGGTCAAACCGGGGCAAACCCTGTCGGTGCCGCTGGATAAGCTGCCACCACTGGTCCCGGATCAACTGTTCGAGCTGACTCTGGAGAACCCCAATGGCTCGCCGATCGGCAAGCCGACCGGGCCGATTCAATTCATCGGCCGGGCAGTGAAGGTCATTTGATTGAATTTACCCTGGGCCGTCTGATGCAAACAACCGCGCGCTCCCACTGAGGCCTGGGCCCGCTCAGCGGGCTCGGGCCATGCAACGCTGATAGCGCTCATCCACCCGCTTGGCGAACCAGGCGGTGGTGAGTTTTCGAGTAATTTTCGGGCTTTGCAGGACGATTCCCGGCAACACCGCCCGGGGCAATGACCGGCCTTCATTTTGCTCTGCCAATTCGAACACCCGCTGATACAGTTTCGTCTCCTCGAACTCCAGGCTCTTGCCCTTCTCCAGTTGGGCGCGGATGGTCGGATTGCGCATGTCCAGTTGCTTGCCAAGGCTGCGCACCGCCAGTTCGGTGGTCCCGGGCATGATTGCGTCGTAGCGCACCAGATCACCGTCCAGCGCCAGCGGGATGCCAGATGCGCGACTCACGGCATTCTGAAAGGCGGCATTGCGACTGGCGTACCAGCCGGCGTTGAAATCGGCAAAGCGGTACAGGGGTTGTTCGTAGCTCACCGGGTAACCCAACAGGTGGGCGATACCGAAATACATGCCGCCGCGACGACTGAACACTTCACGGCGAATCGTGCCCTCGACCGGATACGGGTACTGTCGCGCATGCTCTTCGGCGAAATCGATGCTGACCTGCATCGGCCCACCGGTATGCACCGGGTTAAATCCGCCGAACAGCGTCTGTCCCATTGGCACCATGCCGATGAAATCATCGAAGATCGCGCTCAGTTCCTTTTCACTGCGTGCGGCATTGAGCCGGGTGCTGTAGCTCTTGCCGTTAGGCGATTTGACCTGCAGCGCGCCACTGACCAGCAGGCGGGGGATATGCACCTTGGCGGCCCGGCGGTCGATCTCTTCACGGGCGATCTTGCCCAGCCCGGGCACTGGCGGGTCCACTTGGAACGTCGACTCCTGCTCGGTAACGGCGAGCACCGAGCAGAGGTTTTGCGTACTCGGATAAATGCCCTGCGCGGCGAATGCGGCATAGATGTCCGTGGCCCAACCCTGGCGATCGGCTGTTTTGGCCGGCAACAGACGCACCAGTTCAGCCTTGACCTCTGCGGGCTTGCGCGCAGGCGGTTCCGGTGTCCTTTGCGTGGCGCAACCGGCGAGTACCAGTAGCGCGGTGACGCTTGTGATCAATCGATTGGCTTGCATGGTGTTCCATCAGATTCTTCGGGACGGTTAACCATACGATCAATGGCATGGCGCAGGCTATGACTCTTGCCGCCGCTAGCTGTTCCCCCGACTAAACCGGGTGCGATTTGCGCGGGATCTGCATGCAATCCGGGTAGGAGCTGCCGAGAGAAACGAGGCTGCGATCTTTTGATCGGAACGCCGTCCCCAGCAGGCATGCTTTCACCCGAGGGCTTTTTCCGTTGGGCAGGCCGTCTGGACGCGGTTTCGGGCTGGACCATACTTGAGCAACACGGCGAGGAGACCAGCCCCATGAATCGAAGCGATGTGCTGATTGTCGGCGCCGGCCCCACTGGACTGGTACTGGCGCTGTGGTTGAGCAAACTGGGGATTCGGGTGCGGATCATCGACAAGAGCTCGGCGCCCGGCACGACCTCCCGGGCGTTGGCGGTGCAGGCGCGCACCCTTGAACTGTATCGCCAGCTCGACCTCGCCGACGCCGTGGTGCAGAACGGTCATCGCGTTGCCGCGGCGAATTTCTGGGTCAAGGGCGGGCCTGTCGCGCGCTTGCCCCTGACGGCCGTCGGCGAAGGCCTCACGCCCTACTCTTTCCTGGAAATATATCCCCAGGACCAGCACGAGCGACTATTGATCACCCGCCTCGAAGCCTTTGGAATCAAGGTTGAACGCAGTACCGAACTTGAAAGTTTCGAGGAAACCGGCGACGGCGTCAGCGCGCAATTGCGCTTGCCGGACGGCCAGCAGGAAATTTGCCAGGCGTGTTACCTGGCCGGGTGTGATGGCGCCCGATCGATCGTGCGCAAGGCCCTCGATACCGACTTTCCCGGCGGCACCTACCAGCAGATTTTCTACGTGGCCGATGTGCATGCCAGCGGCGAGGCCCTCAATGGCGAATTGCACGTGGACCTGGATGAGGCCGACTTCCTTGCGGTGTTTCCCATGGCCGAGCAAGGTCGCGCGCGTCTGATCGGCACAGTGCGCGGTGAGCGCGCCGAACAGTCGGAAAACCTGAGGTTCGAGGATGTCAGCAATCACGCGATCCAGAACATGAACGTGCAGATCGAGCAGGTGAACTGGTTCTCGACCTACCGCGTGCATCACCGGGTGGCGGATCACTTTCGCACCGGTCGCGCGTTTCTGCTGGGGGACGCCGCCCACGTCCACAGTCCGGTCGGCGGCCAGGGCATGAACACCGGGATCGGCGACGCCATCAACCTGGCGTGGAAACTCGCCGCCGTGTTGAGTGGCGGTGCCGAAGCGCGGTTGCTCGACAGTTATGAACCGGAACGCATCGCTTTTGCCCGCAAACTGGTCGCCACTACCGACCGGGTATTCAGTTTGGTCACCGCCCAGGGCCCCATGGCCGACCTGCTGCGCACCCGCCTGGCGCCGTTGCTCATTCCGAGAATGGCCGCGTTCGAAACATCCCGCGAATTTCTGTTTCGCACGGTTTCGCAGATCACTCTGAATTACCGGGCGATGGCATTAAGTGCAGGCGTGGCCGGGCATGTCCATGGCGGGGATCGACTGCCTTGGGCGCACGATGGCGAAGGCGACAATTATGAATCGCTCAAGCAACCGGTCTGGCAGGTGCATGTGTATGGCGACACCAGCGACGAAATGATCGCCTGGTGCGTGGAGCATCACCTGCCGTTGCAGGTATTTGCCTGGCGGCCTGCGTTCAAAGCGGCCGGCCTGGGACGTAACGGGTTCTACCTGTTACGACCGGATACCTATGTGGCGATCGCCGAGAACAGCTCGGATCCGAAGGTGATCGAACGCTATTTCCGTGATCACGGGATTCGTACGTTTTTCACCAACCCCTGACACCCTACACAACAAACATGTGGCAGCGGGCTTGCCCGCTGCCACAGGCAGGTTGCTGTTGGTTAGATCCCGGCCAGCGCCAGGTCCATCGCGAAGTAGGTGAAAATCAGATCGGCACCGGCGCGTTTGATCGCCCCCAGGCTTTCGCGGACCACCCGGTCTTCGTCAATGGCCCCGGCCTGGGCGCCGAACTTGATCATCGCGTATTCGCCGCTGACCTGGTACCCCGCCAGCGGCAGGCGCGAGGCCTCGCGGATGTCGCGGATGATGTCCAGGTACGCGCCGGCCGGCTTGACCATCAGCGCATCCGCGCCTTCCTGCTCGTCCAGCAAAGACTCGCGCACCGCTTCGCGGCGGTTCATCGGGTTCATCTGGTAGCTCTTTCGATCGCCCTTGAGGGCACTGCCACCGGCTTCACGAAACGGGCCGTAAAGCGCCGAAGCGAACTTGGTCGAATAGGCCATGATCGGCGTGTGGGTGAAACCGGCGGCATCCAGTGCCCGGCGAATTGCCTGGACCTGCCCGTCCATCGCCGCCGAAGGAGCGATCACATCGGCACCGGCCTGGGCTGCAGCAACGGCCTGCCGGCCGAGGTTGACCAGGGTCTGATCGTTGTCGACTTCATGGTTGTGCATGACCCCGCAGTGGCCATGGTCGGTGTATTCGCAGAAGCAGGTGTCGGACATCACGATCATGTCCGGCACTGCATCCTTGGCGATGCGCGACATGCGAGACACCAGCCCGTTTTCGTTCCAGGTATCGCTGCCGTTGCTGTCCAGGTGGTGGGACACGCCGAACGTCATCACCGAACGGATGCCGGCACGGGCGTAGCGCTCGATCTCGCCGGCAAGTTTCGATTCGGGAATGCGCATCACGCCCGGCATGCTCTTGATCGGCACGAAGTCGTCGATTTCTTCCTCGACGAAGATCGGCAGCACCAGGTCATCGAGACTGAACTCGGTTTCCTGGAACAGGCTGCGCAGGCTCGCATTGCGGCGCAAACGGCGTGGACGTGCTTCGGGGAACTGACTGGACATGGGGGTTCCTGGGACAAGACAAAAGTCGTAGGGGGCGAAAGCTTATGCGTTGTGCGGCGTACCGCACAAACGCTTGTTGACCAAGAGTGCGTTACCGGTCGGGCAATAATCACCAGACGGCACGGTCGGTCTAGAGGGTCAAAGTGCCGCTGATGCAGGTCACCACGGGGCCACCGACCCAGATTTCGTCGCCCACCTGCTCGACCTGGATTCGCCCGGCGCGACCCATGGTCACACCCTGGCTGACCACATAGCTCGGCGGTGCCAGCCCTTCCATGAGTAGCCACTGCGCCAGCCCGGCATTCAGGCTGCCGGTGGCCGGATCTTCAGGCATGCCGTCGCCGCTGATAAATGCACGCACTTCGAACTGCGCGGCATCGCCATCGCGTGCCGGCTGCCAGGGCGCAACGACCCCGACCGCGAGGCCGAGCATTTGCGCATGGTCGGGCTGCAGGTCCAGCACCTGCTGGCGATCAGCCAGCATCACCGCCAGCCAGCCGGCGCCATTATCGACCCACTGACTGCGCAGGATCGCACCGCGCTCCAGGCCCAATCCCAGGCGCACCCGTTCTACAATCCCGGCATCCACCGGCCCGGTCCTGATCAGCGGCGGCGCCAGGAAGGCCAGCTCCGCGCCCTGGCGACGAATGCGCACCAGCCCGACTCCGCACTCCTGAATCACCTCCTCGGCCATGGGCACGCCGCCGGCTTCCAGCCAGGCATGACAAGTCCCCAGGGTCGGATGACCGGCGAATGGCAGCTCCTTGAGCGTGGTGAAGATCCGCACCCGGTAGTCGGCCCGCGGGTCACGGGGCTGGAGGATGAAGGTGGTCTCGCTGAGGTTGGTCCAGGCGGCAAACGCCGCCATCCGCTCGTCGCTCAGTTCATCAGCGCCGAACACCACCGCCAGCGGATTGCCTTTGAGCGGGCTGCGGCTGAACACATCTACCTGCTTGAAATCGAATGAATGCATGGCCTTTCCCTGGTCTTGTTGAATGGACTACTTCGGAATTTCCAGCCCGCGCATGACTGCCGGCCGCGCCAGGAAGCGCTCAAGCACCCGCGTCACGTTCTTGAAGTCGTTGATGCCCACCAGGTCGCCCGCTTCATAGAAGCCGATCAGGTTGCGCACCCAGGGGAACGTGGCGATGTCGGCAATGGTGTAGCGCTCGCCCATGATCCAGTCCCGCCCTTGCAGCCGGGTATCGAGCACCTTGAGCAGGCGCTTGCTTTCGTCCACATAGCGACCGAGTGGGCGTTTATCCTCGTAGTCCTTGCCGGCGAATTTATTGAAGAAGCCGAGCTGGCCAAACATCGGCCCGATGCCACCCATCTGGAACATCAGCCACTGGATCGTCTCGTAACGCGCCGTCGATTCCTGAGCCAGTAACTGCCCGCTCTTGTCGGCGAGGTAGATCAGAATCGCCCCGGACTCGAACAGCGCCAAGGGTTGATCGGCCGGACCATGGGGATCGAGGATCGCCGGAATCTTGTTGTTAGCGCTCAGCGAAATGAACTCCGGGGACAGTTGGTCATGGGTTTCGAAGCTGACGCGATGGGGCTCGTAGGGCAGTCCGATCTCTTCGAGCATGATCGAGACCTTGACCCCATTGGGTGTCGGCAGGGAGTACAGCTGGATCCATTCAGGGTACTGGGCCGGCCATTTTTGCGTGATGGGGAACGCGGACAAATCAGTCATGGGAGCATCCAAAGGAAGATGTAAGCCGATGATAATCCGTAGGGGCTGCCGAAGGCTGCGATCTTTTGATCGTGATCCTGATTTTTCAAGGTTGCTGAACATCAAGCGCAAAAGATCGCAGCCTCCGGCAGCTGCGACGACAAGTTGTAACATCCTGTCGGTAACTTTTCCTACATCCGAGAAAGCATCCCGGTAGAGTGCGGCGCACCTCTCGGGATCGAACCAAATGGGCTTCAGGCACTCTGATCCTTGCCCCTTCGGAAACGGACCGGCTCAACGACATGGAAATCACCCGACGCTGGATGCTCGCGGTGTAAAGGTTTGTCAGCCTTAACCGAATGCGCTGAAGAACCCCTTATTCGATGATGAAACTCTTGAAATTTGCCAATCGCTTCAAGCATCGTGCCTATCTGTTCCTGCCGGCGCTGCTTGCCACCAGTGCGGTATTCCTGTCGCTGGAGTCCAGCGAAAGCCGCGCCCAGCCCGCTGACGGTACTCAGACCCTGGTCTTCCTGCGCCATGCGGAAAAACCCGAGGGTGGCCTGGGCCAGCTCAACTGCCAGGGCCTCAATCGCGCCATTGACCTGGCGACCCTGCTCCCGGAAAAATTCGGCAAGGCCGACTACGTGTTTGCGGCCAACCCGACCCGCAATGTCGAAGAAGGCGAGCTGGACAACTCCTACAGCTACATCCGTCCCCTGATGACCATCAGCCCGAGCGCGATCAAGCTCGGCCTGCCGGTGAACATCAAGTTCTCGGCCAACGATACCAGCGACCTGGCCGACGAACTGCTCGACGACAAATACCACAACTCGGTGATCTACACCGCCTGGTCCCATGGCTACCTGCCTGAGCTGATCAACAAGGTGGCGGGCGACGCCCTGGGCAAGAAGCAGAAGATTACCGAAGACTGGGAGTCGAACGATTTCGACTCGTTGTATGTGCTGACCCTGACCTGGCACAACGGCAAGGCCAGCCTGGAAAGCCACACCTACAAGCAAGGCCTGGATAACGGTCGCGAGACCTGCCCAACGTAAGTGTCTGCGCCGGGAGGAGGAGCTGGGCTATCATGAACCCTTTCCTTCTTGCCCCGGAACCTCCCCATGTCACTCTTATCCACAGCTGCCCCCTCCAGGGGCTGGTCGTTCTGGTGGAAACCTGCGCTCTTCGTCCTGGTCGCCTGTATCGGCCTGTATTACGTCAAATGGTCGCCCTACTACGCCAAGGCTTTCCTGGCCGCTGACAACCACAGCATCGGCGCCTCCATCCTCAACGACGCCCAGGCCGCTCCCCTGGCCGCTGCACTGACCTATGCCAAGGTGTATTTCCTGGCGATCTGGAAAGCTGCAGTGCTGGCAGTGATTCTCGGCTCGTTGCTGCAGGTATTGATCCCCCGCGACTGGCTGCTGCGCCTGTTCGGCCGCGCCGGTTTTGCCTCGACCTTGCGCGGCGGCCTGTTCGCCCTGCCGGGCATGATGTGTTCATGCTGCGCGGCACCGGTGGCGGCCAGCATGCGTCGCTCCAATGTGTCGGTCGGCGCCGCGCTGGCGTTCTGGATCGGCAATCCGGTGCTCAACCCGGCCACGCTGGTGTTCATGGGCTTCGTGCTGGGCTGGGGCTTTACGGTGCTGCGCCTGGTGGCGGGTATCGTGCTGGTGTTTGGCGTGTCCTGGGTGGCACAGCGCATGTCCGGCCCTCAGGTGCTGCCTGAAGCGGCTGTGGAAGCAGTGAGTGAAGCGAGCACGGTGGATGTGCAACCGTTCCTGGTGCGCTGGGGCCGCACGCTCTGGCAACTGTTCTGGAGCACCATCCCGATTTACATCCTGGCAGTGCTGGTGCTCGGCGCAGTGCGGGTCTGGGTGTTTCCGCACATCGATGGCGCCATGGCCAACAGCCTGATGTGGCTGGTGCCGCTGGCGATCATCGGCACTTTGTTCGTGATTCCAACAGCAGCGGAAATCCCCATCGTGCAAACCATGATGACCCTCGGCATGGGCACTGCCCCCGCCGTCGCGCTGCTGATGACCCTGCCGAGCATCAGCCTGCCGTCGCTGCTGATGCTGCGCAAGGATTTCGATGCGAGGGTGCTGGTGAGTGTGGCGCTGATGACCATGGGGATTGGTGTGGTCAGCGGGTTGATCGGGGCGGCTTTGCTGTAGATTCTGTGGCGCCCGTTAGGGCGCCAGCACAGGCAACATCACCCCCGCTGAACAGCACGCTCGAGCAGATACTCGAGCACCGCGTCCCGCTCCCCGGCAAACTCGATTCGCGCGCCCTTTTTCTCGCGCTGGAACGCATACATCGGGTCGTAATACTCGCTCAACAAGCCCTCGATCCATGCCCGATGCAGGTCCACCGAGCCGGTGCGCGCCTGCTGTTCCAGGGCATCCTCCATCAACAGCAGCATGCGCCGGTGCCGTTCGCCACCCAAGCGTTTTTGCACATTATTGAGGCTTTCCAGCAACCGCTCGGAGAACAGCGCAAACCCGCCATCACCATGCACAGTGATGAATTCGGCGCACAGGTCTACCACGTAATCGCGCAGGATCCGCTCGACCCGCCCTTGCAGGCTGTCTTCCAGCCAGACCATCGGATACTGCTGCATGCCCTGGAACAACGGCAGCGGCAAGGCGCAACTGCCGACCGTGCGGCTCTCGTCTTCCAATACGAAGCGCTCGATGCCGACCGCACGTTTTTTCAGGATGTCCACGGCCAGGCGGTTTTCAAAATCGATGTTGGAGGGCTGGTCAGTGGCGCGTTTGCCAAAACTGGAGCCGCGGTGATTGGCATGGCCTTCCAGGTCCAGACCGTTGCTCAACTGCGTGAGCACCTCGGTCTTGCCGGTACCGGTCATGCCGCCCAGCAACACGAAATCACACTGGGTCACTGCCTGGTCGACCGTGTCCAGCAGGAACGAGCGCATGGCCTTGTAGCCGCCACCGACTCGTGGGTACTCGATGCCTGCCTCGTCCTTGAGCCACTGCTGCACAAGCTGCGAGCGCAAGCCACCGCGAAAACAGTACAGATAACCTTCAGGATGGGCCCGGGCAAAATCGGCCCAGGCCTGGATACGTTCGGCCTTGATCGCACCGGACACCAGCTGGTGCCCGAGGGTGATCGCTGCCTCCTGCCCGTGCTGCTTGTAGCAGGTGCCGATGCGCTGGCGCTCGTGGTCATTCATCAGCGGCAGGTTGACCACGCCGGGAAACGAGCCCTTGGCGAATTCCACCGGTGCACGGGCGTCGAGCATGGGTCGGTCGTTGAGGAAAATGGCGCGGTAGTCGGTGCAGTCGATTGGCATCAGAACACCTCGACCGCGTGGGTCTGTCGCTCAACCAACTCACCGATGGGCTCAAGGGTCAGTCCCAGTTCGGCGGCCACGCTCAGAAACTGCGGGTTGCCTGCCGGAGTGACCGCGATCAGCAGGCCGCCGCTGGTTTGCGGGTCGCACAGCACACGCTTGTGCAGTTCCTGCAGACGCCCCAGTTTGCTGGCATAGCTGTCGAAATTGCGCAGGGTGCCGCCTGGGACACAACCCTGCTCAAGGTAATACTCAACACCGGCCAGGCGCGGCACGCGCTCGTACTCGATACGCGCGGTCAAGTGGCTGCCGTCGGCCATTTCCACCAGGTGCCCGAGCAGGCCGAACCCGGTGACGTCGGTCATCGCGGTCACGCCCTCAAGCTTGCCGAAACGGCTGCCGGGCTTGTTCAGGGTGCACATCCAGTCCCGGGCCAGGCCGATATCGGCGTGGCGCAACTTGCCCTTTTTCTCGGCGGTGGTGAGGATGCCGATCCCCAGGGGTTTGGTGAGGTACAACAGGCATCCGGCGGTCGCGGTGTCGTTGCGTTTCATGTGGCGTTTTTCCACCAGACCGGTCACGGCCAGGCCGAAAATCGGTTCGGGCGCGTCGATGGAGTGCCCGCCGGCCAAGGGAATGCCTGCTTCATCACAGATCGAGCGACCGCCACGAATCACTTCCCGGGCGATTTCCGGGGCCAGCACGTTGACCGGCCAGCCGAGAATGGCGATTGCCATCAGCGGATCGCCGCCCATGGCGTAGATGTCGCTGATGGCATTGGTGGCGGCGATGCGACCGAAGTCGAACGGGTCATCGACGATCGGCATGAAGAAGTCGGTGGTCGAGACCACCCCACGTTCTTCGTCGATGGCATAGACCGCCGCATCATCACGCGAGGCATTGCCGACCCACAGATTCGGGTCCAGGTTCTGCGCCCCGCTGCCTGCCAGGATCACTTCCAGCACCTGGGGGGAAATCTTGCAGCCGCATCCTGCACCGTGGCTGTATTGGGTCAGACGAATCGGCTCGCTCATGGGGGGCACCTTGTGTAGTCAGGTCGACAATCGTACAGCAATCACCTGGGCGATCAGAGCCGGCCTGTGATCTTTGGGCCTTCAGGCCAAAAAACCACGTGCAGGTTCCCTCAGCTATATAGTCAGTTTCAGGTTGGGAGCCCATCCCGACTCGCTGCCGTCTGACAATCCGACTGAATTTTCCGGCCCGCCGATGATCCTTCTAATACCACAGGGAGAATCACGGGCTTTATGAACAACGCAAAATTATTCGTCATTGAGTACACCCTTCATGGCGCCCCCAAGTCTTTCATTATCCGTCTGGACAAGATGGACAACGCAGAGGCTTGGCATTGGGCAAGCTGTGACGCCGGTGTGGGTCGGATCCCGCGCTTTGGCCGGGAGAAGGTGCAGAAGACCAGTAAACCGATGGCCGAGAAATTCGGCGTCGAGAACGTGACCTGGCGGCCGGCTGGCTGACCCACGAAGCATGGTTTGCCCACAACAAAAGTGGAGCCTGAAAAGGCTCCACTTTGTTTGGGCGACCGGTTATTGGGTGACCGGTTACCTGTGGGCGCACTTGCAGCCTTTGGATGAACACTCTTCGCCATGCTCGTGGTGCTTGGCGCAAGCTTCGCAGCAGTAATGCTTGCCGTGTCGAGCGATTGGGTGCTCACCCAGCTCACACTTGCATTTGGGGCAGTCGCAGGTATCGGTCCTGGTCACGGTCATGGTCTTGACTCCATCGTTATGGTCGTCCGGATGCAGCGGATGCCCACCCGTGATTACAGTGTAGGACCATCAACCATCAACGTTACGCCTGCCGCGCATTACTGCGGTACATGAACACCAGTGCCAGCGCCAGGCACACCATGGCCAGGATCCGGCTGCCCGACAACTCGATTGCCGGGTTGCCCAGCCAGCCGAAATTGTCGATCAGCATGCCCATGCCCAACTGCCCGACGATAACCGCCACAGTGGCGACAGCCGCCCCTACCCGTGGCACTGCGCCGACCATCACCATCATGTAGACCACGCCGAAGAGGGCGCCGCTGAGCTGCCATTTCGGCACGTCGAGCAGACTCACCGCATGGGTCGGTTCGAAGAACAGGATCAGCAAGCCGGTGACCACAGCGCCGACCACGAAGGTCAACAGACTGCTGCGCAACACGCCTACCGTTTCACCCAGGCGTCCATTGATCGCCGCCTGCACACTCAACACCGCACCGGCCGCTACGACCACCGCCAACAAAATAAACAGACTCATGATCAACCCCTGGCAATCAGAACAAGTGCGGCAACAATCAACACCAACGCCAGCCAGCGTTCACCGTTGACCTTTTTGCGCGTTGCGCCGAACCAGCCGAAATGGTCGATCAGTACGCTTTTGCCGACCTGCCCTGAAAGAATCGCGATCATCGTCATGGCGATGCCGATATGCGGCGTGGCCAGCGTGAGTACGATCACGTAAACGGGGCCCAGGAATCCGCCGATCAGTTGCCAGCGCGGCAAGGTGTTCAACGCCGGCCCCTGTTGCGGGCCGCTCATCAACAGCAGCAGAAACAAGATGGCCGAGCCAACGCCAAAGATGCTCAAGGTCGCCCACAGATGCCCGACCTGACCCCCCAGCGGCCCCAGCAACCCGGCCTCCACGGAAAGCCCCATGCCGGCCAGGATCACCAGCGGCAACAGCAGCAGCCGTAGCCCCGGTTTGGTGGCAGGCGTCGCAGCGACCTGTTCGATTGAAGATTGCATAAAGATAACCTGTGGTCAGTTAACACAAACCCATGTGGGCGCGAGCCTGCTCGCGAAAACGCTGCTCGGGTCGGCAACAAGCCGGTGAGCGATGATTTCGCGCGCAGACTTGCGCCCCATGGGCGAAGGAGGCGTGCATTATCGGCTGGCTTCCCTTTGCGATAAATGGGAGCATCCAGACAACACTTTTGCGCATTACGCACAGCAGGATTGATCATGCAGGGTCTCAACCAATTTGGATTCAAGGCGCTCAGGCTGTTTGTCGCGGTGCTCGACCATGGCAGTTTCTCTGAAGTCGCCCGTCGCGAAGGCCTGGCACCCTCCTCCATTTCGCGGCAGATCCAGCTGATGGAACAGGCCCTGAGCCAACAGCTGCTGTACCGCCACACCCGCGCCGTCACACCTACCGAAGCCGGGCGCATGCTGGGGCACCATGCGCGGCTGGTGCTGGTGCAGCTCGAGGAAGCCGAACAGGCACTGCAGGAGCAGCGAAGCGAGCCGAGTGGACTGGTCCGGATAAACGCCCCGGTGGTCTTCGGGCAACGGCACCTGACGCCCTGGCTTGGCCAGTTGTGCGAGCGCTACCCGAAGCTGCAACTGGATATCCAGCAGACCGACAGCTACGTCGATCCGCTGCAGGAAGGTGCCGACCTGCTGTTCCGCATTGGCCCCCTCCACGACTCGAGCATGCAGGCGCGAATTCTGGCGCCCCATCGTTTCCAGGTGGCGGCCAGCCCGGCGTATCTTGAGCGTCGCGGCACCCCGAGGCATCCCGACGAGCTCGTCGCCCATCAGTGTCTGGCCTACAAAGGCGTGGCCGGTCAGCAGCGCTGGTTTTTCCGCAAGGATCAGCAGGACTGGGTGCCTTACTCGGTGAAGGGGCCAATCACCGGCAACCATGCCGACACCCTCACTCAAGCGGCGGAACAGGGCCTGGGGCTGGTGATGTTTCCGTCATGGCTGATTGGCGAAGCGGTGCGTAACGGCACGCTGGTGCCCGTGCTGGAGGAGTATCAGGTATCCAACAGCCTGGAACCGCAGCAGATCGCCGTCCTCTGGCCCGGTAGCCGACGGTTGTCGGTGAAGGTCAGGACGGTGATCGATTTTTTTGTCGAATGCTTCGGGGCGGTGCCGTACTGGGACCGACCCTAGCTGGCGAGGTGGGCAGTGCGCTATGGCACCATCCTGGAGCGGGCAACCTGCCCCCTCGCCACAGGAGCTCTATTGCCATAGGCATGTACTGGCCACCAAAAACGTCAGGCGTCAGATACGAAACTGCCCAACCAGTCCGCCCAACCGCTGCCCCAGATCCGCGAGGCTACGGGTGGTTTGTGCGCCGAGCTGGGTTTCGTCAGCGACGCTGTCCACGGCTGCCGCAATCTGATGCACGCTGCGGTTGATCTCTTCGGCCACGGCAGTCTGCTCTTCGGCGGCGCTGGCGATCTGCGCGTTCATCGAGTTGATCGTGCCGATCAACTGCGCCATCGCATCCAGCGAAGCGCCCGCCTCGTTGGCCTGGGCGCTGGTGCCGTCGCCGGCCTCGCTGGAGCGACGCATCGCCTCAACCGCTGACTGCGTGCCCGCCTGTAAACGGTCGATCATGCCCTGGATTTCCTGGGTGCTGATTTGCGTGCGACTGGCCAGCGCCCGCACTTCGTCCGCCACCACAGCAAAGCCGCGGCCCGCCTCGCCGGCGCGAGCCGCTTCGATCGCGGCATTGAGGGCCAGCAGGTTGGTCTGGTCAGCAATTGAGCGAATCACCCCGAGCACGCTGACAATCGACGACACGTCCTTCTGCAAACTGTCCAGCGACACGCCGCTGCTGCGAATGTCGTCCACCAGCGCATGAATCTTCACGATGCTGCCGGCCACTACCCGCTTGGCCGCCTGCCCCTCTTCATCCGTCTGCTGAGCTGCTACCGCAGCGTTCTGCGCGCTTTTGGCGACTTCCTGGGCGGCCGCCGACATTTCATTGATCGCCGTGGCCACCTGATCGGTCTCGTGACGCTGGCGTTCCATCGCCTGGTCCGAGCGTTGGGCCTGAGCGGATACCTGTGTCACCAGGCCGGTCAGTTGCGAAGTCATTTCAGTGATCTGGCGCACCAGCCCATGGATCTTGTCGACAAAACGATTGAACGAGCCCGCCAGTTCGCCAAGTTCATCCTGGCTGGTAATAGTCAGGCGGCGGGTCAGGTCACCCTCGCCGGCCGCGATGTCATCGAGGTTGGCTTTCATCAGGTGCAGTGGACGCAAGATCGTATTGGACAGCAACACGCCAGCAGCGGCGATCACCAGCAACACCACGGCAGCGATGCCGACGATGCTCCACACCACCCCTTCCATGCGTTCCTGTACCTTGGCCTCGACCAGCGCCACCTGCGCTTCAATGCCGTCCAGATTCACCGACGTACCCACCGCCATGTCCCATTTGGCCAGGTACTCGGTGTAGCCAAGCTTGGGCACCAGAACCTGGGTGTTGCCCGGCAACGGTGAACTGTATTGCAGGTAATGAGTGCCGTCTTTTGCGACTTTCACCAGGTCGCGGTTGACGTACACGCCGTTCGGGTCGCGGTTGTCCTTGAAACTCTGGCCGACGCCTTCCGGGCTGTTGGCCTTGAACAGGCGCACGGTGTTGGAGTCATAGCCGAAGAAATAGCCATCCTTGCCATAGCTGATGCTCGACAGCAATTTGATCGCCTGGGCCCGCGCGCCATCGTCGCCGGGGGCGGCGGCTTCGTAGAGAGGTTTGATCGTGGACATGGCCACGGCCACGTAGCTTTGCAAGGTGGCCTTGGCGTCAGTGAGCAGGCGCTGGCGGGTTTCCTCGACTTCGTTGCGCGCCTGTTGCTGCAGGATAAACAGTGTGGTCAGGCTGATGACCAGCGCAAAGAGCAGCACCGGGAGGACGGCGAGGGACAGGACTTTAGCCTTGAGGCTCATGCGCATGACATTCACTCTTTTGATTTATTGGCGTGCCTGAAAGCTTTAACGGCACGCCGGAGCAAAAGTTGAATGTCACTCACTCCCACAGGGGAGACCAGTGAGGCGTGGGGATCACAACACCATCGCCGCCACCCAGCCGAAGGCCAGCAGCGGCAGGTTGTAGTGCAGGAAAGTCGGCACCACAGTGTCCCAGATATGGTGATGCTGGCCATCGACGTTCAAGCCGGAGGTCGGGCCGAGGGTCGAATCCGAGGCTGGGGAGCCCGCATCCCCCAGTGCACCTGCTGTGCCGACGATGCACACGATCGCCAGCGGGCTGAAGCCCAGCTGCACGCACAGTGGCACGAAAATCACCGCCAGGATCGGCACCGTCGAGAACGACGAGCCGATGCCCATGGTCACCAGCAACCCCACCAGCAACATCAACAAGGCACCAATGGCCTTGCTGTGACCGATCCAGGAAGCGGAGGTTTCGACCAGCGACTGCACATCGCCAGTGGCCTTGATCACTTCGCCAAACCCCGAGGCGGCGATCATGATGAAGCCGATCATCGCCATCATCTTCATGCCTTCGGTGAACAGATCGTCGGTATCACGCCACTTCACAATCCCCGACACCGAGAAAATCAGGAACCCTGCCAGGGCGCCAATGATCATCGAGTCGAGCAGCAGCTGGATCACGAACGCGGCGATGATCGCCAGGCCCGCGACCATCAGGCTCAGCGGGTTGTACTGCACCGCCACCTGCTCGACCTGCTCGATCTTGCCCAGGTCGTAGACGCGCTTCTTGCGGTAGCTGAAAAACGCGATCGTCAGGCCAAACACCATGCCCAGCGCCGGGATACCCATTGCGTGGGTGACGTTGATGCCGCTGATATCGACGCCGCTGCGGGCGACGTTGGCCAGCAGGATCTCGTTGAGGAAGATGTTGCCAAAGCCCACCGGCAGGAACATGTATGGCGTGATCAGGCCGAAGGTCATGACGCAGGCGATCAAACGTCGATCCAGTTGCAGCTTGGTCAGCACGTATAAAAGCGGCGGCACCAGCAACGGAATAAAGGCGATATGTATCGGCAAGATGTTTTGCGAGGCGACGGCCACGACTCCCAGCAGGCCGATCAGCAACCATTTGACCCGGCCGCCACCACTGGCGTGCTGGCGATCAACCATGGCCAGCGCCTTGTCCGCCAGGGCATGGGCCATCCCCGACTTGGCAATCGCCACCGCGAACGCCCCCAGCAAGGCATAGGACAGCGCAACGGTAGCCCCGCCCCCAAGGCCGCTGTTGAACGCTTTAAGCGTGGCGTCGATGCCCAGGCCGCCGGTCAGGCCACCGACCAGCGCGCCCACGATCAGCGCGATCACTACGTGTACGCGGGACAGGCTGAGTATCAGCATGACGCCGACCGCAGCAATTACTGCATTAATCATCGTTACCTCAAGGCAAGCGGAATGAGCTCAGCCGGCAGTCTGCGAAGAGCCGCCAGCGGATTTTAGAATGGGTTTTATTAGAGGGCGCGCACTGTGCCGCAGCGCTGCCAGCTTGTCAAAGCCAGTGACAGCAACGCGCACGCTGCGGGAGCAAGGCGGGTCTGCGATGGCGATTTCCAGGACGCCATCGCGGGCAAGCCTTGCTCGCACATGTGACACCCACACATCCCCGCAATATCTCTCGATCAGTGACTTCAAGAATCCCGAGCAACGGCCGCTACAGTACCAAGCCGCAGATATTTATCGAATAAGGATGTCTCCATGTCGCTCAGACAACTTTCCATTCAATGGAAAATCACCCTGCTGGCCGGGCTTTGCCTGGCGGGTATCGTGACCCTGCTGGTGGGTCTTTCGCTGTATCGCATGGAGCACAGTTCCGCCTTGGTGAAGGCCTCGAGCACGGAGATGCTCAATGAAGCGGCCCAGGCACGGATTCAATCCCAGGGTGAAAACCAGGCGCTGGTCATTCGCCAGCAGTTCATGGACGCCTACCAATACGGCCATGGCTTCTCGCGCCAGGTGCTGTTCCTGCGCGACCAGGCGGAAAAGCGTTTCCTCGACGCCTTCGACCTGCGCGAAGACCTGACCCGCCAGGTCAAGTCGGCGCTGCAGGCCAACCCGGAACTGCTCGGCCTGTCACTGGTGTTCGAAGCCAATGCCCTGGACGGCAAGGACGAACTGTTCGCCGGCCAGGCCGAGCTGGGCAGCAACGACAAGGGCCGCTTCGCCCTGTACTGGTCGCAGCCGACTCCGGGCCAGGTAACGTCCATGGCGTTGCCGGAAAGCGACATGGCCGACACCAATGCCGGCCCCAGCGGCGAACCGGCCAACGCCTGGTTCACCTGCCCGCGCACCTCGCTCAAGCCGTGCGTCATCGAGCCGTACTTCTACAAGATCGACGGCCAGGACGTGTTGATGACCAGCATCGTCTTTCCGCTGATGGTCAACGGCAAGGTCATCGCTTCGCTGTCGGTGGACATCAACCTCAACAGCCTGCAATCGATCAGCCAGGCGGCGAGCAAGAAGCTTTACGACGGCCAGACCCACGTCAGCATCATCAGCCCGGTCGGCCTGCTGGCCGGCTACAGCCGGGACTCGAGCAAACTCAGCCAGCGCCTGGACAGTATCGACAAGAGCAGCGGCGCCGAGCTGATTCGGTTGCTGGCGACCAGCGACAAGACGGCCAGCCTGCACAGCGACCAACAGCTCAAGGTGCTCGCACCCTTCGAGCCGATCCCCGGTGGCAAATCCTGGGGCGTGCTGCTGCAAGTGCCGGAAAAAGTCCTGGTCGGCCCTGCCGAAGCCCTGGAACGACAACTCGATGAGAGCAACACCACCGGCACGCTGGTCGAACTGGGCCTGGGCGTGCTGGCCGCGTTGATCGGCCTGCTGCTGGTGTGGCTGATGGCCCGCAGTGTGACCAAACCGATCCTCGGGGTGGCGCGCATGCTCGAAGACATCGCCAGCGGCGAAGGCGACCTGACCCGCCGACTGGCCTACGACAAGCAGGACGAACTGGGCCAGTTGGCCGGCTGGTTCAACCGCTTTCTGGACAAGCTGCAGCCGATCATCGCCGAAGTGAAACGCTCGGTGCAGGATGCGCGCAGCACCGCTGACCAATCCTCCGCGATCGCCACTCAGACCAGCGCCGGCATGGAGCAGCAGTACCGCCAGGTGGACCAGGTTGCCACCGCGTCCCACGAAATGAGCGCCACTGCCCAGGACGTCGCCCGCAGTGCAGCGCAAGCCGCCCAGGCCGCCCGCGACGCGGACCATGCGACTCGCCGTGGCCTGACCGTGATCGACCAGACCACCACCAGCATCGACAACCTTGCCGCCGACATGAGTGCGGCGATGGTGCAGGTCGAAGGCCTGGCGGCCAACAGCGAGAAAATCGGCTCGGTGCTGGAAGTGATTCGCGCCATCGCCGAACAAACCAACCTGCTGGCCTTGAACGCCGCCATCGAAGCCGCTCGCGCGGGTGAAGCCGGGCGCGGCTTTGCCGTAGTGGCCGATGAGGTGCGCAACCTGGCGCGACGTACCCAGGAGTCGGTCGAGGAAACCCGTCTGGTGATCGAGCAGCTGCAAAGCGGTACACAGGAGGTGGTGGGCTCGATGAGCAACAGCCATCGCCAGGCCCAGGGCAGCGTCGAGCAGGTTGGCCAGGCCGTGACCGCCCTGCGCCAGATCGGCGACGCGGTGACGGTGATCAGCGACATGAACCTGCAAATCGCCAGTGCGGCGGAAGAACAGAGCGCCGTGGCTGAAGAGATCAACAACAACGTGGCGACGATTCGCGACGTCACGGAGTCGCTGTCGGGGCAGGCGAATGAGTCGGCGCGGGTCAGCCAGTCACTCAACAGCCTGGCGAATCAGCAGCAGAGCTTGATGGATCAGTTTCGCGTGTGAGCCAGTCCACAGCGCACGGCCGATCCAATGTGGAAAAGCCACTGTGCAAGAGCAATGTGGGAGCGAGCAGGCTGGCTCCCGCAGGGACTTTGGGGCTGCTTGAGGTCTCAGCGCCTGGGCAGTTCAATCACCACACGCAACCCGCCCCACTCACTCTCCTCCAGGCGCAACACCCCGCCCCACGTGTCGACGATATCGCGCACGATCCCCAGCCCCAGGCCGTGCCCATCGGTCTGCTCATCCAAACGGGTGCCGCGGCTGAAGACCTGGGTCCGTTGATCCTCGGGGATACCCGGCCCGTCATCCTCCACATTCAACTCAAACCCTGCCGTCGTCTCCACTACGCTCAAGCGCACCTCGGCATCCGCCCATTTGCAGGCGTTGTCCAGCAGATTGCCGAGCAGTTCCAGCAGGTCTTCACGATCCCAGGGCAGGCGCAGTCCCTGGGGCGCGCGGTAGCTCAGGTGCAGGTGTTCACCGTGGATCATGTTCAGCGTCGCCAGCAGCCCCGGTAACTCGCCAGCGCAATCGAACAAGGCGCCCGGCAGCGCATCGCCGGACAACCTTGCGCGATTGAGCTCTCGATTGAGCCGTTGCCGGACCTGCTCCAGCTGCTCCTTGAAGATCCTGCGCAACTCGGGGTGGTCATCGAGTTTTTCACTCGAGGCCAGGCTCACCAACACCGCCAGCGGGGTTTTCAAGGAGTGGCCAAGATTGCCCAGGGCATTGCGCGAGCGCTTGAGGCTGTCCTCGGTGTGCGCCAGCAGATGGTTGATCTGCGCCACCAGAGGCTCCAGCTCTACCGGGACCTGATCGTCCAGCTGCGAGCGCTGCCCCTGTTGCAACTGGGCGATCTGCTCGCGGGCCTTTTCCAGGGGACGCAACGCCCGACGTACGGTGACCCGTTGCAGCACCAGAATCAGCAGCAGCCCCGCCAGTCCCAGCCCGAGGCCGACCTGTTGCATGCGCAGGAAACTGTCGCGAACCGGGGTGTAGTCCTGCGCCACGCTGATGGAAATCGACTGTCCCAGCCGCCGATAGTCGGAACGCAACACCAGCAACTGCTGGCCCTCGGGCCCCAGTTGCAGGTTGCTGTGCAGCCCCGACTCAGTGAGGCGGGGAAACTCCTGGTCCCACAGGGATCGCGAGCGCCAATGTTTGTCGGCGAAATCGATGCGGAAGTAGTGCCCGGAGAACGGCCGCTGATAGGCCGGCGACAGGTGCCGCTCATCCAGTTGCAAACCCTGAGGCCCGCGTACCAGTGCCACCAGCAGGTTCTCGCTGTCGTTGCGCAGGCCCGCCTCGAGGTAGCGCTGCAAACCCATTTCGAACAGCCACAGGCTGGTCTGCGCCAACACCAGACCGACAATCACCATCACGCTGATCAGGCCCAGGCTCAAGCGGCGCTGGATCGACTTCACTTGGCTTGCCCGCCGAACAGGTAGCCCTGGCCGCGACGGGTCTCGATCACGCTGCGGCCCAGCTTGCGTCGCAGATGATTGACGTGGACCTCCAGCACGTTGGAATCACGCTCTGTTTCACCGTCGTAGAGGTGCTCGGCCAGGTGGCTCTTGGACAGGATCTGTTCGGGGTGCAGCATGAAATAGCGCAGCAGACGAAATTCCGCAGCGGTGAGCTGGATGTCGGCACCGTCCCGCGTCACACATTGGCGGCCTTCATCCAGATGCAGGCCCGCCGCCTTGAGCGTCGGCTGGTTGGCCTGGCCGTGGGAGCGGCGCAACAGCGCCTGGACGCGCAAATGCAGCTCTTCGGGGTGAAAGGGTTTGGTCAGGTAATCGTCGGCGCCGGCCTTGAGGCCTTCGATGCGTTCGGACCAGGAACCGCGCGCGGTCAGGATCAGCACGGGTGTCGACAGGCCACCGGCGCGCCATTGCGCCAGCACCTCAAGCCCGGGCAAACCGGGCAGGCCAAGGTCGAGGATGATCAGGTCATAAGGCTCGCTGCTGCCCTGATACACCGCATCGCGGCCGTCGGCCAGCCAGTCCACGGCATACCCCTGGCGGTTCAGACCGGCCATCAATTCGTCGGCCAGGGGCACGTGGTCTTCAACGAGAAGCAAGCGCATCGGTCAATCTTCCTTGTCTTTCAGTAACTGGCCAGTGGTGGCGTCGAGGTCCAGCTCGCGGACTACGCCTTCGGCGGTCAACAGTTCGACTTCATAAATGTAGACGTCGTGTTTTTCTTCAAGCTCGGCCTCCAGCAATTTGGCCCCCGGGTAGCGATCCAGGGCCTGCTGCAGCAGCTGCTCCAGGGGCATGATCACCCCTTGCTGGCGCAGGCGCAGGGCTTCGTCCTGATCCAGGTCGCGGGCCATCACCACCGAACAGAAAACCAGCAGCGCCAGCCCCACTCGGAGGCTGGCGCGCGTGCCGGACAAAAAATGCACCTTCATTACGTATCCTGTTGATCCTTGAGAACCTGCCCGCTGACAGCGTCCAATTCCATGTCCCAATCGAGACCCTGTGGGTCACGCATCTCCACCTGGTAGATGAACTTGCCGTACTCTTCTTCCAGTTCGGTCTCGGTGATGGTGGAGCCCGGGTGTTTGGACAGGGCTGTAGCATTAAGCTTCTCGAAAGACACAATGGTACCAGCGTCGCGCAGCCGCAGGGCTTCATCAGGGCCCAGGTCACGGGCATGGGCGAGGCTGGCGGTCATGGCGATGAGGGAAGCAGCGAACAGGGCAGTCAGGGTTTTCATCGGTGTCTCCGAATTTTCTGGGTGTTGCTTACGGGAGCCACCTTAACGATTCGAACTTAACTGAAACTGAATGGCCATCATGCATTGCGCAAGGGTTTGACGTTCAAATCTCTTATAATCGCTCCCGCTTGCCAGAATCGAGATACGGTATGACCGCCATCCACATCAAGTTCCCCGCCCTGACCCTCAAAGCCGGCCCTCGCGCCTTTGCGCGCATCCGTGAACAAGGGCTGAGCGCCGCCGACGTCGGCACCCTGCCCGGCGCCGCCGGTGGTCCCAAAGCCCTGGGGATTCAGGGACTGGACCTGGCGTTGTTCGGTGAGTGGTTGCCGGCCGCCCCGCGGGAGCGCTCGCTGATTGGCGCCTCGGTGGGCTCCTGGCGTTTCGCCAGCGCCTGCCTGCCGGACGCCGCCGAGGGCATCCGGCGTCTCGGCCGGCTGTACACCGAGCAGGATTTCAACAAGGGCGTGACCATGGCACAGATCAGCCAGAGCTCGCGGCGCATGCTCGAGCAGCTGCTCGACGGCCGCGACTCGGCGATTCTCGATAATGCGCATTATCGACTGAACATCATGGTGGTCAAAAGCCACGGCCGACTCGCGCAAGACCATCGCGGTCACCTGGGCCTGGGGTTGTCGACGGTGATCGCCGACAACCTGCGCAACCGCTCTCGCCTGTCGAGGCATTTTGAACGCCTGATCATCCACGATCCACGTCTCCCCCCGCCGGTGCACCCACTGACCGATTTCCCCTCGCGCTTCGTCGCATTGAACGCCGCCAACCTGCGCCAGGCACTGCTCGCATCCGGCTCGATCCCCATGGTCATGGAAGGTGTTCGGGACCTGCCGGGCGCTGGCGCCGGAACCTTTCGCGACGGCGGCCTGCTCGACTACCACCTCGACCTGCCCTACAGCGGCAATGACATCGTGCTGTACCCGCACTTCACCGACCGGATCATTCCCGGCTGGTTCGACAAGACTCTGCCCTGGCGCCGCGCCTGTACGACGCGGCTGCAGGACGTGCTGTTGCTGGCACCGTCGAAGCAATATCTGGCGCGCCTGCCCTTCGGCAAGCTGCCCGACCGCAATGACTTCAAGCGCTTCATGGGCGACGCGCCAAGCCGGCAGAAGTACTGGCGCGCGGCGATGGACGAAAGCCGTCGCCTGGGCGACGAGTTCCTCGAACTGGCCGCCAACGGTCGCCTCGGCGAACGCTTGCTGACCCTTTAGTCAGGACAAGCTGTTAAACTCGCCGCCTGCCCCTATCGCTGCGGCGATCGCCACCTGACAGAGCTCAAGACACTGTGGAAATCTTCAAAGATTCCACGGTAGACTCCCGCCGAAAACCCCTCCGTTTCACGAACACACCCACAACCCACGAATTACGCTACATCGGAGTATCACCGCGTACCACGCGATACCTTCCCAGTGACATCGAGTTAGTACATCATCCAGTACATTGAAAGTTAAAAGCAGAGGATGTACTAGTGGCGATCTCCGACACAGCGGCCAGGCAGGCCAAGCCGAAGGACAAGGCCTACACACTCGCGGACTCGCTCGGGCTTTCCCTCTATATAGCCACCAGTGGCATCAAGAGCTGGCATTTCCGTTTTACTTGGCTTGGGAAACAGGCGCGCATTTCATTCGGGACGTACCCGGACACCGGCCTAAAGGAAGCGCGCTCACGCAGAGACGAGGCACGCGAAGACATTGCGAACGGAATTGACCCGCGCAATTCGAGGAGGGAGAAGAAGGCCGAGATGATCGAGGCCGGGGGCCGAACCTTCCGTCGCGTGTACGACGAGTGGCTGGCATTCAGGAAGGGAAGCATTTCACCTGGTACTTACAGAATCATCAGCAACCTGATGGAGCTGGATGTGCTGCCGACTTTCGGCACACGGCAGATTGACGCCATCAAGCGCTCCGATGTCATCAGCCTGATCCGAAAGATTGAGAAGCGCGGATCCGTGGCCACCGCCGTCAAGGTGCGGCAACGAACTGGCCAGGTGTTCAGCTATGCAATCGCTGTCGGCCTTATCGAGGTCAACCCGACCGCCGAGATGCACGCAGTCACGGAAAGGATGGGCCAGCACAAGCCGCACCCTTTCCTTCCGTTCAGCGAAATGCCAAAGACCATGGCGGCAATTCAGGAAAGCTCATCCGGGCAACAGCTCCGCGCGGCGCTGATGCTGATGATCTACACCGCCTCACGCCCTGGGGAAGTCCGGCGTGCCGAGTGGTCGGAGATCGACCTCGACGCCGCCATATGGACGACGCCTGCCGCCAAGATGAAGATGCGCCGGGACCATTCCGTCCCGCTATCGCGCCAGGCGGTTGAGCTGTTGAAAAGCATGCTGCCCCTCACCGGGCACTTGCGGTACGTCTTCGTTAACCGCAGCGACTCCACAATGCCGATCGGCACCAACTACGCGAACAACGTCATGGACGCCTGCGGGCTCACAGGCAAGCAATCGCCACACGGGTTCCGGCACCTGTTCTCCACGGAGATGAACGGGCGCGGGCACAACCGCGACTGGATCGAGCGGCAACTGGCTCACGCTGACAGCAGCTTCATCCGCGACGTGTACAACCACGCCACTTATCTGGAGCAGCGCAGAGCCATGATGCAGGAGTGGGCCGACCTGGTGTCGCCCTCATAGCGCAGCTCGTCGCCTCACCCTCGCTCGAACTCTTCGCCTCGATTACTGTATATCCAAACAGTATTCGAAAAGGCATCACCGTGGACCCGTACGACATCGAAGACACCAGCGACTGGCTCGGAACTCCAACCGAGCTTGAGACCTGCCGACAATTTCTGCTCATGCTCGAGAATGAGGTTCAGGAGCTGACATCCCAGCTTCGCAAGGCTCGGCAGGACGTCTTCGGCCTGGTGCAGATGCATGCGGACGTATCGAAGGAGCGCGACAAGCTGCGGGCAGATTTCAATCGAGCACGGACCGATGCGTTAGAAGCTCAGAGGCAAGCGATCGACATCCAGATCAAGAGTAGTAGCGAGTTGATGTCGAAGGACCGTGTGATCAGCGAGCTTTACGCGACGGTCGTTTCGCTGACTGGCGTGGAGCCTTTCACTCAGATACCGAAGCAGTAGGCTCACGATGTCGCGAGAGAACGGAGCCGCTCCTCTGTAGCCGAGTCGAAGATGACGTATAGCTTTTCGATGGTCAAATCATTCAGCGCGCGCGCCGACTCCAGACCAAGGACGAACCCCTCAGCCCTGGCACCAGCCTTCGCCGCTATGATCATAGAATCGGCCCTGGCGATCTGAGCGAGAAGCTTGTCGGCTTCGCGCTCGATCTTGGGGCTGAGCACCATACCTTCCATATTACCGACCCTTTTACATTCAGGAACGAATACAGAATAGCGGCATGTGTAGCTTAGGGGACATCTTTGAAAAATATGTGCTGGCCGAGCTTCAAGGTCTGCTTGGCGCCCTTTGCCCAGGTCGGCGGCTTCGGCATGGTCGTCGCGTAGTAGTGAGTCGCGCCGCCAGTTGGATCGGGCGTGGTTCCCGCCATGACCTGATCAGCCGCCTTCAACGCCTGGGCATACTGCGCAGTCGGGATAGGCTTCGCCCCGCTCAGATAGGAGTAGTTCGGGTCGTTCTTGTTCCAGCAGCTGAACTGCCACGGCTTCAGGCACACGCCGGCGTAGCCTTCGCCCCACCATGACTTGGTCTTGCCATCGAATACACGGTTGCGGATTGTCCAAGCCACGGCGATCTGTCCGGCCAGGCTTTCGCCGCGGGCTTCGCCCCACAAAGTCCTGGCGAGGATGTCACGGTCTTTCTCGATTGCTGTCATAACTTTTCTCCAGGCGAACAAAACCACCTCATGCCAGGCATAAGTTGGTGATGGCTCTCTGTTAATCTAAGTATTTAAAGAATGGAGCATGTGATGAAACGGATCATCGCCTTATCAGCCGTGGCAGCCTTGAGTGGATGCGCCGGCCAGGCCGTCAAAAACGATTTCACCTATGAAGGCGTGGACAGCTTCTCGGCGGTCGGCGTTCGAGCGTCCTCCAAGGCAACAGGGAAGACGGTCGAGGTATCAGCCATCTGTACTGAGGAATCGCGTCGATATGTGATTAGTCGCAGGAGTGCCGGCAAATTTGGTGGTGCGGGAGACCCTTGGACGATCAGCATTGGCGGGGAAACGCTATTCGCAGGCGAAACTTTCTATGAGGACGAAGCTGAATTCCTGGCTGCGGTCTCCACGATTGAAGTGGTTGGACCTACAGGTAGGTTTGGCGGACAGGACCGTATGACGGTTTCAAGTCCGCAGATGCAGCGCATACCGGAACTGTGCAAGGAGAAACAGGCGCAAGTCATCGCTTATATACACAACGCTGAAGCGAAGGCGACCGCTGAGGATAAGCGTCTTATTTCGGAAGTTTCAAGCCGAACGGGCGCCCAGCCAATGCTGCCGGGCAGGAATCAGATGGACTTCAATAATCTGGTGTCGCTAATTCAAAAGGACGGGATATCCCGCCACCGAAACAAATTCGTGTGGGCGCAGGACGGCGACTATCGAGTTGCTCAGGTAATAGGGAATCGCGTGTTGCTGTTCAGTATGACGAACCCCGGAATGTTTCCGGCGATCACCATTATCACGGATGAGCAGGCAATTGAGGGGCAGGCGTGGTCGTCGGTGTCAAAGGGTCCGCTGCAGGTATCAGAAATTGGAAACTATGTGACTGCGTTCGGAGTGAGCCGGCAGACTATTGTGTTTAGGCGGATATAAAAGCAAGCCCGCACTATGGCGGGCTTATTTCGTTGAGCTGCTAGAAGTCAGGGAAGAGGATTATAAATGGCCTCATCCATCAGCCATCGCGCCTCGCGGTAACGAAGTGTTGAAGGGAAAGATCGGACCATAACCGACGCATAGCGTTCGCCATCCTTGTCCCACAGGAGCACAAGTGATCCGTAACTGTCGCCGGTACCTGTTTTCCCGAAGGCGTACCCAGGGAAAAATGGGGGATAGATTGTGCTGGTGATGGTGTAGGTTCGCGGCGTGGTTCCGGTCACCGTAATCGTATGAGAGGCCTGACTGCCGACGGCCAGCATGCGCGGAGCGTTGGCACTTATATGAGCCAGAAGCTTGGTAAGGTCAGTGGCATTTGACGTGCACCCCTCATACGAGTTGTTGTAAACCGTCTCCGTCATACCCAAGAGGGTAGCGACCGCGTTCATTTCAGCATAAAACGCCGCTTTGGCTGCGGTGTCGTCGCCAGCACTAGGGTTTATTATATAACCGACCGCGCGCGCAATAGCCGTAGCTGCGTTGTTATCCGACGGCAGAAGCGCGGCGTACATCAGGTCTTGATAACTAATGATATCTCCAGCTTTCACGAACAGTGTTGTGCCCGAGTCAACGATATCGCCAGCTACGACTGTCACCGTTTGAGACAGGTCCGCAACTTTACGATCCAGAACCAGTGACGTCATAACCTTGGTTACGGAGGCGACATGCCCGGTAGCCGCCGGGGCCTTTCCATAGAGCACTTTCATGTCGGAAAGCCTTGTGACTGTAGCGCCAAGCGCACTGATCTCCAGACCAGGGACTGGTATGCTGAATACGTCCGCGAGAAGCTTCTGCATGCGCTCGACTTTCTCTTGACCTGGATCTCCAAGATAAACCAACAAGGCGGCAATATCGCCAATCCAGCCCCGCTGCCCCTGATAGTCCGCGCCGATATAGCCGAGTTGAAGCTTGTTAGTTGCGGCGATCAATCCAACACTGGTTATCCAGCCATTCTCATATGCGGTCGAGTCAGCGCCCTCAAATACCGCACCGAATACCGTGGGGTTGTTCGAGAGGGTATTGCCAGCCACGCCGTTGCCATGCCAAGCGGTCATCGTTCCAGCGTTGTCATAGCCAATGATGCCTGGTCTATTAGCGCCTCGTCCGGAGAAAGCAAACTTCCCTGTAGAAGTCGCTAGATCCACTGGGCCTGAGAATTTAGATACCTCAAGCACGCAATACACTTGGTTGTAGACGACGCTGTCGGAAATGAGCAGGTTCTGCGCCCCGGCGAATCTTGCTGACTTCAGCCCGCCAATACCATCGCCTGCCAGAACAGGTCGCGCTGCTGGAGTTGCTTGCAGGGCTATCGGAGAGCTGCCCAAAGCATCTTCGATAGCGCTTATATATTCAATGCCTCCGGATTGAACGACCGATACTTTCGCGCTGTTTGTGAAATCGTAAACCGACATCCAGCCATCGCGCTTGGCCAGGTCCAATATTCTCATCCAAGGGACAGGCACTGGCTCATCGTCGCGAGTCCATCGCCAAACCGTCCCGTCTGAGTAGACGGAACCTAAAGGTGATCCGGTAACTACACCGTGACGGCCTTTTGGGCTGGGAGGGAGGTCGTAAATGCTAGATACGCCAACTGGCGCCATGGTACCTAAGGTCTGAACCGATATCTCAAGCCCAGACAGCAAGCTTGCATTCACATAGTTGGAATATATATCCAAGCCAACCTGCCACTTATAGCCGGTGCCAAACCCGCCAATCGTGAGGGACGTGTAGTTTCCAGATGTGGCAGATTGTCCCATCGTGGCACCAACGCCAACTGTCACGCCCGGATAAACAAATGAAGCACCATAAATACCAATAAACTCACCGGCATTTACGGGAAACGTAATTGATATCTCTTTTGCACTATCGGAACTGTCAAGAGGGACGACATAGTCAGAGCCGACCTGAGTAAGGACGTCGCCCAGCAAAAGCTGGCTTCCTCCTGTACTAACAAACCTTCGAAGAGTTATTGATTGGCCCGCATTCTTTGAGTAGGTACGAAGTTTTCTTGCAACTCCGGACTTAGCCACTGCCGTATCAAAAATCCGAGTATTGGCGGTGACAAATGTTCCTGTTATGGGGGTTGTAGAAAGGCCAACCGTCTTCGAGTTTTCAAGGCTAAGCGCAATTGCTGCGACAGCGTTAGCGCTAGGTGCCTCGCCGATTTTTACTGCGGTATTCGCGTCGTTACGGTAAAGAGTGGCTAGGGTAGTTCCCGATACAGGCACGGAGAAATACCTATTGGTAGCGCCGCTGCCTGAGGTATTGGCAATACCGTCCGCGGTGGTTGGGAAAGGATGGCTCGCCGCGAGCGATAAGGCCGCTCCTGACTCGGAGCGATCCGCGCTGATAGAGGCGCTATCCGCTGCCGCAGTCAGATCAACAATGCCGTCCGCCACCGCCTGAGTTATTGCCGCCTGACCATCAGCCTCAATACTCGCCGCTACCTGCTTCAGGTTCTGGATTTCGCCAGAATTGGTGTGGATTGGATCAGCCTCAACCGGATCGTTGGAGAACCGGCTGATGATCTCGCTACCGATTTCGGCTTTTACTGTGGCGAGTTCTAGCCGCTCAGTCTGGTCTGCCATGTGTATTTCCTTAAGGCGAATTTAATGAGTGCGACCAGTCACGGTCGGCAGGATGGAGACGGTTAAAGCCAGTTTCCGGAGAAGAATTCGCCGTTGTTGCTGATCAGCATGTCGGCCACCGCATCGAAGATGGTGTCGATCTGATCGTCATGCGCGTGAGTGTCGTCAGCCGTGAATGCGGCCGCTTCGGTAAGGAATGGGGCAACCCAATCGGTGGGGCCCACGATCTCGCCTCGGTGGTCGCGGACGTGCTCGATCTTGCTGCCTTGGTCGTCGTAGATAGCCGGAACGTAAACCCGGCCAGATTTGAGCCAGGGCACGGCATCCATGCAGCGGGTCACCTTGTTGGCTGCCGGGCCGCGCGGTTGTGGCTCGATCGGTATCGCGCCCTTCTTGCTAATAGTCTGGATCAGTCCGGTACCGCTCGACTTGTCCTCCACGCGCATATAGCGCAGGGCGGCCGGACGGAACGGGTCCCAGTTTTTCCACTGCTGCCACAGGCGCAAGGCGGTCGCTTCAAGGTCGCCCGCGTCATACTTACCGCGGTGAACCTCGATGATGTAAAGGTTGCCGTCGACCCCCAAGCCGCAGTGACTGAAGACTGAGTAGTCGTGCTGCTCGCCGGTCTTCTGCGCGGTGTCGACGTACACGCCGCGCCAAACCAAGAAAGGCAGCTGCTCATAGGTCTTGAACCAGTCGGCATCAATCATGCCGCCAGTCAACGCCACCGGCTCCTGCTGGTACTGACTGACCATCGTGTAAGGGTCGCGATCCCACAGTGCCATTAGATCGGCAACGGTCTCCTTTGCTGGCCAGTAGGACCAGTATTCGACGCCTCCACGGACTATTGATGGCCCACTGAAAACGTCTCGTTCGGCGTGCTCGCGGATCTCATCAGGCAGGCTCGCGATGTATTCGCGGGTGACCAGCGCCGGGACCTTGATGTGGCTGAAGTCCAGGCCCATGCCACCCTTGAGCAGGAAGCCCGACACGTCGTCCGTGTGCAGGCGCTGCTGAGTGCAGATGACCGGGGTGTCCGGGGACGCTCGCCGGCTGCGCAGGGTATTGGTGACAATCCGTTGAGCCTTGGCGCGCATGGTCGCGCTGAATGCGCTGTCGGCCTTCTCTGGGTCATCCAGGTTGATGAACCCGGTGAATCCTTCGGAAATATAGCCACCACGCACACCAGTGATCTGGCCGCCGGTGGATCGGCTGAAAATCTGGTGTTTGTTGCGCCCGTTCTCGTCGGTGATTATCCAGTTGGCCACGTCGGCCTTGCCCAGGTCGCACGGCCACAAGTCCTGATATTCAGCGCTGGTGATGATCGACTTGATGCGGTTGGAGTTCTCTTCGACCAAGGCCTTCGAGTAGGAGACGTTCAACGTCCGCGTCCGGTCGAACATGGTCATGGCGTATGACGGCACGTGGATCGACCAGAACTCGGTCTTGGTGCCGCCGGGTGGCATATTGAACACGACGTTTTTTAGTTCGCCAGACAGAACTTTGAGGGCAGTGTGGTCCATGTACCGGTGGTGCCAGTTGCAGAGCATTTTCATGCCCTGATTTAGCTGGAAAAAAACGCGCATGAACGACAGCGGGGAATGCTCGCTGATCATTTTTGACGCCTCTTTCTCCTCCCGACTCATTGAATCCCAGTCGAGAAGCGCGCTCATAGGCGGTCAAGCACAGATTCGAGCGTCTTCTTGTCCACCGTGACTTGCGACTTCGTCTCTATGGCTCCGCCATTTTTGCCGGTGATTTCGACGATCTTCTTGTCCAGGCCCAGCAGCTTGGCCTTGCCCATGGTGGCTGATACTGCTGCCGAGGTTTGCGGAGTCTCGGCGCTCAGGGCGGCCTTGCGAGCCTCTTCCAGTTCGGCCAGCAGCGTGTCGACGGTGATGTTGTGCCTATCCATGACCACTTCTCTTAGCTCGGCAAGCCTGGCCTGAACCTGCGGCTTCTGCAGAACGATCCAGCTCTCTCGAGCTGCAGTCTTCTCTGCCATGTTGGTGACGTTGTAGGAGCGGCGGTAGGCCTCGGAAGCGTTGTTTGTCTCAATGTAAGCAAGGCAGAACGCCTCCATCTTGTCCGTGAAGCGGCGCTTGCGAGGCCTTTCCATATGCACACCTAATGGTTGATTAGTTTCCACTTGTAGCCGACCCACTGGGGCCGCTTGCCGCCTGTGATAGTCGGCGGCTTCATTTCTACGCAGCCGGCCGGGATCAGCCAGTTGCCGATGTTTTGCGGATCGGGGTCTGCCGCCGCCTCTCCCACGTAGAACCCTTGGCCATCCGTCTGGTAGACAAGGTGCTGACCGGGCTGAAGTTGAATACCCATTAGTATTTAATCCAGTAGTTGGCTGTCTTGTTTCGGGGTCTTGTTTCAGTCCCACCGGTAGGCAGAGTGCTTCCCATAAGATCTATAGAGAACAGGCTTGCTGGGCCCGTGCCCCTGTCGGTGTCATCGACTCGCAGTGGAACCCCGGCATGGTCATGCTGCTGTATCTCGAAGTTCTGAAAGCTGCCAAAAACACGTCCTGGGTCAGCTCCGCGACCATCATCAAAACCGCGGATAAACTCGCCACGAGTATCAGGCAGGCGAAACTGAAGACTGGTTTCCCCGCCGATGTTGTGGGCTGTACCAATGGCCGCGAACAATCTCTGATAGGAGGCGCGCAGCAGGATCGCCCCGTTGCACTTCAGCCATCCAGCAGGAGGGGTGTTGTTGTGCCATACCAGCTTTCCATCGCCAGGCTCATGCCCGGTGAAGAATGAAGGACCGCAGTAGCGCCAGAACCCAGTCGTGGAGGCCGGGTTATTCCCGCTATTCCCTGCGACGAGGCTCTCGTAGTAGTTGCCGTCGGAGGCATAAGCGGGAGCGCCCAATCCATACACGGCCTGGGCGTGCCAGGCCATGACCCCATTGCGCTCGACGCCTTGCAGCGCAGAGTCAACTCGGTTATGCCACCAGTTTTCATGGCCGGCAGGTGGCGCATCCTTGTCTTGTCCGCCTTCCCAGCCAGATAGCAGGCGGGCATCGTTTGGCGCCTGGAAGCTGTTCAAACTGCTCTCGGACTCGACGCCCTGAGCCCAGCGCGTATTAAAAGGCTGTCTCGCCATTAGGCTAAATCTCCAGGAAGAGTCACGTTTGCGTATTCGTAGATGTGCGATGACGAAAACTCAATGTCACCGATGTTCACTGGAAGGATGAAGATCTCGCCGATGCGTGTTCCTTGCGGGCGCGGTATCAGGTCGAAATTCTCAATCAGGTAAAGCGTGGTGTTGTCGAGTGGCGAGGCGATGCCGATATCGAAAGACTTGTCGCCATTGCAAATCAACGCCGTCACCTTCACGCCGATGATGATTTCCACCAGCTGGATGATGCTGTCGGCCGTGCCGTCGCTGATGTTGCGGGCGATCTTGGCCTTGACCAGCTTTCGGTACAGGTCGTTGTTCAGCGGAGCGTCAACCGCCTCGCCATCGCCGATGTAGGGTGCGACGTTGTAATTCGTGTAGCTGTCGTTTCCTGCGTACCCGAAAACATCAAACTCTGAGGCGCGCAGAATGGGGCGACGCACTCCGACGATGCGCCCGATGATGTCGAGCAGCTCGCCGGTCACATTGTCCACGTCATAGCTGCCGTAGAGCTGATCCAGTGGACCTTCCAGATACTGGTTGGCGATCTCTGGCGTTATGGTCAGCCAGCGCACCATGCGCTGCTTGTCTCGGTACTCGTTGATGATCCGCGACTTTGCGCGTTCGACGTGATCCATAATCATGGGGTCACCGTGACCGCGATGTTGTCGGTATCAAAGGTGGCGATCTGGGCGATGGTCGGCTGGATTGGCGTCAGGCCTTGTGCGCCGGCGCTCAGGCCGATTGTCAGGGACGTGACGTAACTGTCGCCGTACTTGCCAAGGATCTTGTTCACCGGCGTGTACAGGCGGCCCGCGACGACCTTCTCGCCGATGTCATACCCGCCCTTGTTGAAGCCGGTAGTGGTCTCACCGTTGAACAGGCGGCGCGTCGAGTCGGCGACGATGGCGGCCTTTAGCTGCGCGTAGATGTCGCTCGGCAGATCGCCTTCCTGCTGAATGGCCATGCTCACGAAGATCGGCAGGCCGGTAGCCCGCTGGAAGGTGACAGTGTCCTTGTTGCCAGTGACTGGCGAGGTGACCTCAACCTTGACGCCGCTCGCGCCTGGCGCATCAACCCATGTCGCCGTCTTTGCGCTGTACCGCGGAAACATTGGAGTGCCCGGGTTGTGCTTCTGATAGATGGCCAGGCCGATATCAGCATCAGTCCCGCCGTTTACGATGACGGCGATGCCGGTATAGGGCACGCCGTCAGCATCGAATGGGGAGTCGCTGCTGTTCTCCAGCACATTCACGTCGGTAACGCCTGGCACGCTGGCAATGTTGGCCAGCATGTTGTCTCGCATGTTGCTGCCGGCGCGGGCTACTGAGTCATTGCGGCGCTTGCGGAAGTCCTCATCGCGCTCGGCGTCTTCGCCGGCGGCGGCCTCGCCATTGGTGACGGCAGACCAGCCACCGAACGGCGTGCCGATCTTGGTCAGTTCGCCGGGACCGGCCAGGACGCGGCCGGGTGTGGTGCAGATGGCAAACCCTGTACCGGTCTGCCCTACGCCAATCACGATCACGGAGGTGGTCAGCCATACGGTGTTGTCGATACGGCTGCGGATCTGGGAGCCTGAAGGGATGGCTGTGCCGGCCTGACCGATCACTTCGACAGGCGCGACAGAGTAGGTCGCATCCCGGATCGGCACGCCAGAGATCTTGCCAATGTCGCGCAAGGCCTCGCCAGTGGCGCTGTCCGGGTCTTTGCTGCGATAGGCCCCTACAACAGCCTCATCCAGATTTGCCAGAAGCTCGGAGTCGATGCCGATGCGCTGGCCGTCCGGTGAGTCGGCATCGAGGTTCCAGTCGGGATCGATCGCCAGTGTTCTTGTCTTGATGTCGCCGAGGTACTCGCTTAGCGAGCGCCCGTTGATGCCTTGTTCGGTGATTTCAGCCATTAGATAACCGCCTGCACATAATTGATATCGGCGCTTTCGCCTGAGCTGCTGACGATTGAGGCGCTCACCGTGAGCTCTCGCTTAGCGATGTCCGTGGTCACGCTGAAGGCCGTCATGCCTGCGCAGCCTGGGGTTAGAAGGATTCGGCGGCGGATCACCGACTCGCGGGAGGCCAGGGGTGAGCCCTTGCCGAGCACGCTGCCAAACCAGTCGGTACCGTCCGTGGTGTCGAGGAACCATTCGCCCAGGAAGAACTTGAGGCGGGTTACCACGTTCTGCGCGACTTCCTCGGCGGTGTAGCCGGTCAGGAATTCCTGCGGGCCCAGGGCCAGGTCGCCGCCTGCGTCCAGTTTTCGTACCGTCATGGGTTCACCGGTCCTGATATGTCGTCGCCCATCTCCACGCCGATGTGTCCGTGCTCCAGGCCAATGCTGACGCCCTGGTTGTGGATGGTGGTCATGGTGGTGACAGCCTGTTCGAAGTTGGCAGGCTGTTCAAAGTTGGCCGAGCACTTGACGTTGAGCGACACACCGTCGATCTCGAGCGTCTTGTCGTCGTGAATCCAGAAGTAGGCCGTGCCGTCGTTGCTGCGCAGGCGGATGCCGTCGTTAGCGAAGTTGGTGATCGCGCCAGGGATCGACCGGATGCCCGGTATGAAGTAGCAATCGTTGACCGAGAAGCGCCGAATCTCTGACTTGACGGCCACGCCACCCTGGTCAACCCAAGAGTCGATGCACTCCTGAGAGAAGAACAGAGCGCCCTCTGTGCCAGCGCCTACCCGGCACTCCAGCGTTCCACCCGAGGCGCCCCAGAACTGCACAGGGACGCAGATGATTGGGCGGCGCGCTTCTTGGTTGTCCAGGTGATCCTCTAGCATCAGTCCGATCTGGACTTCAGCCATTTGGGTAACCGGATCAAAGCTCAGCACATGCCCGGGAACGCTGGTGCGCATGTTGTCTTTCAGGTACTCGCCGAATATTCCACGCAGCATCTTGGAGAACTGCGCCTGTGTTCTTGAGGCGAGCGGATCACTACTCATCGGGTAGCCCTTTCGGAAATTCCAGCCTGTGCCGCCGCACTGAGGCGTAGGCAGCTGATTTGGGTTTCCCACTGATCACCGTGGGAGTCCCCGGCGAAGACCAGCGAGTTGACCTTGTAGTAGCCCTCGCCAACAGTGCGCGGGATGTCGTAGAAGAACGCCCCTGAGAACTCGAAGCGCGGCGCCATCGACTCGAGCTTGATGGTGTCGCCCAGCTTCAGCTTGGGGTTCAGGATGTAGCGAATGCCGACCTCGGTGTCGGTCACCACCGGCGATCCGATCATTCCGGTGCCGGCGCTGATCACGTAGACCTGGTTGTCCAGGGCAGCATCGCGCTTGATGATCTTCATGGCGCCGTTCTCGACCATCCAGTCGAAGGCAAAGGTCTCGGCCAGTTCGTTCATGCAGGCGGTCGGACTGCCCTGCAGGACAGTGCCGCGAGACCTCCGCTTGAGTTCCGAGAAGTCGCCGTAGAACTGGATCTCCGCACCGAATGGCTCAGCGCATGCCTCGATGATCTGAACCGGATCTGTCTCGGGCGAAAGCGTGAGGTTGATCAGGTTCTGATCGCGCTCCTTGGCCGAGGACTTGCAGAAAAAGCGAATGCCCTTGGTCGCGCCGTCGTCTTCCAGGTGGCGCTGCACGTTGACGATCTGCCCAACGAACACGGATCCGAAGAGGTTGTCGTAACCGGCCTCGAGCGAAATGAACTCGTATTTCTTGGTGGCGCCATCGCCGAGCATCTGCCGCTCGGCATAGGGCGACACGTTGAAGATGGTGATTTCGGCCACGCTTAGGGCGCCACCGGCGAAGTGGGTCGCCTGGAAGGTGATGCGAAGCCCGTCACCGCTAGTATTCATTTCGTAGATCCGCGACCCAGTTGCGCGCCCAACCTTTAGGCGGTAGCGCCGCAGAAATATTTCATTGCTCATCGGACCACACCAATTGGTTAGTGACCCCCAGGTTCTCCGGGGTAGGTTGATCCCCCTCGAGCGTCAGGGAGCCGTAACTAATTCTTGGCGGCGGATACAGGCCGGCGAGCAGGTCTGAGCCCGGGAGCAGGGAGCGCCCCGCTGTCAGCGTTACGCCCAGAGGGGTCAGGATGTTCACGCGGAACACCTCAAGCCGGGACATCCATTGCAACTCAATGACCAGCGTGTTTGTGCCCAGTCGCGCGCTAAACGTCTGCGCGGGCAGCGCCTGGACGGCTACCTTGAATCGGCTCATTGGATAACCTCGACGGCCGCATCGCCGGTGCTGATCATTGGCGCGCCCTGTGTGGACACGCGGTCGTTCTGCATAAGCTGCTCTGCAGAGGTGACGCCCTGGGCTACCTGTGATCGGATAACGCGCACCTGATAAAGCTCGGCGACGAAAACCAGACCATCCTCGTTTTCAGGAACGGTTCCCTCGTAAAGGTCGACCAGCACCATGTCGCGCATGATCTCTTTGCCGGTATCCAGGTCGAACTTGGCGCGGGATTCGAGCAGTGCGCTCAGCGATGCCCAGGCGGTCGATGCTCGGGTTTCGTTTCCGCCCGATAGCAGGTAGGCCGATACGGCGCTGATTGCAGCACCACCGATGCCACCGACTGCCGTAGCGATTGCGCCGGCACCCATCATGCCGATGTCGCTCAACCCAAGGCCGAGAGGGCTATTCGAGACAGCCCCGGTCAACAGGTAGCGATTCGGCAGCAGGATGGCGTGATCATTTACAGGCGCGCCGAACTCAATCGGAAAGCGGGTGAGTTGGACCGACTTATTGGTCTTGCCTTCAAGCTTGGCGTCGAATTCCAGCGGGCCGATTTTCGGAAGATTTTTGGCGAATATGCTCATCAGGCTCATTTTTCGGGGCTCCTGAAGTCCTGCATGGTCTGCTCGGTCAAGCCGCTCATTTGTTCGTTGATGATCTGCTTGACCTTGCCGACATCGGCTCCGTGAATGTGGAACTGGCGATTGTCGGTGTACGCTGGCTGGCTAGAAGCAGCACCGCTGCCGGGCGAAGGCGTGACCGAATCCTGCGCGGCGGGCTGAACGACTGAGTTCGCCGTGTGCTCGCGGGGAGCCTCGCGCTGAACTTTGCTCGAGGAGCCGGGCTCGTCATAAGCCGGCTCTTGGGTCTTGCTCTTAGCTGAGTCGATTTCACCGCCGAACAACTGGTCGGGCTTTGGAGGTGCGACCCCGTAAGATCTGGCCCGCTCGCCGCGCCGATCAGCTTCGCCCTCCTTGTCAGCGGGGCGCTCGTATTCGCGAGACACGATCGCCGCTGCGTCGTAGGCGTTATCGGCCATCTTGAGCTTGCCGCCGGCAGTCTTCTCGTTGCCTCGGGTAAGTTCGTGGTTGATGAACTCAAGCTGCTCGGCCCCGGTGGACTTGCGGATTTCCTTGCCGTACTTCTTGGCAAATTCGGCCTGCCGGTCTGGATGCCACTGCGCCAAGCCATAAGCCTGGCCGCCGTCACCCTCTGCGTCCGCCTTGAACCCGCTCTCCTGCTCCAGGTTGGCTGCCAGCCCTTCTGCCTGCTCGCGGGTCCAGCCTTTCTGCATGAAGAAGTCCACGGTTGCGCCGACCGCCTCACCGCCGCCCTTCTTCAGGCGGTTGTTCAGCAGTTCGGTGTCTTCGCCCTCGTTGAGCTTGCTCGAGTAGAGCAGCGCCGCAACGCTGCCGCCGGCCACTGTCAGCATGGACGCGCCGCCAGCCGCTGCCGCTCCAGCCGCTCCAGCTCCCGCCCCAGCTCCGCCCAGGCCAACGATGGCTCGTAGAGAGGCGAGACCCTTGAGCGCAGCACTGCCGCCCAGCAAGGCCATGGCAATGGCGACCAGCTCGATGTTGTCTGCCAGTTCGCCGAAGAACTCTTTCAGGCCCGAGTCGATAAGATCCTTGTTGTCGCGGTAGAAGGCGACGAAGTCCTCAGCCATGTCGGCAAAGGCCGGGGCCAGCTCGCCAGCAATGGTGTTGCCGATATCAGTGAAGACAAGGTCGAGCTCACTGGACGCTTTGGTCAATCGTGCCGCATCGTCAATCTGCTGCTGAGTCATGATCCCGAGCTTGCCGCGCACGTCGAGTTGCTTTTGGGCTTCCTCGCTGCCTTTCATCAGCAGACGCACGGTTGATTCGCTTAGGCCCAGGGCGTTACCCGCCAGGCGCTGATTGAGCGGTGACATGGTTTCGAACTGCTTAGCGATGTTGGTCAACGCCTCGGCAGTGTCCTGCGCACCAATGATGACGTCAGGATCAAGACCCAGCTTGGCCACGTCGCCAAACCACCCGGTATTGCCGGTAATAGGTGAGGCCATCAGGTCTTGAAGCTTGGTCATGTCGGCGAATGCATCCGCCGCATTGCCGCCCTGGGCCTTTATCGCCTGGCCGAGCATCTGCACGTTTTGCGTGCTCATCCCGGTCAGCTTGTTGAAATTGTCGAGCTCGGTGCCGGCGTTTTTGAAATCGGAGACCACTTTGTCGATTGCAAGCTTGCTGGCCAGTACCGCGCCGAGCTGCAGGGCCGATTTGGTAATGCCGCTGAACGCATTCTCGCCAGCCTCGAAGGACTTTTTGTCAACATTCAAGCCCAGCGCAATTAGAAACGATTCGAGCACCTTCACAGGCCGGCTCCTTGAAAACAAAAAGCCCCGCGATTGCAGGGCTATTTAGGGCGAGTTGATTCGGCCAGCTGGCGGGCATAGATCATTTCATCCATGACCAGGTTCGCTCGCTTGACCCAGCCGAGCGAATGGGTGCCGTCGGTGAGGTCTTTGTAGGTGCAAAGTGGCGGGCACATGCCGGGGATCCCGACACATGGACGCCACAGCTCCCAGTCGACCGCCGGGTTTAGGCGGACTCCTGACTCGTATCCGCCGCCTCGGCTGAAGCGGTAGATTTCTGGAAGAGGGTCAGGAGTCCGGAAAAATCCTCGTAGACGTTCCCGAGCGCCATCACCACCAGGGTGAAGTAGGTCTTCAGTCGGCCAGAGAAGTCTTCCATGGTCAGCGGCGCGGAGCTGCCTTCCTTGAACAGCTTGCCCAGCATGGAGTCGCAGACGAAGTTGAAGTCGTCTTCAGGCATGCGAGACAACATGGTGCCGACGATGCCGCCCGCTACCACGAAGGACGACGCCGCGCCGACTTCAGCCAGGGCCAGGCCCCGGATCATTGGCTCTACGCCGTACTTCCCCAGCCTGAACAGCACGGCGCGCTGCTTCTCGGCACTGGGCATGGCGAAGCGATACGTCACGCCGTCATGCTCGATCGATCGAATATGGGCTTCGGCCTGATTCATTGCGCGAGACCTGCGTTGAATTCGAAGACGAAGGTCGCGTCATTCATGCCGGGACCGCCGCGCGCCATCGACTTGCCGCGAGTGCCAACCCCCTCGGCGAAGACCGCACCCTCAAGGCCAGAGATCGAGGCGTACGAACCGGAAACTTCGGTGCCAGCATTGACCATCGCCTGCAAGCCGATCGCCTGAGGACTGCCCGGCATCAGGTTCAGCGTGAGTCGCTGACCTGGATTCTTGCGGGTGAACTTGACGGCATTGCCGCCGAGACCACGACTCAACACCGACTTGTCATCGATAGGCTCGATGGTGAAGGGCGGATCGGTACGGCCCCAGTCGTCAATGACGCCGACGCCGGTGATTACCACGATGGTGTTTTCTACAGAAAGATCGGAAAGTGCCATTGGTCAGCGCCTCTTATTCTACGTTGGCCGTCAGGTCGACGGTGTGGATGGCGCCTGCACGGAAGATCCGCATGCTGATCGGGGCCGCCCCGCGAGCAGCGCGCTCGGCATCGGAGATCAGCAGGATGTCTTCGGCCTTGGTCAGGATCTCGTAGCCACGGCTCAGCTTCTCTTCGCCGGTCTCGTCGTCCAGGTAAAGACGCTCGCCCAGGTAGCCGTTGCCGATGAACTTCTCTCCGATCTGCGCGGCGGCATCGATCAGGATCTGCTGGCCGGCAGGAGTCTGGCGCAGCTTGGTGGGCACCTTGGTCAGCGCGTTGTAAAGCGCGATGGTCATGAAGTTCGTGAATGCGTCCAGGTTGAACACGTCGTCGATGAATTCGCCGAATGTCGACGTAGTCTTCGAGTTGATGATCCGGCCATTGTCCCGCTCGCCACCAGTCTCAACTACGGTGTAGAACACCGCCCCCTTAGCCTTCATGGCGCCGTATGCAGTAGGAGTCAGGTTTTCAGCGTCGATGCCTGGGAGCTTTTTGTATTCACCAGTGATGGTCGAGTTGGCCGCGTTGAAGTTGACGCGGCTGAACACTGCGGCAATCTCGAAGCCTTCATACAGCTCGGTCGCATGGCTGGCCACGAACAGGCGACGCGAGCCCTGGGTCAAAGCCTTGCTGACGATGTCGGTGGTGACAGCTGGGTCGCGGACGGTTGCCTGGTTGGTGGTGTACGCGAAGAACTTGCCAGCAGCGTCGCCGGTGGCGGCCAAGGCCAGCACATCAGTATCTACAGCGCGGATCGAAGTCTCGAACTCGAACCAGTAGAACCAGATGCCTTTGTTGATCGCGTCATTCAGCGACTCGACCGGGCTGTCTTCTTCGACGCGGAGGTAAATGCGCAAGGTCTTCGGCTTCGGCACTGCCGAGAACCAGGCCAGCGCCGCCGCGTAAGGGTCAGAGGCGATATCGAAATCCTCCGCCACTTGCGGGGCCGAGCCGTAGTCGCGATAGCTGCCCTCAACAAATGCCACGTCGCTCGACGAGTCGAAGTCAGCAAACACCATGCCCGCGCCGAAATTGGAGGTCCCGAGCCCGGCTGAGTTGATCAGCGTGGAAATGTTGATGATGCTTTCAGCTGGATAAGCCATTTACTTCCCCTTGCGCAATGGCGCCAGTTTGTTCGGTTTGCGCGGAGAACCCCACGCGATAGATCCGCTGGATGCGGTCTTCGGCGACGGATTCGCCATTCAGGTACAAGGTGATTTGGGCTCGCTCCTCCATCGCAGCCTGATATAGGCCGGTCAGGTTGTTGATCGGAGACGTGCGGGACCAGCCGAGCTTTGCGGTGCGCAATAGGGCCTTGATCGGCTCGCGCTTGTTCGCCTCGCACATGGCTGAGGCATAACCCATCGCGCCAGCCCGGTAGAAGTTGATGCTGAATCCGATGGTGAACTGGGTGGCCACCTTGGCGATGATGTCCATGTATTGCGGGTCATCCTCGGCGACGACGCTGCGCTGCGAGTTGAGCGCCTGGCCGAACTGGGCGGGGCTATCAATCCGCACGGCGCAGTAGCTGCCAGCGGGAGCGCCGACGCCCGGGTCACCAATGATGATCTTGTTGGCTGGCAGGCCTGTCGCAGCCATGACGATCTTGCACACAGCCTTGGATAGCGCAGTTGCATCAAGCATCGGTTCGCGCCTCCAGTTTGGCGATCTCAGCCGGGTCCAGCTTGGCCACGACAGCGCGGCAGAAGTTGTGCCAAGGCCTGAAGTCGGTCGCTATGGACTTCCACCAGGTCGGCGCCTTATCGGGCGTCTCAGCGAATACCAGGATGTCCGCGAGGTGGCCGGGTACCGAAACCTCGATGCCCTTGCCGTCATTGCGGTGAATCACCCTGACGTCGTTGATGCGCTCTGCACCGATCTGCAGGAACTCGATCTCCTTGTCGCTGACCGGCTGCACGTTGGCGTTGAAGCTGTCGGTGTAGCTCAAAGTCAGAGCCGGTTCGAAGTCGATGATCTCGCTGGTGTAGCGATTCAGGACCACTCCCGAGTGCGTGACGAATGGGCCGGAGACGTGGCCTCGCATGTTCAGCCCCATCACAGACCCTCTTCGATTGGTTCCGAGCCGTCGTCGATGACGTAGCGGATAGACTGGCGAAATGCGCCGGTGTCGATCAGTGGATTGTCAGAACCTTTCCTCGCGATCGTCGCGGCTGCGTTCGGCGGGCTGTCGATGTCCGTGATCTCTTGCTTGATATGCCCCTCGGCAAGCTGCCCCATCTGCTCCAGCAGCATGAGCATGGTCATTTCGCCGGATAAAACCTTGGGGATCATCACCTCAGCAAGCCGCTGATACTGCGGAGCGCCTTTCTCGATGGCAGGCTGTAGCGTTGGGCGCGCCGGAATCTTTCCGTCGGCGGATCCGAAGTTGTTCACTGCGGCTATTGTTGCCAGGGTCACGCCGTCTTCGTAGTTGCCGGCCCCCTTGGGAACGCCCGCAAGCACACGCGCATCGCTTCCCAGACGCTTGGCCAGCTCTTTCAGCGCTTCCTCGACCTGCTGCTTGCCGATGAGGCTAACGGTCGGGGAAATCATACGCAGATGGCTCCCATGGCAGCCCGCGAGCGTAGGTGCAGGTACTCAAGTCCGTATGGAGTCAGGGCCAGGGATGCTTCCCACACCGTCAGATTGGCGTTAGCCGCCGGGATGGCGTAGGACACCGACTCGTCACGTACAGACTTGCTGGACTGTGCGTAGGGGGTCGATGCGCTGCCATCAGCACCAGTGGCGTCAGATGTAGCCTTGTTCCAAGTCAGGTAGTGCGCCGCCAGGGCGAACCAGCCTCGCTGGAAGAATGAATAGGGCTTGTAGTCGCCCCAGTGCGCGCAGCCACCAAACTCGCCGCGAGCGATGTACAGCGCCTTCGTGATCTTGGTGTCAGACCAGGCGGCACTGTCGGAAAATTCTTCGTAGAACGCTCGGAAGTCAGCAATGATCGCCGGCGTCACTTCAATTGTCAGTTCAGCCACGGTTGCAACCTCCAGAAAACAACAGCCCCGCACTGGGCGGGGCTGCTGGGTTTCACTCAGCCTTTGGGATCTTGGCCTTCAGCGCTTCGTTTTCAGTCTGAAGCGACTCGACCTTGGCGCTCACTTCGAACAGCTGGGCGCGCAGGGTTTCGTTCTCCGCCTCCAGCTCTTCAGCCTTGCGCGAGCCGGCCTCGCTCAGCACCGGCGAGCCGGATACCAGAACGCCGTGCTCCTCCCAGAACGAGCCTTCAACGAACTCAGCCTGTTCCGGGGAGGTTTGTGCACCGGGGGCGACCGAGCTGCCATCACCCAGAATTACCGGGTTCTGGCTGGTGTTGGTCCAGACGTCCGCCGAAGCGGAATCGCCTGCCTTGCTTTGTTTGCGAGCCATGCGACCCCCTTAGATACCGTCGACGTACAGGTGGGACATCGGAACGCGCAGCTCGGTACCGGCAGTGCGCACGACACCAGCTGCTTCGAAGCGCAGACCACCATGCGACGGGATCGGCGCATTGAGGGTGAACGGCATCGGCAGGTGGAACTTGGCGAACTGGGCGTTCTTGGTGTAGACCATCATGCGATTGCCGCCGCCAGCACCGGCAGTGGCCGCCTGCAGGATTGGCTCAATCTTGATGTTCAGCACACGCTCCAGGTAGCTGATCAGAGTTTCCGCAGTGTTCGGGATACGGAAGGTGGTCAGCAGGCCGTATTCGACCAGCGGCAGCAAGATGTGCGTCGGGCGGAAAATCGAGTTGGTCTGAGTTGCGTAAACACGCAGGATCGCGTTGTTCAGCAGCGTCAGGATCTCGTTCGCCGCTGTTTCACCGCCGGCCGCCAGGATCGCTGCGATGGTCTTGTTCGCGCCACCCAGCAGAGTGCCGGTAGCAACAACAGGAACACCTGGGTACTTCAGCAGGCCGCCAGTGGTCAGCGAAGGCCAGCGAGCGTCACCGACGAATGCCACGCGATCCAACCATTGCTCGGTCAGGGTGCGGGTCGCGATTGGCTTCTCGGCCAGGTAGTTGATCGCGCCGCCGAAGCCCTGGCTATTCGCCATTTCCTGAGCCTTGCCAACTTCGATCTGGGTGTAGGTGTAGCCCAGGCCAGCCTGAACCACGTCCACACCGCCGACCTTGGATGCAATCTCGGCCAGAGGGAAGTCGTGGGACACGTCACCGATCGGAGCCGGTTCGCCCTTGTAGTCGAGCACCTTGAAGGCGATCGATTCGACGTAGTCCGGGGCGGAAGTGTCCACGGTCAGGATCGAAGGGTATTTGATTTCTGGGTACGGCTGGCGCAGCACCTCTTGCTCCACATAGGTCAACTGACCGATGAGGAAGCCCAGCTGAGCCTGCGCGGAGGCGTCGAAAGTCTTCATTCGTCGATCCTTAAGTGGTAATGGTGGTGGCGACGTCGGACTTGACCTGTACCAGCGCCAATTCACCAGCCGCGGCGGTGGTCTTGAATACGCAACCCGGCAGCAGGTGGTTGCCTGCGGTGGCGGCGTTGGTCAGCTCGCCGGTCAGCGGCACGGCGTAGACCTGCGCGCCCTTGGTGGCGCCGCCCAGGGTCTTGACCCAGATGCGACCGGTGCTGACTTGGCTCACCTCTTCGTTGACGCGATAGGCGCCGACCACGTTGCCGCTGTCGGAGACTTGACCGGTCAGGAAGCTGCCGCTCACACCAACAGGCTTGCGCACCGAGATGCCGAGGAAGAAACCGGCGCCGGCGGCAGGCAGCTGGCTCTGCTTGTCGACTGCGGCAGACATGACTGCCCGACCGAATGGAATGACGACCGAGGCGACGGAAGTGGTGACATCCGCCATGCTCAGGTCATTGATCTGGCCTTCGTAGGCCTTGCCGGCGTACTGGCCGAAGGTATCAATTGCAGTGCCCATTACTTGCCACCTCGCAGGAATGTGTTGTAGGCGTCGGTACCGTCCTGCGTTGGCTTCAGGCCGCGAGCTGCAGCGTCCTTGGCGAACTGAGTCAGGCTGTCATTGACTTTCGACTTGTCGTCGTCCTCGTCCTCGCCTTTCTCGTCTGCTTCATCAGCAGCGGCGTCGAAGGCAGCCAGGACGTAGGCTTCGGACTTGCCGGCCCAGTCGCGGGTTGGCTTGAGCTGAGCCATCGCGGCACGCTTGATCTCCAGAGGAGATACCAGGCCTTTGGCGTCGAAGGACTTAACGACCTTGGATGCCAGAGCGATGGTGTCTAGGGTGGCCTTGACCTTCACGCCGATGGCGGCGTCAGAGGTCGACTTGGCCGAATCGTCCAGCTTGTCGCTCAGCTCGTCAGCCTTTGCTTCGGCCTCGTCTGCGCGCTTTGCTGCGTCTTCCGCCAGGTCTTCCAGTGCGGAAATAGCCTCTTCGACTACCGAAGCGGCCTCTTCGTCAAGGATGATGGAGCGGCTTTTCTTGGAGTCTAAAAAGACTTTCCGTTGTGCCATTGGTACACCTTTCGGTTTGTGGTCAAAAATGCGGGCGATCTTTCCTGCCCGCGCTGCTTCAACAACCGCGTTGTGGTTGATCTGGATGTCGCGCTGCTCGTATTCGTACGCTGTGCCGTCCGGGGCGATGCCCGGGGCTTCGACGTACTCGGCCAGGTAGCCGGGGGAGAGCTCAGACTTGCCGGACTGGATGGCATCGATTGCCGACTGGTCCTTGATGATCATGTCGACGATCAAGTTGTCGCCGTCGCGCTCAACGCCACGAACATGGCCAACCGAGACATCCTTGAACGTGGTCGAGTCGACCAGGTCTTCCGGGTGGTCATTGGTCACGTCTTTGTCGAGGTAGGTCGCCATGGATTCGGGCGAGAACACCTCCTCAGGGGAGCGGTAGACGTTGACGATCCGTGGTGGACCCGGGAGCTCCAGTTCCGTCGAGACGTACTGATAAACCCCGGTCCGCGCCGCAACCCCTTTCACACAAAGGAAACCCTCAGGCGTGATCGTGCGCGACGTAGGCTTGAAGGCCTCGTCGATGGTCATTCTTTTCATGGGTTACCCGTTCTTGTCGGGGAAATAGTTCACGCCAGGGATCATGGGTAGCCCGACGCATCGGCAGAGAACGTGGTGCTTTCCTGGGTGCAGTCCGGTTTTACCGCCCCAGCTCGCACCGTCGGCAATCTTGTAGACGCCCGGCCCATAACCGATGTCTTGCCGGGCGATACCCCAGCAGCTGATCTTGGCGTTGGGGTATTTGCCTCCCGGGTTGCCGCTGACACGCTGGTCGGCAGCATCGACAGCCTTGTAGAACACAAGGCCGGCGGCTGTTTGTCGTTGCCGGGTCAGGTCTGAGTTGAGCTGTGACACCTGGTCACGCGCGATGAGCTTGGCTCGCCGGGCACTGGCGCCAGTCTCTTCCTGTATCTGCTTGGCAATGGTGGTAGGCGCAAGGCCATCCTTCATGCCGCCCAAGACAATCGTCTCGACCTTGCTGAAGTACTCGGCAGGGATGGACTTGATCAGGTTGACGTTTTCAGCGGTGGAGGCCTCCAGATAGTCGACCATACCCTTGGGCTTGGTGATCAGCTGGAAGTCGACACCTACTGCGTTGTTGATCGAGTCGCGGAAGTCTTCGGCGTTGTCGGCCTCAGCACGACTGATGGTCGTTGCGGCAACCCGCTGGATCTGCGCCTCGAACAGTGGTGACGTGAAGCGCTGGGACACGCTGCGGATCGATCTGAGCATCTGATCAGTCCAGCTGCCATCGAGCGTTACGCGACTGTCTGCGATGTAGTCAGGCTTGAGGCGCTTAAGCTCAGGCTCCAGTGACGCGATCAGCTCGGAAGCCATCGCCCTGACCAGTGCACGCAGCTGACCGAGGTAGTAGCGCTCGGCCGCCCTGCTGGGCATCACTGGCTTAGGTGCTTTCGGTTTTTTCCGGCGTTTTTCCAGAAGCGTCTGGTTTGTCGTCGTCAGTGTTGCCAAGGGAGAAGCCGGGGAGGTCTTCGCCGTCGTCGCCAAGGCCATTGTCTTCGTCCTTCTCTAGCTGCTCTTGAGCCGCGATCTGCTCGTCGGTGATGGCGTAGGTGCCTTTACCTTGAGCGCGTCGCATGGCATGGCTTGGGCGGATCACGCGGGACTCAATGTTCATCGCGTCAGCTTGGGCATCAGCGAGGTCTTCCTGAGCTTGCTCATTGCCCGAAGGCAGCGACAGAGGATTCCACTCGAACTCGATGCCTTCCGGATACGTGCCCAGTGCCGAGCGGATCAGCACTTGGTCGAGCATCTCAAGGTCGAGGCGCATTTGGCCGTCCTGCTTACCCTTGATGGTGCCGTGATAGGTCTTCAGGTCGCCTTCACCGGTAGAGCTGAGGCCTGCTGCTGATTGGCCCCAAAGCTCGGTCACCGGCATTTCAGCGGCGCCCGCCGTCCACACCATGAACTGTTCCATGATCTGGCTGAGGCCGCTGAAGCTGATGCTCTTGCGGTCGTATTCCTCGTTGTCTGCATCAAGCAGGCCGAGGTTCACGATCGACTTCATCATGCCGAACATTCGGTAGCGATTGGTGATCTGGTCACATTGAGCGCTGGCCAGGGCCGATTGCAGGCCTTTGACGCTGATCGTATCGACGTTGGCTTCCAGCACCAGGGAGGCAATACCGCCCTTGGTGGCCACCACATCGCGCAGGTCAGACATGCAGCGACGTAGGCGACTGTCACCCCAGCCCTGCTCAAACATGCGCATGCGGCGCGGCAGGCGAGCACCAGTGCGGCGAATGATGTGGGTGTAGTGAATCGGCTGAGTGCCGTTGACCATCATGTAGCTGTTTGGCTGCATCCAGTTCGGTTCGAGCGGGTCGGTCAGGTTGAATTCAAGCGGCTGAATGTCCCAGCGATCGAGGACGACCAGATTCTTCAAACCGCCCTTTTTTATCTTGTCCAGTTCGAGCGGCTTGCTCAGGTCCTGCCCGGTCACCATCAGCAGTGCTGCGCCACCGTACAGGTCAGCCCAGCAGCAGGTGTCGAGGTAGTGTTGCTGTACACCCAGGCGGCGCTCTTCTGATTCGATCTGCTTGGACTGCTTTCCGCTGAACTTGCGCCATTCACGCAGCGCGTCTTCGTTCGGCTTGTCCACGATCCGGCGGGCGATCCAGTTGGACTGATAGGCCGACTCCAGTTCTACCTGATTCACGAACTCGAAGCCGAATGAGTTGTGCGAGCGCTTGTCTCGATTGGTGCCTATGTTGGCTACCAGGTTCGAAAGACTATCGACCGAGACAACTTTTCCATCTTGGACTTGAATTCGTGGTTTTGACTCGGTCATGTTTGGGCCCTATTCCGCGCCACGTTTTCGTGATGCTCGTTTTGTGTCGCGGATTTATTTGCTCTGGCTGCGCTTGATCTGGGCGTCCACCTGGTCGGCACACGTGTCGAGGAGCTTGATGGCCTGATCCTTCAGCTCCCACACGTCACCATTGAGGCGGAGGTCTGTTTGGTCTTGGTCCACCCGCTCGCAGGGGATCAGCTCAGGCGCTTCAATTCTTACGGCCTGGGTCTTTGTTACCAGTGGTTGCTTTCCCGCGCAGGCCGTCAGGCAAAGGCTGAGCAGCCCAATCACGAACAGGCTTGCTGTTGCGTTTGAGGTCTTCAAAGTCTTTCCTCGCCTTTTTGGCTTTGTCCTCGCTGGCCTTTATCCGAAGGTTCAGGTCTTTGAGGTAGTCAGCGTTGCGTTGGGCTTCTGCCCGCAGAGTGGTGATGGTGGCCTGGCTCTCGAGGTTGGCATCGACCGCCCTCTTCTTCTCGCCTGCTTCGAAAGCAACCTCACCCCTGAGGGCAACAACACGCGACTGCTGGATGCCGACGAGGAGCAGGCCGACAAGCAGGATGATTGCTGCAGCGGCAAACGCTTTCATAACGAGTCCACCTTGCGCCCGATGAATCGGGTCACCATTTCTCGCATGGCTGTCACCCCGAGGAACCCAATAGCCCCTCCGGCAGCAACCGAAAGATTTGAGGGCCACTCCATCCAGGCGATAACGCTACTGGCGGACAAGCTCAGACCTCCGCAGATCAGCGCTTCGAAGACGATCCGGCGCTTGCTGGTTTCTTTGGCGTCGTACAAGACACGAAGGAGGCAGATGAGGATCGCCATGATTGCGCCCTGTAGGAGCGGATTGCTCATTGCCTCCCAGAACTTGGCCCAGCTCTCAGGTCTGTCTGGCATGGCAGGCATCCGGTGTTCTCCCCTTGGGGAGCATGAACAAAAAAGGCCCCAGATCATTCTGAGGCCCTGAATAGGTGCGCATGTCTTTCCACGCTGTCAGCCAAAGACCCTCTCCACGTCGACGCCCTGTTGCATCGATCTCGCAGATCCAGTCTCGCGCTACCCCGTAAGCATGGTGAGGACGGGGTACGCGGGCTGCCGGTGTTTTGTCGTAGCACTGCACTTGCCGGCTTATCAGTGTCCAGGCCTCCCGTGAGGCCGCCCTGGCTGCGGTGAATCAGAAAGCTGGCGAGATGTCGAAGTAGTAATCCTTCCCTTCTTCGAAATGCTCAGCGCGATCGGCGACCACGTTCACGGTGTATTCGCCGTATGGGGTGTACTTGCCGTAGATCGCATCCTCTTCGGCAGGATTTGCCGACCACACAGCGCCGAAGTGCAGGCGGGTCAGTGATTCCGACGAGCCCTGAACAGGCCCTTTGGAGCGAAGAGTCATTTTGCAGCGGGTGATATGAGACATGGGCAGATCCTCTGACGTCGATATGGCAGGAGGGTCTTTCCGGTCTTTCGCCTGCGGTGATGGAGTCGGCGACAGCTGCACTCCCAGCTCGGAGCAATGGGTGTGGCTGTGCCGAAAACGAAAAAACCCCGCTCGAAAGCAGGGTTTTGGTGTGAGTTGCCGAAGGCAAAATTGTAACGATGGCTAAATGATGCCCTCAGCCGTGCGGGAAGTCAAGCAGCCTCTCTCATCTTGTAAATCACCCCACCGATTGGGCTCAGAGCCTTCGCGTCAATGTCGTAGCAGGCGTCGAAGCAGAGCTGAACGAACGGCTCCCAGTCACGCGACCAAGCAGTCGATGGAAGCTTGATCCCGTACTCGGCATTCATCCATGCGCGGAAAATCTCAGGCTTGATCAGCGGATCGTCATTGGCCGACTGCCCGCCCTGGTGCATGAAGCGGTAGCGACGGAACACCCCTTTGGCTACGTACTCGGCGCGATCCCTCTTGTCGGCTGTCATGCGCGAAACCCGGGAGCAGGCCAGATTGAATACGGCCTCCTCCGCCTCCTCCCGATCGTCATCCGTAGGCTCGGCCGCATACATAGCATTGCCGAATGCGCGCAGCTGGTGGTGAAGCCTTGCGATCGCTGACTGGATCTGTCCAGCTAGTGCGCCGTGCACCGCATGGTCGGCAGTCGGCCCGCGCTCTGTACCCTGCACCACCACGCCCAGTAACGTAACGTCGGAGGTCTGGCCTGGGGCCGGGTTGTAGTTGCAGTCGTGCCATGCCTGGCGTGCAGAATTGATTTTCATGCTGCTGCTCCCTTTTTCAAGTCTCTGGTCTTCGCCCGGTAATGCGCAGTCAGCGCCTTCAAATCTTCCACCGTGTACTTCTTCACCGACTGATCGGCCTCCAGCGCCTCGACTGCCTCAAGGCCGATCCGGGCAATCAAGCCGACCCGGTAGTCAACGGCATTCCCAGAGAGAAACCGGTTGTCAGCCTTGCTTTGTGCGTGGCAGTTGCGTTCATCGAAGCGCAGGTGAGGCGCTGCGCCTGTTGATCGATAATGCCCAGCATCTGTTTGGTTGCCGGACCAGTCCAATGGCCGCCCGCTGGATATGCACGGATGCCCCGCCACCTGGTCGCGCCACCGGATGAATTCGTTGAAAGCCTGCTGCGTATCTTTGAGGTGCTCGGCCCGGCTCTTCAGCTTCTCCTTGCGGACCTTGATCTCCCGGCGCTCAACCTGGGCCAGCGACTTGCGCGCCTTCTCCTGATTCACTTCCTTGATGGCCAGTCCGCAGGTGTAGTTGCACACTGCTTGCCCGAGACGTTGCGGGACGAAAGAGGCCCTGCACGCTGGGTTCTTGCAGGTTTTGGGCTTTGGTTGCTTGGTAGCGAGCATCAGTCCTCCTCCTGCAAGCGCTTGCGATAAGCCTGCACGGCCTTCTCGTTACGAGCCTTCCTTCGCTTCTGGTTGATCGGCTCCATCACGCGGAAGAAGCCCCAGAGGAATGGCACTGACACGGGAAACGTGGCAAGCATCAGCAGCCGAAGAACAAACGCGGTTACTGCGAATGCCAGCCGGCAGAGCCCTTTCAAAGCCTCCCGGTACATGTCGCTGTCGAACATCCCGGTTGCTACCTGCCAAGCGATGTAGCGCATAGTTAGTTTCTGGCTCATGCCGCCACCTCGCCCAGCAGATCCGTGAACACCACACCGCGCTCCGTGAAGTCGGCAACGATGCGATCGGTGTAAGCGATGCCCTGTGCTCGGCTGAACAACCGGGTCACAGGGAAGCCATCAGGCCCAAACAAGGGACAGCCCCCCATCAGGTCCAACTTTTCCGCGTAGGTCAGGTGACGCATGGTTCGGTACCAGCCAATCCGGAACTCGTCGTCCTCGTTCAGCAGGATCTGCACGCCAAAGTGCAACTTGCAGTACTTACGAGCATCGTCCACGTCACCGATCTGGGTCATCTGGGCGATACGCTGGTACAGGGCGAACCACAGCGCGTTCTGGTCGAGAGTGCGGTCCTTTCCCGGGCGTAGCGACACAACGACGAACTTCTTCTCGCGGAACATCGTGTTGAGGCAGGTGATGGCTTCGGTGAGCTTGGCCTGGCAGTTGACGCTGATCTTNCAAGATCAAAAGATCGCAGCCTTCGGCAGCTCCTACGGGGGGGTGGTGGGGTGTCAGGTGGTTTATCGCGGGCGAAAAAAAGGCCTTGCCAAGCAAGGTCTTTCTTGATTTTGGCGCCCGAGGGGGCTGTAGCAAGCCTTGATCTGCGCAGCTTACAAGTCCATTCGTTTTTTTGCCATACAGGCCACCATACAGGGCCTGCTGAGCTGTAGGCCGTGCGGTAGCTGATTCGCCTTTGTTTCGTTGTTCGCCCCCTGGCGGCCGTTCATTTTTCTCCTGATCCAGCCCTCAACCTCTGTCTGGACGAAGTAAGCCGGGGCCTGGCGTGTTTCCCTGTCCTCCCTCCAGCCACAGTAACGATGATCGTTTTAGCTAACCCTTGTACGGGTAATTTACTGTGGGTACAATAATACCATGCGGATTACTTATGACCCAGCCAAAGAGGCTCGCAACGTTGAAGAACGTGGACTGCCATTTGCCCAGGTCCGGGAATTTGAATGGTCTACGGCCTTGATCGTGGAAGATGATCGCTTTGACTACGGCGAGTGCCGGTATCGGGCGATGGGGTACATAGGGGATCGGCTGCATGTCGTGGTGTTCACCCCTCGGGGCGATGCGGTTCACGTCATCAGTTTTCGTAAAGCCAACAAGCGGGAGGTCAAAAGCTATGACCAAGAAACTCAATCCTGAGATGGTCGATAGGACAAACCCTGAATGGTCGGCCAAGGATTTCGCGAAGGCCAAGCCTGCCAGCGATGTGCTAGCGGGGTTGTTCGGCAAGGCTCAGGCAAAGGAGATGCTCAAGCCGAAGCGTGGCCGGCCAAAGTCGGCAGCCACTAAAGAACACGTCAATGTTCGCTTTGATCCTGAGGTGCTGGAGCAATTCAGAGCCTCTGGGCCTGGCTGGCAAACGCGAATGAACGCCGCCTTGGCCGACTGGCTCAAAACGCACACACCAGATGAATTGAAGGCGTAGTCACCCGAGTTCGTCGCAGAAAGAATAAGCCGTCCATGTGACGGCTTTTTGCTGTCTGGGGATTAGCTTTGCCCACAGCAGAAATCCTGTCCAGAACGGTGACGCGTTGTCCTTCCGCGAGGTGAAAAGCCCCATTCAAACATAGCGGTAGCAGGGTGTCACAGCAGGTTTTAGGGGCGTTCAGGCGATGTTACTCTTTTTCCAGCCCCCCAATTCCTTGAATTGCACAAGCTGATTCAAGATGGGCTATACAGAAACAAAAAAACCGGCCAAGTGGCCGGTTTCTTTGGGTTCAAGGTGCATTGAGCGGCATCTTGATCTATCTATATGGTGCCCCGAGGGAGACTCGAACTCCCACTTCTTGCGAAAACGGATTTTGAATCCGCCGCGTCTACCAATTCCGCCATCAGGGCTCAATGGCGGCGAAGTATAGAGATGAGATTACCGTTGGTCAATCACGTTTCATGGAGAATTTTTGATATTTCCGCTAGACTTCCCGGCCCTGCTAGACGAACCCCATCATGCGCGTTGCTGACTTTACTTTCGAGCTCCCTGATTCGCTGATTGCTCGCCATCCATTGGCTGAGCGTCGCAACAGTCGCCTGTTGACCCTTGATGGGGTCAGCGGCGCCCTGGCACACCGTCAATTCACTGATTTGCTTGAGCATTTACGCCCGGGCGACTTGATGGTGTTCAACAATACCCGGGTGATTCCGGCGCGGCTGTTTGGCCAGAAAGCTTCCGGCGGCAAGCTGGAAATTCTGGTTGAGCGGGTGCTCGACAGTCATCGCGTGCTGGCCCATGTGCGGTCCAGCAAGTCGCCTAAGCCTGGGTCGAAGATCCTCATCGATGGCGGTGGCGAGGCCGAGATGCTGGCCCGTCACGATGCGTTGTTCGAGCTGGGGTTTAGCGAGGAGGTGTTGCCTCTGCTGGACCGAGTCGGGCACATGCCGTTGCCTCCTTATATAGACCGCCCGGATGAAGGCTCGGATCGCGAGCGTTATCAGACGGTGTACGCCGAGCGCCTGGGCGCGGTGGCGGCGCCGACGGCGGGGCTGCATTTTGATCAGCCGCTGCTGGAGGCGATTGCCGCCAAGGGCGTCGAGACGGCGTTCGTGACCCTGCACGTGGGTGCAGGTACGTTCCAGCCGGTGCGCGTCGAGAAGATCGAAGATCACCACATGCACACTGAATGGCTGGAAGTCGGCCAGGATGTGGTCGATGCAGTGGCGGCCTGTCGCGCTCGCGGTGGACGGGTAGTGGCGGTGGGGACCACCAGCGTGCGGTCCCTGGAAAGTGCCGCGCGCGATGGCGTGCTCAAGCCGTTCAGTGGCGATACCGACATCTTTATCTACCCGGGGCGGCCGTTTCATGTGGTCGATGCCCTGGTCACCAACTTCCATTTGCCCGAATCCACGCTGCTGATGCTGGTTTCGGCGTTCGCCGGTTATCCCGAAGCCATGGCCGCTTATAAAGCCGCCGTGGAGCATGAATACCGTTTTTTCAGCTACGGTGATGCGATGTTTATCACCCGTAACCCCGCACCACGTGGCCCTGAGGACAAAGAATGAGTCGCCAAAGTCGTATGTCGTTTGAGTTGCTTGCCACAGACGGCAAGGCGCGTCGCGGTCGCCTGACCTTCCCGCGCGGTACCGTCGAGACCCCGGCGTTCATGCCGGTGGGCACGTACGGCACCGTGAAGGGCATGCTGCCGCGGGATATCACCGCCACCGGCGCGGAAATCATTCTGGGCAACACGTTTCACCTGTGGCTGCGCCCTGGCACCGAAGTGATCAAGAAGCACGGCGACCTGCACGATTTCATGCAGTGGAAAGGCCCGATCCTGACCGATTCCGGTGGTTTCCAGGTGTTCAGCCTGGGCGCCATGCGCAAGATCAAGGAGGAGGGCGTGACCTTCGCCTCCCCGGTGGATGGCGCCAAGGTGTTCATGGGGCCGGAAGAGTCGATGCAGGTCCAGCGTGACCTGGGCTCGGACATCGTGATGATTTTTGACGAATGCACGCCGTACCCGGCTGACGAAGACGTCGCGCGCATTTCCATGGAGCTGTCGTTGCGCTGGGCCCAGCGTTCGAAGAATGCCCATGGCGACAATACGGCGGCGTTGTTCGGGATCGTTCAGGGCGGCATGCACCAGGATCTGCGCATGCGCTCCCTGGAAGGCCTGGACAAGATCGGCTTCGACGGCCTGGCCATTGGCGGTCTGTCGGTGGGCGAACCCAAGCACGAGATGATCAAGGTGCTGGATTATCTGCCGGGCCAGATGCCGGCTGACAAACCTCGTTACCTTATGGGCGTTGGCAAACCGGAAGATCTGGTTGAGGGTGTGCGCCGCGGTGTGGACATGTTCGATTGCGTGATGCCAACCCGTAATGCCCGCAATGGGCATCTGTTCATTGATACAGGCGTGCTGAAGATCCGCAACGCGTTCCATCGCCATGATGATTCGCCGCTGGATCCGACCTGCGATTGCTATACCTGCCAGAACTTCTCCCGTGCTTATCTGCACCATCTGGACAAGTGTGGCGAAATGCTGGGTAGCATGTTGAATACCATCCACAATTTGCGCCATTACCAGGTGCTTATGGCTGGTTTGCGCGAGGCTATTCAACAGGGTACATTGGCCGCCTTTGTCGATGCCTTCTACGCCAAACGCGGGCTTCCCGTTCCGCCTTTGGACTGAGTTTTCTGACCCCAAGATTCAACATTTGCAACTGGAGTGCTAAATGAGCTTTTTTATCTCTAACGCCATGGCTGACGCTGCTGCACCTGCTGCAGGCCCAATGGGCGGCGGCTTTGAGTGGATTTTCCTGGTCGGTTTCCTGGTCATCTTCTACCTGATGATCTGGCGTCCACAGGCCAAGCGCGCCAAAGAGCAGAAGAACCTGCTGAGCAGCCTGCAAAAAGGCGACGAAGTTGTGACCACTGGCGGCATCGCCGGCAAGATCACCAAAGTGGCTGATGATTTCGTGGTTCTGGAAGTCTCCGACACTGTCGAAATGAAGTTCCAGAAAGGCGCCATCGCCGCCACGCTGCCAAAAGGCACGCTCAAAGCGATCTAAGTTTCAACTTCTACTCAATCGACGGGGCGCGCAAGGCGCCCCGCGTCATAAGCGGGCGGCGTGATGCTGAACAAATACCCTCTGTGGAAATACATTCTGATCCTGGCGGTGCTGGCGGTCGGTCTGATTTATTCCGCTCCCAATCTTTATCCTGATGACCCGGCCATTCAGGTCAGCGGTGCAAGCACTGCGCTGCAGGTCAATCAGGCTGATCTGGATCGAGTGAGCGCTGCGCTCAAGGCATCCGGGATCAACGTCAAGGCGACCTCGCTGACGGCGGGTGGCAAGGGCGGTCTGATTCGCCTGGTGAAGGCTGAAGACCAACTGCCGGCCAAGGACGTTGTGCGCAAGGCGTTGGGTGATGACTACGTCGTTGCACTGAACCTGGCACAGACCACCCCGCAATGGCTGCGCAGCCTGGGCGCGCACCCGATGAAGCTGGGTCTGGACTTGTCCGGTGGTGTGCACTTCCTGCTGGAAGTGGACATGGACAAAGCCCTCGATGCCCGCCTGAAAGTCTACGAAGGCGACGTCAAGAGCCTGTTGCGCAAAGAGAAGCTGCGCTATCGCAGCCTGCCGCAACTCAACGGTGCCATTCAGCTGGGTTTCACTGATGAAGCTTCCCGCGAGCAGGCCCGTGCACTGATCCGCCAGAACTTCAACGATTTCGATATTGTTCCGGCCGACCTCAATGGTCAGGCGGTGCTGCGTCTGGCGATGACCCCGGCCAAGCTGGCGGAAATCCGCGAATACTCCATCAAGCAGAACCTGACCACGGTACGTAACCGCGTCAACGAGCTGGGTGTTGCCGAACCGATCGTGCAGCGCCAGGGCGCCAACCGCATCGTGGTTGAGCTGCCAGGCGTGCAGGACACGGCTGAAGCCAAGCGTATCCTGGGCAAGACGGCCAACCTCGAGTTCCGTCTGGCTGCAGAGCCGGGCGCTTCGAAAGCCACTTCGGAAACGTTCGAGTTCCGTGAAGGCAATCGTCCATCGGCACAGATCGAGCGTAGCCTGATCATCACCGGTGACCAGGTGACTGACGCCAAGGCTGGCTTCGGCGAGCAAGGCACGCCAGAAGTGAACATCCGCCTGGATGGCCACGGTGGCGAGCTGATGAGCCGTGCGACCCGTAACAACGTCGGTCGCAGCATGGCGGTGATCTTCATCGAGCAGCGTCCTGTTACCACTTACACCAAGCAAGTGGTCGACGGCGTCGAGAAAGACGTGGCGGTGCAGACCTTCAAGGAAGAGAAGAAGATCATCAGCCTGGCGACCATCCAGTCGCCACTGGGTGCCCAGTTCCGTATCACCGGCCTGAACGGCCAGGGCGAGTCCTCCGAGCTGGCACTGCTGCTGCGTGCCGGTGGCCTGGCTGCCCCGATGTACTTCGCTGAAGAACGCACCATCGGCCCGAGCCTGGGTGCGGACAACATCACCAAGGGTATCGATGCGTCGCTGTGGGGCATGCTGTTTGTCTCCCTGTTCATTATCGCCATCTACCGCTTCTTCGGCATCATCGCCACCGTCGCTCTGGCAGTGAACATGGTGTTGCTGCTGGCGCTGATGTCGCTGCTGGGTGCTACGCTGACCCTGCCGGGTATCGCCGGTATCGTATTGACCATGGGTATGGCGGTAGACGCCAACGTGCTGATCTTCTCGCGGATTCGTGAAGAGATTGCGGCGGGCATGACCGTCCAGCGGGCAATCAACGAAGGCTTCGGCCGGGCATTTACTGCGATTCTCGACGCCAACCTGACGACGTTGCTGGTCGGCGGGATTCTCTTCGCCATGGGCACCGGCCCGGTCAAGGGCTTCGCAGTGACCATGTCCCTCGGGATCTTTACCTCGATGTTCACGGCCATCATGGTGACCCGCGCGATGGTCAACCTGATCTTCGGCGGTCGTGACTTCAAGAAGTTGTGGATTTAAGGGGCTGCCATGTTACGTACAATCAACTTCATGGGCGTTCGCAACGTTGCGTTCGGCGTCACATTGTTCCTCTCGTTGCTGGCCTTGTTCAGTGTCGCGACCAAGGGCATGAACTGGGGCCTGGACTTCACCGGCGGTACGCTCATCGAGCTGACCTACGAGCGTCCGGCCGATGTCACCAAGGTGCGCGAGCAGCTGGTTTCCTCGGGTTATCACGACGCTATCGTGCAGAGCTTCGGTGCAACTACCGATTTGCTGGTGCGCATGCCCGGCGAAGACCCGCAGCTGGGGCATCAGGTCGCTGAAGCGCTGCTGAAGGTTGGCGGCGACAACCCGGCGGCGGTCAAGCGTGTCGAGTTCGTCGGCCCGCAGGTCGGTGAAGAACTGCGCGACCAGGGCGGCCTCGGCATGCTGATGGCGCTCGGCGGCATCCTGATCTACCTGGCTTTCCGCTTCCAGTGGAAGTTCGCGGTCGGCGCCATCCTGTCGCTGATCCACGACGTGATCGTGACCATCGGTATCCTGTCGTTCTTCCAGATCACCTTCGACCTGACGGTATTGGCGGCGGTGCTGGCGATCATTGGTTACTCGCTCAACGACACCATCGTGGTATTCGACCGGGTTCGAGAGAACTTCCGGGTGCTGCGCAAGGCGACGCTGATCGAGAACATCAACATCTCGACCACCCAGACCCTGTTGCGGACCATGGCTACTTCGATCTCCACGTTGCTGGCGATTGCGGCGCTGTTGTTCTTCGGTGGTGACAACCTGTGGGGCTTCTCCATTGCGCTGTTTATCGGTGTTCTGGCGGGTACCTACTCGTCGATCTACATCGCTAACGTGGTGCTGATCTGGCTGAACCTGAGCACCGAGGATCTGATTCCTCCGGTGGCTACCGATAAGGAAGTCGACGACCGCCCATAACGGCCATCGTCTTCCAGCTGTCGGCCTAAAAGGCGCGAGTATTGAACTCGCGCCTTTTTTTATGCTCCAAGGCTGGGAGAAGCGCGGGCGTTGTCCCGCCTATGATGGTCAGGAGGTTCATGTGAACAAGTCGTTGCTGGTTGGTGCGGTATTGGGTGCTGTCGGTGTGACTGCCGGGGGTGCTGTTGCCACCTACAGCCTGGTTAAAAGCGGCCCTGAGTATGCGCAAGTTCTAGCCGTTGACCCGGTCAAGAAACAGATCAAGACGCCACGTGAAGTGTGCAAGGACGTAGCCGTGACCCGCCAGGCGCCGGTCAAGGATCAACACCAGATCCTCGGTACCGCCATTGGCGCAGTGGCCGGTGGTTTGCTGGGTAATCAGGTCGGCGGCGGCACCGGCAAGAAGATTGCCACCGTAGCTGGCGCCGTTGGCGGCGGTTATGCCGGCAACAAGGTGCAGGAAGGCATGCAGAACCGTGATACCTACACCACGACCCAGACTCGCTGTAACACGGTGAATGACATCAGCGACAAGGTCGTGGGCTATGACGTCCGTTATTCGCTGGATGGCAAGGAAGGCAAGGTGCGGATGGATCGCGATCCAGGCAACCAGATTCCGGTCGATAAGGAAGGCAAGCTGGTGCTGTCACAGAACGAGCCGGCTCAGTAAGTCGCCCGGCTGCAGGTTGAAAAAAGCACTCGATTGGAGTGCTTTTTTTTGTGCCCCGAATATGCGGATGCCACCAATGCCCTGTAGGAGCGAGCCTGGTCGCGAATAACTACCAGTAACCGCGTTCATTCTGGAAGCCCGCGCTACCGTTGACGGCCATCGCGAGCGAGCTCGCTCCTATATGGGGTGGTGGTAAGCGCGGAGTCGGATTGCAGGCATAAAAAAAGCACCCCGAAGGGTGCCTTTTTTTCGTCGCTTGAAGCTTAGCGCTTCAGCGAGGCTGGCAGGTGCGGCTGGATCGCCGTCAGCACTGCCTTGAAGCACTTGGTGTTGCCGGCAACGATGTGGCCTTTTTCAAGGAAGTCGTGGCCGCCGGTGAAGTCGCTCACCAAACCGCCTGCTTCCTGGATCAGCAGCGCGCCTGCAGCCATGTCCCACTCGGACAGGCCCGACTCCCAGAATGCATCGAAACGACCGGCAGCGACATAGGCCAGGTCAAGGCTCGCCGAGCCGGCGCGGCGGATGCCGGCGGTCTGGCCAACCAGGGCGCGGAACATGCCCAGGTAGTTGTCGAGGTTGTCCATCTGGTCATCACGGAACGGGAAGCCGGTGCCCAGCAGGGCGCCGTCCAGGCTGGTGCGGCCGCTGACGCGCAGGCGACGACCGTTCAGTTGGGCGCCGCGACCACGGCTGGCGGTGAATTCTTCCTGGCGAACCGGGTCCAGAACCACTGCGTGTTCCAGGCGGCCACGGTATTTGCAGGCAATGCTGACTGCAAAGTGCGGGATGCCGCGCAGGAAGTTGGTGGTGCCGTCCAGTGGATCGATGATCCACAGGTATTCTTCGCCTTCGATACCGGTGCCGGCGTGCATGCCGGTTTCTTCACCCATGATCGAGTGATTCGGGTAGGCCTTGCGCAGCGCGTCGATGATTTTCTGCTCGGCAGCGCGATCTACCTCGGATACGTAATCCTTGGCGTCTTTTTCGTCGACCTTGATGGTATCCAGGCGCTCGATGGAGCGGAAGATCAATTCACTGGCGCTGCGGGCGGCGCGCAGCGCGATATTCAGCATGGGCTGCATGGATGTGTCACCTAAGGTTGTTAAAGAAAGCCGGGCATTCTATCAGAAAGTTTCTACAGGTGAAGGACGACGTTCGCTTTCATAGCTTAACGGTAGTAGGCGCTGTAAGATTCGGCTCCCCTTTATTGTGTTCGAGAGCGCCTCCCTTGCTGCAAAACATTCGTGTCGTCCTGGTCAATACCAGCCATCCCGGGAACATCGGCGGGGCTGCGCGTGCCATGAAGAACATGGGCCTGTCGCGGCTGGTGCTGGTTGAGCCACGGTTGTTCCCGCACCACGAGGCCGATGCCCGGGCTTCCGGCGCCGGGGATATCCTGGAAAACGCCCAGGTTGTCGCCACCCTGGAAGATGCCCTGGTGGGCTGCAACCTGGTGCTCGGCACCAGCGCCCGCGACCGGCGCATCCCCTGGCCACTGCTCGATCCGCGCGAATGCGGGACGAAAGTGGTCGAGGAGGCCGGGCAGGGCGCCGAGATCGCCCTGGTGTTCGGTCGTGAAGATTCCGGCCTGACCAACGAAGAGCTGCAGCGATGTCATTATCACGTGCACATCCCATCAGACCCTGAGTTCAGTTCGCTGAACCTCGGGGCCGCGGTGCAGGTGTTGAGTTATGAAGTGCGCATGTCCTGGCTCGCGGCTCAAGGCCAGCCGAGCAAGGTCGAGAAGGATGAGGTGGCTTCCACTAAAAGTGGCGAGCTGGCGACCATGGATGAGCTGGAGCGATTCTATGAGCACCTGGAGCAGACCCTGGTGGCCATCGAATTCCTCGATCCGGAAAAACCGCGTCACTTGATGGCGCGCCTGCGTCGGTTGTACGGACGAAGCTCGGTCAGCCGGGCGGAAATGAATATATTGCGTGGCATCCTCACGGAAACCCAAAAAGCGGCCCGTGGTGAGCTTCTAAAGCGGAAGGATTAAAAATGTTCGAGCGTTTGCGTGAAGATATCCAGAGTGTTTTCCATCGTGATCCGGCAGCGCGCAACGCCTTCGAAGTCCTGACCTGCTATCCGGGCATGCATGCCATCTGGATCCATCGGCTGGCGGCGGCCCTGTGGCGCGCCGAGCTGAAGTGGCTGGCGCGGCTGGTGTCGAACTTTGGTCGCTGGTTGACCGGTATCGAGATTCATCCGGGGGCCAAGGTCGGGCGTCGGTTCTTTATCGACCACGGCATGGGCATTGTCATTGGTGAAACCGCCGAGATCGGCAACGATGTCACGCTGTACCAGGGCGTGACCCTGGGTGGCACCAGCTGGAACAAAGGCAAGCGCCACCCGACCCTTGAAGACGGCGTGGTGGTTGGCGCCGGCGCCAAGGTGCTGGGGCCGTTCACTGTGGGCGCGGGGGCCAAGGTGGGTTCCAATGCCGTGGTGACCAAGGCCGTGCCGCCAGGCGCGACAGTGGTGGGGATTCCGGGGCGGATCATCGTCAAGACCGATGAAGAGCAGGATGCCCGGCGCAAGGCCATGGCCGAGAAGATCGGCTTTGATGCCTACGGCGTTGGCGAAGACATGCCCGACCCGGTAGCTCGCGCCATCAACCAGTTGCTGGATCATCTGCAGGCAGTGGATGGGCGCCTGGAGGGGATGTGCGGCGCGCTGAAGGATCTGGGCAGTAATTATTGCGCCAAGGATCTGCCTGAGCTGCGCGAAGAAGATTTCGCGTGCGTGAAGGATAAGGATCAGAGTCAGGCCGGTTAAACCCGGCCGACTTCATCGCGGGCAAGCCCGCTCCCACAGGTTCTCGGATGATGCACAGATTTTGCGCGCACCGAAAATTCCTGTGGGAGCGGGCTTGCCCGCGATTGAAGTCGACTCGCTATCTCTGGCTGTTAATGGCCAGCCTTTGCTATGATACCGCCGCTCTTTTGCGGGTAATCCTGACTAAAGTACTAGGTCTTATAGTTGACTTAAATACTCGGGAATTGCATACTCGCCCCATTCCGAACTCCGTGGTAACTGTCCATGCGACTGACTACAAAAGGCCGATACGCCGTGACCGCCATGCTCGACCTGGCGTTGCACGCGCAGCACGGGCCGGTGTCCCTGGCCGATATCTCCGAGCGCCAAGGCATCTCCCTGTCCTACCTCGAGCAGCTTTTCGCCAAGCTGCGTCGTAGCAACCTGGTTTCCAGCGTCCGCGGTCCGGGCGGCGGCTACCAGCTGTCGCGCGACATGCAGGGCATCCAGGTAGCCCAGGTGATCGATGCGGTGAACGAATCGGTCGACGCCACCAAGTGCCAGGGCCAAGGGGATTGCCATCAAGGCGATACCTGCCTGACCCACCACCTGTGGTGCGACTTGAGCTTGCAGATCCACGAATTTCTGAGCGGTATCAGCTTGGCTGATCTTGTCACTCGCCGTGAGGTACAAGAAGTAGCCCAGCGTCAGGACCAGCGTCGTTGCAACAGCAAGGCGCCGCGCCTGGACAAGATTGAAGCGTCCGCCGTCGAATGACAGCCAAAGAGCTAGCGGCACGCCAGCCAGCCTGATTTAGGAGATAGTCCATGAAATTGCCGATTTACCTTGATTACTCTGCGACCACCCCGGTTGATCCGCGGGTAGCGCAAAAAATGAGTGAATGCCTGCTGGTCGACGGAAACTTCGGTAACCCGGCGTCCCGTTCCCACGTGTTTGGCTGGAAAGCCGAAGAATCGGTCGAAAACGCTCGCCGTCAGGTTGCCGACCTGGTGAATGCCGACCCACGTGAAATCGTCTGGACCTCCGGTGCCACCGAGTCCAACAACCTGGCAATCAAGGGCGCGGCGCATTTCTATGCGACCAAGGGCAAACACCTGATCACCACCAAGATTGAGCACAAGGCTGTCCTCGACACCATGCGCCAACTGGAGCGTGAAGGTTTCGAAGTGACCTATCTCGAGCCTCAGACTGACGGCCTGGTAACGCCGGCCATGATTGAAGCAGCACTGCGTGATGACACCATCCTGGTGTCGGCCATGCACGTGAACAACGAAATCGGCACCATCAACGACATCGAAGCCATCGGCGAACTGCTGCGTTCGAAGGGCATCCTGTTCCACGTTGACGCGGCTCAGTCCACTGGCAAGGTCGAGATCGACCTGCAGAAGTTGAAAGTCGACATGATGTCGTTCTCGGCGCACAAGACCTATGGCCCTAAAGGTATCGGCGCGCTGTACGTCAGCCGCAAGCCGCGTGTGCGCATCGAAGCGACCATGCACGGGGGCGGTCACGAACGTGGCATGCGCTCCGGCACCCTGGCGACCCACCAGATCGTCGGCATGGGTGAAGCCTTCCGTGTAGCCAAGGAAGACATGGCTGCCGAAAACGTGCGCATCAAAGCCCTGAGCGACCGCTTCTTCAAACAGGTCGAAGGCCTGGAAGAGTTGTACGTCAACGGCAGCATGACCGCCCGCGTACCGCACAACCTGAACCTGAGCTTCAACTACGTCGAAGGCGAGTCGCTGATCATGGCGCTCAAGGACCTGGCGGTTTCGTCCGGTTCGGCCTGCACCTCGGCATCCCTTGAGCCTTCGTACGTACTGCGCGCCCTGGGCCGCAACGACGAACTGGCACACAGCTCGATTCGCTTCACCTTCGGTCGTTTCACCACCGAAGAAGAAATCGACTACGCCGCGCAGAAAGTCTGCGAGGCCGTTACCAAGCTGCGCACTTTGTCGCCGCTGTGGGACATGTACAAAGACGGTGTCGACATTTCGAAAATCGAGTGGGCGGCACACTGATTTCAAGTCGCCGCAAACCGGCCCTGCCAACCTTCGGGCAGCAGGGCTCAAGAGCGACTCTCTGATGAGTGAGGATTAAGAATCATGGCTTACAGCGAAAAGGTCATCGACCACTACGAGAACCCGCGCAACGTCGGCAAGATGGACGCGGAAGACCCTGATGTCGGCACCGGCATGGTCGGCGCTCCGGCGTGCGGCGACGTGATGCGCCTGCAGATCAAGGTCAACGAGCAAGGCATCATCGAAGACGCCAAGTTCAAGACCTACGGTTGCGGTTCGGCGATCGCCTCCAGCTCCCTGGCGACCGAGTGGATGAAAGGCAAGACTCTGGATGAAGCAGAGACCATCAAGAACACTCAGCTGGCTGAAGAGCTGGCGCTGCCACCGGTAAAAATTCACTGCTCCGTGCTCGCTGAGGACGCCATCAAGGCGGCCGTTCGCGACTACAAGCAGAAGAAAGGCTTGATCTAAGCATTGGGCGACGAGTAAGGAGTCAACGATGGCTATCAGCATGACAGAAGCGGCTGCTCGACACGTGCGACGCTCCCTTGACGGGCGCGGCAAAGGTGAGGGGATTCGTCTGGGTGTTCGCACCACGGGCTGTTCCGGCCTTGCCTACGTGCTGGAGTTTGTCGACGAGGTGGTTGCAGAGGACCAGGTGTTCGAGAGTCACGGCGAGAAAGTGATCATCGACCCCAAGAGCCTGTCCTACCTGGACGGCACCGAGCTCGACTTCGTCAAGGAAGGGTTGAACGAAGGCTTCAAGTTCAACAACCCCAACGTGCGCGGTGAATGTGGCTGCGGCGAAAGCTTCAATATCTGAGGCTGATCGTGGGTACTCCTTGTCATTTCGCTTTATTTGAGCTGCAGCCGAGTTTCAACCTGGACCTCGACCAGCTGGCCACGCGCTACCGTGAGTTGGCGCGCGGTGTTCATCCGGACCGCTTTGCAGACGCTTCCGAGCGCGAGCAGCGGCTGGCGCTGGAGCAATCCGCGAGCCTCAACGAGGCCTACCAGACGCTCAAGAACCCCCCGAAGCGCGCGCGATACCTGCTCGCCATGGGTGGTCGCGAGTTGCCGCTGGAGGTCACGGTGCATGATCCGGAGTTCCTCCTGCAGCAGATGGAGCTGCGTGAAGAGCTCGAAGACCTGTCCGATCTGGACGGTGTTGCAGCGTTCAAGCGCCGCCTGAAGCTCGCCCAGGATGAACTGAACCAAAGCTTCGCAGCCTGTTGGGATGATGCAGCGCACCGTGATCAGGCCGAACGCCTGATGCGACGCATGCAGTTTCTTGACAAGCTCACCTACGAAGTGCGCCAGTTAGAAGAGCGCCTCGACGATTAACCCAGTGCCGCTCCGGTCGCACGCCTGATATACAGATAAGTCCTGATAACGATGGCCCTACTGCAGATCGCCGAACCCGGCCAAAGTCCTCAACCGCACCAGCGTCGTCTGGCTGTGGGGATCGACTTGGGCACTACCAATTCGCTGGTCGCTGCATTGCGCAGTGGTCTTTCCGAGCCCCTGGCCGATGCTGACGGGCAGGTCATCCTGCCGTCCGCCGTGCGCTACCACGCCGACCGTGTCGAAGTGGGCGAGTCGGCCAAGCTGGCTGCCGCCACCGATCCCCTGAACACCGTGCTGTCGGTCAAGCGCTTGATGGGTCGTGGTCTGTCCGACGTCAAGCAACTGGGCGACCAACTGCCGTACCGCTTTGTCGGTGGCGAGTCGCACATGCCGTTCATCGAGACGATCCAGGGGCCGAAAAGCCCGGTTGAAGTCTCTGCCGATATCCTCAAGGTGTTGCGCGAGCGCGCTGAAGCGGCCCTGGGTGGCGAGCTGGTCGGCGCGGTGATTACCGTTCCTGCCTATTTCGATGATGCCCAGCGCCAGGCCACCAAGGATGCGGCCAAGCTGGCCGGCCTTAACGTGCTGCGCCTGCTCAATGAGCCAACGGCGGCTGCGGTGGCCTACGGTCTGGATCAGCATGCCGAAGGCCTGGTCGCCATTTATGACCTGGGCGGCGGCACCTTCGATATTTCGATCCTGCGCCTCACCGGCGGTGTCTTTGAAGTGCTGGCCACCGGTGGCGACAGCGCCCTGGGCGGCGATGACTTCGATCACGCGATTGCCGGCTGGATCATCGAGAGCGCCGGTTTGTCTGCCGATCTCGACCCGGGTGCGCAACGCAGCCTGCTGCAAACCGCCTGCGCGGCCAAGGAAGCGCTGACCAATGCTGCATCGGTTGAAGTGGCCTATGGCGACTGGAAAGCCGAACTGAGCCGTGAAGCCTTCAATGCGCTGATCGAGCCGATGGTCGCTCGCAGCCTGAAAGCCTGTCGCCGGGCGGTGCGCGACTCGGGTATCGAGCTTGAAGAAGTGCACGCAGTGGTCATGGTCGGCGGTTCGACTCGTGTGCCGCGTGTTCGCGAAGCAGTGGCCGAAGCCTTTGGTCGTCAGCCCCTGACTGAAATCGACCCGGATCAAGTGGTGGCCATCGGTGCCGCGATCCAGGCCGATACCCTGGCAGGCAACAAGCGCGATGGTGGTGAGTTGCTGCTGCTGGACGTGATTCCGTTGTCCCTGGGCCTGGAAACCATGGGCGGCCTGATGGAGAAGGTGATTCCGCGTAACACCACCATCCCCGTTGCCCGTGCCCAGGACTTCACCACCTACAAAGATGGCCAGTCGGCCATGGCGATCCATGTGCTGCAGGGTGAGCGCGAGCTGATCAGCGACTGCCGTTCCCTGGCGCGCTTCGAGCTGCGCGGCATTCCGGCCATGGTGGCGGGTGCGGCGAAAATTCGCGTGACCTTCCAGGTCGATGCCGACGGCCTGCTCAGCGTTTCGGCCCGTGAATTGGGTTCGGGCGTGGAAGCCAGCATCCAGGTCAAGCCGTCCTACGGCCTGACCGACGGCGAAATCGCCAAGATGCTCAAGGATTCGTTCCAGCATGCCAATGACGACAAGGTGGCCCGCGTACTGCGCGAGCAGCAGGTCGACGCCCAGCGCCTGATCGAGGCGGTGCAGGCGGCCCTTGAGGTCGATGGCGAGCGCCTGCTCGACGCCGAAGAGCGCATGGTCATCGACATGCAGGTTCAGGAACTGACCGAACTGATGAAAGGTACCGATGGTTACGCCATCGAGCAGCAGACCAAGCGTCTGTCGCAAGTGACCGATGCCTTTGCTGCCCGCCGTATGGATTTGACGGTGAAAGCCGCTCTGTCGGGGCGCAATCTGAATGAAATCGAGGATATCTGATGCCGCAGGTCATTTTTCTGCCCCACGACAAATTTTGCCCGGAGGGCATGGTGGTCGAGGCTGAGCCGGGTACTTCCATCCTGGATCTGGCGCACGAGCACCACATCGAGATGGAAAACGCCTGCGGCGGCGTCTGTGCCTGCACGACCTGCCACTGCATCATCCGCGAGGGTTTTGACTCGATGGAAGAGGCTGACGAGCTGGAGGAAGACTTCCTCGATCGCGCCTGGGGTCTGGAAGCGCAATCGCGCCTGGCGTGCCAGGCTATTGTTGGTGAAGAAGACATCACCGTCGAGATCCCGAAGTATTCGCTCAACCACGCTGCCGAAGCGCCGCACTGATTGGTATTACTGTCATGAGTTATGGTTGGAATGATGTTCAGCGCATTGCAGAAGAACTGGCCGAATCCAAGCCGGATGTCGATCCAATGTCGGTCAATTTCGTAGACCTGCAGCGATGGATCATGGAACTTCCCGATTTTGACAACACCTCCGGCCGCTGTGGCGAGAAGGTGTTGGAAGCGGTTCAGGCGCTTTGGATCGAAGAAGCCGACTGATCGTCCTCGCAGGTTAGGCAATACCCAAGAACCCGCGTATAATTCGCGGGTTTAATTTTTCACAAATTATCGTTTCTGGAGTTACACCATGGCTGTTCAACGTACTTTCTCCATCATCAAGCCTGACGCTGTTGCAAAAAACGTCATCGGCGAGATCACCACTCGTTTCGAAAAAGCCGGCCTGCGCGTTGTAGCTTCGAAACTGAAGCAGCTGTCCAAAGCCGAAGCCGAAGGCTTCTACGCTGAGCACAGCGCTCGTGGTTTCTTCGGCGACCTGGTTGCTTTCATGATCTCCGGCCCGGTTGTTGTCCAGGTTCTGGAAGGCGAAAACGCTATCGCTCTGAACCGTGAGCTGATGGGCGCTACCAACCCTAAAGAAGCTGCTGCCGGCACCATCCGTGCTGACTTCGCTGATTCGATCGATGCCAACGCTGTACACGGTTCGGACTCCGAAGCCGCTGCTGCTCGCGAAATCTCGTACTTCTTCGCAGCTACTGAAGTAACCACTCGCTAAGCATTGGCTTAAGAGTGAAGGTGAATCCATGACTACATCGACTGTAAAAACCAACCTGCTGGGTCTGACTCAACAGGAAATGGAAAAATTCTTCGACTCGATCGGGGAGAAGCGTTTCCGTGCCGGTCAGGTAATGAAATGGATTCACCACCTTGGCGTCGATGATTTCGACGCCATGACGAACGTCAGCAAGGCCTTGCGCGACAAGCTCAAGGCTATTGCCGAAGTTCGCGGTCCTGAAGTCGTCAGCGAGGACATCTCCACCGACGGTACCCGTAAATGGGTCGTGCGTGTGGCGTCCGGCAGCTGCGTCGAGACCGTCTACATTCCCCAGGGCAAGCGCGGCACTCTGTGCGTTTCGTCCCAGGCTGGCTGTGCCCTGGACTGCAGCTTCTGCTCCACCGGCAAGCAAGGTTTCAACAGCAACCTCACCGCCGCCGAAGTCATCGGCCAGGTGTGGATTGCCAATAAATCGTTTGGCAGCATCCCGGCGACCGCCGACCGTGCCATCACCAACGTGGTGATGATGGGCATGGGTGAGCCGCTGCTGAACTTCGACAACGTCGTGGCCGCCATGCATCTGATGATGGATGACCTGGGCTACGGGATCTCCAAGCGCCGCGTGACCCTGTCCACTTCGGGCGTGGTGCCGATGATCGATGAGCTGTCCAAGCACATCGACGTGTCCCTGGCGTTGTCCTTGCACGCACCCAATGACGCATTGCGTAATCAACTGGTGCCGATCAACAAGAAGTATCCGCTTAAGATGCTGCTTGAGTCGTGCCAGCGCTACATGTCGTCCTTGGGCGAAAAGCGCGTGCTGACTATCGAGTACACCTTGCTCAAGGACATCAACGACAAGGTCGAGCACGCGGTCGAGATGATCGAGCTGCTCAAGAACATCCCGTGCAAGATCAACCTGATTCCGTTCAACCCGTTCCCGCATTCCGGCTACGAACGCCCGAGCAACAACGCGATTCGCCGTTTTCAGGATCAGCTTCACCATGCCGGCTTCAATGTCACCGTACGCACCACCCGCGGTGAAGACATTGATGCCGCGTGTGGCCAATTGGTAGGGCAGGTGCTGGATCGCACCCGTCGCAGCGAACGTTATATCGCCGTGCGCGAGTTGAGCGCCGAAAACGATATCGCACAGAACGCCGCGAAATAAAGTAAGAGAGGATCTCTATGTCCCTGCGCTTTGCGCTGCTATTGCTGATGGCCAGCCTGTGTGCTGGTTGTGTCCTGTCGGGTGACTACAACCCGATGAAGACCAGCAAAGGCCGCGACGAAGCGCGTGCTGCCTACGTGCAGCTGGGGCTGGGGTATCTGCAGCAGGGCATGACGGAGCGCGCCAAGGTGCCGTTGAAGAAGGCCCTGGACCTGAACAGTTCGGATCCTGACGCGAATGCTGCACTGGGCCTGGTGTTCCAGGCCGAGATGGAGCCGGAACTGGCCGACGAGCATTTTCGCAAGGCACTGTCTTCGCGCCCCAACGACGCGCGTATCCTGAACAATTACGGTAGTTTTCTTTACGAAGAGAAGCGTTACAAGGACGCCTACGAACGCTTCGAACAGGCCGCTTCCGACTCCCTGTATCCTGAGCGCTCGCGAGTGTTCGAGAACCTGGGCATGACCGCTGCGAAGCTTGGAGAGCGTGACCTGGCGCTGCAGCAACTGGAAAAAGCCTTGCGCTTGAATCGTCAACAGCCACGCGCTTTGCTGGAAATGGCTGAGTTGTCGTACGAAGACAGGCATTATGTGCCCGCGCGTGACTATTACGATCGTTTTAGCCTGCTCACCGAACAAAATGCACGTAGTCTATTGCTCGGCATTCGGCTGGCAAAAGTGTTTGAAGATCGCGACAAGGCTGCCAGTTATGGCCTGCAACTAAAACGACTCTATCCCGGTACGCCGGAATATCAGCAATACCTGTCGGAGCAATGATGAAAGCGGCGCATCCCGAAGTTGTAGCAGCGAATCGCGTTAACCCCGGTGAAACCTTGCGCCAGGCCCGCGAAAGCAATGGCTGGTCGCTGGCTGAAGTGGCGCTCAAGCTCAACCTCACCGTCAATTCCCTGACCAATCTTGAGGCCGGCGCATTCGACAAGCTGCCGGGGCATACCTTTGCGCGGGGTTATATCCGTGCCTATGCCAAGTTGCTCGGCATGGACCAGACCGCCCTCGTCCAGCAATTCGACCAATCCACCGGCACCGATTCCCAGGGCAGCAACGTGCACAGCCTGGGCCGTATCGAAGAGCCGGTGCGGGTTTCCCATACCATTTTGCGAATCGTCAGCCTGTTGCTGCTGGTTGCCGTGATCGGCGGCGGTTTCTTCTGGTGGCAGGATCAAACCTCCCAGCGTGCCAAGGACCTGACGACCTTGAGCCCGGAGCACGTCGAAGTCGAAGGTGCCGATGGCACCACGCAGATCCATCCGCTGGACGAGCCGGAAGACCAGGCCGTCGTGGAAGGTCAGGCCGAGGGCGGCACCGCGCTGGCACTGCCGCAGGGCAACACTGCGGCGCAAGCTGAAGCGACTGCCCCGGCCCCTGCACCGACCACACCGACCACACCGTCCGCGCCTGTGCCAAACCCTGCGCCGGCCGCTGCGACCCCGGCGACTCCTGCTCCTGCCGTTCCTGCCGTGCCAGCGCCTGTGGTGACTGCGCCGGTTGCGCCAAGTGCTGCTGCCGTTGCACCGACTGCGGCAGTGGCCGGCCAAGGCCAGGTTTCATTGCAATTCACCGCCGATTGCTGGACGCAAGTTTCCGATGGCACCGGCAAGGTGCTGTTGAGTGGTCTCAAGCGTAAAGGCGAAAATGTTTCCGTCAGCGGCAAGCCACCCTTTGCCGTGCGTCTGGGTTACGCCCGTGGCGCGCAGGTCAGCTATAACGGGCAGGTGGTTGATGTCGCTCCGTTCACCAGTGGCGAGACTGCTCGCCTGAAGTTGGGTCAATAAGTCATGCACGGCGAATCTCCAATCAAACGTCGCGAATCGCGCAAGATCTGGGTCGGTAATGTGCCCGTGGGCGGCGATGCCCCTATCGCTGTGCAGAGCATGACCAACAGCGATACCAACGACGTCGCGGCCACCGTGGCCCAGATCAATCGTCTGGAAGCGGCGGGCGTCGACATCGTGCGCATTTCCGTACCGGACATGGACGCTGCCGAGGCGTTCGGCAAGATCAAGCAGCTGGTGAAGGTGCCGCTGGTTGCCGACATCCACTTCGACTACAAAATCGCGTTACGTGTCGCTGAGCTGGGTGTTGACTGCCTGCGCATCAACCCGGGCAACATCGGTCGCGAAGACCGCGTGCGTGCGGTGGTCGATGCCGCCCGTGATCGCGGGATTCCGATCCGCATCGGGGTCAACGCCGGTTCCCTGGAAAAAGACCTGCAGAAAAAGTACGGCGAGCCAACGCCGGCTGCGCTGGTCGAGTCCGCCCTGCGCCACGTCGAGCACCTTGAACGCCTGAATTTCCAGGACTTCAAGGTCAGCGTGAAGGCCTCCGACGTGTTCATGGCCGTCGAAGCCTACCGTTTGCTGGCCAAGGAAATCGTCCAGCCGTTGCACCTGGGCATTACCGAAGCCGGTGGTTTGCGTTCAGGCACGGTGAAATCCGCCGTGGGCCTCGGTATGCTGCTCGCCGAAGGGATTGGCGATACTATTCGCATCTCGTTGGCGGCTGATCCGGTCGAGGAAGTGAAAGTCGGCTACGACATTCTCAAATCCCTGCACTTGCGTTCCCGTGGTATCAACTTCATCGCCTGCCCGAGCTGCTCGCGGCAGAACTTCGATGTGGTCAAGACCATGAACGAGCTGGAAGGGCGCCTTGAAGACCTGCTGGTGCCGCTGGATGTCGCGGTGATCGGTTGTGTGGTCAACGGCCCCGGCGAAGCCAAGGAAGCCCATATCGGCTTGACCGGCGGTACACCGAACCTGATTTACATCGACGGCAAGCCGTCGCAGAAACTGACGAATGACAATCTGGTGGATGAGCTTGAACGCTTGATCCGCCAGAAAGCGGCCGAGAAGGTCGAAGCTGACGCAGCGGTTATCGCGCGCGGCTGAGCCGACTGAAGAGCCGAACGAATTTAAGGATTTATAGTGAGCAAGTCTCTGCAAGCCATACGTGGCATGAACGACATCCTGCCCGAACAGACTCCCTTGTGGCGTCATTTCGAAGGCACCGTCTCGCGCCTGCTGGATAACTACGGTTACAAGCAAATTCGCATGCCGATCGTTGAATTCACCGAGCTGTTCAAGCGTTCCATCGGTGAAGTGACCGACATCGTCGAAAAAGAGATGTACACCTTCGACGACCGCAACGGCGACTCCCTGACCCTGCGTCCCGAAGGTACGGCTGCCTGCGTACGTGCGGTGCTGGAGCATGGCATCACCGGTGGTGGCCAGGTGCAGAAACTCTGGTACATCGGCCCGATGTTCCGCCACGAGCGCCCACAGAAGGGCCGCTATCGCCAGTTCCACCAGATCGGTGTCGAAGTGTTCAACCTCGACGGTCCGGACATCGACGCCGAGTTGATCGTACTGACCTGGCGCCTGTGGGGCGAGCTGGAGATCCGTGACGCGGTCAAGCTTGAACTCAACAGCCTGGGCACCGCCGAGTCCCGTGGTCGTTACCGCGAGGCGCTGGTCGAGTATCTTTCGGCGCGCCTGGACCAGTTGGACGAAGACAGCCAACGCCGTCTGAAGACCAACCCGTTGCGCGTGCTGGACACCAAGAACGCCGACACCCAAGCCGTGCTGGTCGATGCGCCGAAGATGGCCGACTACCTCGACGAAGAGTCCCGCGTGCACTTTGAGGGCCTCAAAGCTCGCCTGGATGCTGCCGGTATTCCTTATGTGATCAACCCGAAGCTGGTTCGCGGGCTGGATTACTACAGCAAGACCGTTTTCGAATGGGTCACCGACAAGCTAGGCGCCCAGGGCACCGTGTGTGCCGGTGGTCGTTACGATGGCCTGGTCGAGCAGATGGGCGGCAAGCCGACTGCCGGCGTGGGTTTCGCCATGGGCATCGAGCGCCTGGTGCTGCTGCTGGAGACCCTGGAGCAGATCCCGGCCGAGATTTCCCGTCAGGTCGACGTCTACCTCTGCGCGTTCGGCGAAGCCGCCGAATTGGCCGGGCTGACCCTGGCCGAGCGAGTGCGTGACCAATTGCCCAACCTGCGCCTGCAAGTCAATGCCGGCGCCGGCAGCTTCAAAAGCCAGTTCAAGAAAGCCGACAAGAGCGGTGCGTTGTATGCGCTGATCCTCGGCGACGACGAAATGGCCCAGCAAGTGGTAGGTTTCAAACCCCTGCGTGGCCAGGGCGAACAACAAAGCATTGCCTGGGATGCGCTTGCTGCACACCTGGCCACCTGCGTCGTGCAGGGTTGAAGCTGTCATAAACAGCCGATTTAGCGATTAAGGAGTATTGGGGTGTCGAGTACCGAAGACGAAAACCTGGCGGATTTGAAGGATTGGTGGACACGCAACGGCAAGCCCCTGGTTACTGGCGGCCTGTTGGCGCTGGTCATCGTGTTCGGCTGGCAGGCCTTTCAGAAGTATCAGGGCAATCAGGCACAAAGTGCCTCGATTCTCTATCAGCAATTGCTCGAAACCACGCTGACCCCTGACGGCAAGCCTGATGCAGCCCGTGTTTCGGACCTGGCCGGCAAGCTCAACAGCGAGTTCGGCGGCACCGCGTACGCGCAGTACGGCAGCCTGTTCGTGGCCAAGGTCGCAGTCGACAGCGGCAAGCTGGATGACGCGGCAACTGAACTCAAGGCGATTATTGCCAAGCCGGCCAACCCGGCACTGGGCGAAATCGCCCGTCAGCGCCTGGCGCAGGTTCTGGCCGCGCAGGACAAGGCTGATGAAGCCTTGAAACTGCTCGAAGGCGACGCCGACACTGCATTCCTGGCGACCCGCGAAGAGCTCAAGGGCGACCTGCTGGTGAAGCTGGGTCGTACCGATGAAGCAAACGCGGCGTATCAAAAAGCCAAGGCGGCACTGTCGGATGAAGCGGCAGTAGGTGGCCTACAAATCAAGCTGGACGACCTGGCCAAAGGGGATGCGTGACGTGATCCGTTGGAAACATGCAGCATTGCTGGCCCTGGCCATTTTGGCCGCGGGTTGCAGCAGCAACAGCAAAAAGGAATTGCCACCGGCCGAGTTGACCGACTTCAAAGAAGAAGTGGTTCTGCAGAAGCAGTGGAGTCGTTCGATCGGTGACGGTCAGGGCGAAACCTATAACATGCTGGTCCCGGCGATCGATGGCGACACCATCTATGCCGCCGACGTCACCGGTGTGGTGATGTCGATGGATCGCAGCAATGGCGACGTCAAATGGGAAAAAGATCTTGAGCTGCCAGTTTCCGGCGCCGTTGGCGTGGGTTACGGGCTGGTCATGATCGGCACGCTCAAAGGCGAAATCGTTGCCCTGGATGCCAGCAGCGGTGAAGAGAAATGGCGCGCTCGCGTGTCCAGCGAAGTCCTCGCGCCGCCTGCCAGCAATGGTGATGTGGTGGTGGTTCAGACTCAGGATGATCGTCTGATCGGCCTGGATGCCGCCACCGGCAACCAGCGCTGGTTGTATGACAGCACTCCGGCGGTCCTGACCCTGCGCGGTACCAGTGCTCCGATCGTGACCAACCGCCTCGCGGTGGCTGGCCTGTCGACCGGTAAAGTGGTGGCTTTGGACATCTCCAACGGCGTGCCGGTCTGGGAACAACGCGTTGCCATTCCACAGGGTCGTTCGGAACTGGAGCGTGTGGTCGACATCGACGGCGGCTTGCTGCTGTCCGGCGGTACGCTCTACGTGGCCAGCTACCAGGGTCGCGTTGCGGCACTGGACCTGGAAAGCGGTCGTCAGCTCTGGCAGCGTGATGCTTCCAGCTATGCCGGTGTCGCCCAGGGTTTTGGCAGCGTCTACGTGAGCCTGTCGTCGGGCACCGTTGAAGGCGTCGACGAACGTACCACCACAGCCTTGTGGACCAACGATTCGCTGGCTCGTCGTCAACTGTCGGCTCCGGAAGTGTTCTCCAGCTACGTGGCTGTCGGCGACCTGGAAGGCTACCTGCACCTGCTGAGCCAGGTGGACGGTCGCTTCGTCGGCCGCGAGCGCATCGACAGCGACGGCCTGCGTGCCCGACCGCTGGTGGTGGGTGACATGATTTATGTGTATGGCAACAGCGGCAAACTGGAAGCCCTGACCATCAAGTAAGAACTATGCTTGGGGTTTAACCCCCAAGCGGCTTCACCGTTCGCAAACTGTAGGAGCGAGCTCGCTTGCGAAGGACGTCAACGATAACGTTGGCTTCTTGGATAAACGCAGTGTCTTGGCGTTTTTCGCGAGCAGGCTCGCTCTTACAGGAAAGCACGCAGTGATTGCCCCGAGCACCAGCCGCTGCCTAGCAGCGGCTTTTGTATTTTCTGAAATAACGAAGTGGAGAGCCGCATGGTTCCCGTAATCGCCCTGGTGGGCCGACCCAATGTCGGCAAGTCCACCTTGTTCAACCGCCTGACCAGGACTCGTGACGCCATCGTCGGCGACTTGTCCGGTCTGACCCGTGATCGCCAATACGGTGAGGCCAAATGGCAAGGGCGTTCCTACATTCTGGTCGACACCGGCGGTATCTCCGGTGACGAGCACGGTATGGACGAAAAAATGGCCGAGCAGTCGCTGCTGGCCATTGAAGAAGCGGATGTGGTGTTGTTCCTGGTAGATGCCAAGGCCGGTTTCACCGCCGCCGACCAGATGATCGCCGAGCATTTGCGCAAACGTAACAAGCGCTCGTACGTGGTTGCCAACAAGGTCGACAACATCGACCCGGAAATGGCCCGCGCCGAATTCGCCCCGTTGGGCATGGGTCACGCGATCCCGATCGCCGGCGCCCATGGTCGTGGCATCACCCAGATGCTGGAAATCGCCCTCAGCGACTTCCCGAGAGACGAAGAAGAGCCGGAAGACGGCGAAGAAGAGATCGTTGCCGAAGGTGAGGAAGCCAAGCGCATTCCTGGCCCAAGCGAAAAAGACGGGATCAAGATCGCTATCATCGGCCGTCCGAACGTCGGCAAGTCGACCCTGGTCAACCGCATGCTCGGTGAAGACCGGGTAATCGTCTATGACCAGCCGGGTACCACTCGCGACAGTATCTACATCCCGTTCGAGCGTAACGACGAGAAGTACACGCTGATCGACACCGCAGGTGTGCGCAAGCGCGGCAAGATCCACGAAGAAGTTGAAAAATTCTCCGTGGTGAAAACCCTGCAGGCGATCAAAGACGCCAACGTGGTGATCTTCGTCATGGACGCCCGCGAAGGCGTGGTAGATCACGACCTCAACCTGCTGGGCTTTGCCATCGAGTCGGGTCGTGCGCTGGTTATCGCGATCAACAAGTGGGACGGCATGACGCCGAGCGAGCGCGACTTCGTGAAGATCGAGCTGCAACGTCGACTGTTCTTCGTTGACTACGCCGACATCCACTTCATCTCGGCGCTGCACGGCACCGGCGTGGGTAACCTCTACGCTTCCGTACAGAACTCGTTCAAGTCCGCGGTTACCCGCTGGCCGACCAACCGCCTCACCCAGATCCTGGAAGATGCGGTCGGCGAGCACGCGCCACCGATGGTCAACAACCGCCGGATCAAGCTGCGCTATGCCCACTTGGGTGGGGCCAACCCGCCGATCATCGTGATCCACGGTAATCAGATCGAAAAGGTGCCGAAGTCTTACGTTCGTTACCTGGAAAACACTTATCGCCGTGTCCTGAAGCTGGTCGGTACGCCGATCCGCATCGAGTTCAAAGGCGGCGAGAACCCGTACGAAGGTAACAAGAACTCGCTCACCGACCGCCAGGTCAACAAGAAACGCCGGATGATGTCGCACCACAAGAAGGCCGACAAGAAGCGCCGCGACAAGCGCTGATTCAAGGCTTGTCCGGCTCCTGTGGGAGCGGGCTTGCCCGCGATGAACGAAAACGCGGTGTATCTGTTACATCGTGGTGCGGCCATCGCGGGCAAGCCACGCTCCCACAGGATCGGGCTCCAAAAAGGGCGCTTATGGCGCCCTTTTTTTATGGGCGCCGTATGGGCTATCCTCGGGCTCTCCCGCGCCGCCGTTAGAGCCGGGTGCAGAGCAGGGAATCACCGATGATCACCAGTAAGCTGCCGAATGTCGGCATCACTATCTTCACTCAGATGTCGCAGCTCGCGGCGCAAACCGGCGCGCTGAACCTGTCCCAGGGTTTTCCCGATTTCGATGCCCCGCAGGCGCTGTGCGACGCGGTCGGCCGGCACATCGCCCAGGGCCACAACCAGTACTCGCCAATGACCGGCCTGCCGGCCTTGCGCCAGCAGGTAGCTACCAAGATCGCTCGCAGCTACGGTATCAACGTCGATGCCGACAATGAGGTGACGATTACCCCGGGCGCCACCCAGGCGATCTTCTGCGCGATCCAGGCGGTTATCAACAGCGGCGACGAAGTCATCGTATTCGACCCGTGCTACGACAGTTATGAACCGTCGGTCGAGCTGGCAGGCGGTCGTTGTGTGCACGTGCAGCTGGGGCTGGATGATTTCGCCATCGACTTCCGGAAACTCGCTGAAGCCATTACGCCGCGTACGCGGATGATCGTGCTCAACACCCCGCACAATCCTAGCGGCGCACTGATCAGTCGCGCCGAGCTGGATCAACTGGCCCAGTTGATCCGTGATCGTGATATCTACCTGATCAGCGACGAGGTCTACGAGCACCTGGTGTTCGACGGCGTGCCCCATGTCAGCGTGCTGGCGCACGAGGAGCTGTACCAGCGCGCCTTCGTGATCAGCTCCTTCGGCAAGACCTATCACGTCACCGGTTGGAAAACCGGCTACGTGGTCGCTCCACCGGCCCTCACCGCGGAAATGCGCAAGGTTCACCAGTACGTCAGCTTTTGCGGCGTCACTCCACTGCAGTTTGCCCTGGCCGACTTCATGGCCGAGCACCCTGAACATGTCGAGGAGCTGCCGGCGTTCTATCAGGCCAAGCGCGACCTGTTTTGCGATTTGCTGGCGCCCTCGCGATTCAGCTTCAAACGGGTCGCGGGCACTTATTTCCAGCTGGTCGACTATTCGCAGATTCGCCCGGACCTCAATGACGTCGACATGGCGCTTTGGATGACCCGCGAACACGGCGTGGCCAGTATCCCGATCTCGGTGTTCTACCAGAGCCCGCCCGCAGGCCAGCGCCTGATACGCCTGTGCTTCGCCAAACGCGAGGAGACCCTGCGTGAAGCAGCGGAAAAACTATGCGTGATCTGAGTGCCTTGCCGAACCTGACCATCGCGTTGGTCCAGACCACGCTCGCCTGGCATGACCGCCAGGCCAACCTGGAGCACTTCGAGCAGTTGCTGGAGCAGGCGCGTGGCGCCGACCTGATCATCCTGCCGGAAATGTTCACCACCGGTTTCTCCATGGAATCCCAGACCCTGGCCGAGCCGGAGAACGGCCCCACCAGCAAATGGCTGCGGCTGCAGGCGGCGAAGTTCGACGCGGTGATTACCGGCAGTGTCATCGTGCAAGCCAGTGATGGCAGCCATCGCAATCGCCTGTTATGGGCGCGCCCGGACGGCGAGGTGCTGCACTACGACAAGCGCCATCTGTTTCGCATGGCGGGTGAGCACAACCACTACACCCCGGGCGAGCGTCAGGTGCAGTTCGAATTGAAAGGCTGGCGGGTGCGGCCGCTGATTTGTTATGACCTGCGATTCCCGGTCTGGAGCCGGGACGCGCAGGACACCGACCTGTTGCTGTACACCGCAAACTGGCCTGGTGCACGGCGCCAGCACTGGAACCGCTTGCTGCCGGCGCGGGCGATTGAAAACCTGTGTTATGTCGCGGCGGTGAATCGCGTGGGCACCGACGGCAAGGGCTTTGCCTACACCGGGGACAGCCAGGTGCTGGATTTCCAGGGTGAGACGTTGCTGGGCGCGGGGGAGGCCGATGGAGTGTTTCAGGTGGTGCTGGATGCGGCGGAGCTGGCGGCCTACCGCACGCGGTTTCCAGCGAATCTGGATGCGGATACGTTCGAGTTCACCTGAGACCGGAAAAGATCGCAGCCTTCGGCAGCTCCTACGGGCGACCGCATTCCAGGGCAGGATAGGCCCGAAAAGATCGCAGCCTTCGGCAGCTCCTACAGGGACCGCATTGCAAGGTAGGAGCTGCCGAAGGCTGCGATCCCTTGATCTTCAAACAGCACAAACAAAAAGGCCCCCAGGTTCTCACCCAGGGGCCTTTTGCATTACAGCCAAAGCCTTACGCCGCTTTCGCTTCCGGCTGGCTCAGCGAGCGGTTCAGCGCGCTGAACAGGGCCTTGAAGCTGGCGGTGGTGATGTTCTCGTCGATACCCACGCCGTGCACAGCACGCTCACCATTGACTCGCAGTTCGATGTAGGCCGCTGCCTTGGCATGGGTGCCCGCGCCGATCGCGTGTTCGTTGTAGTCCATGATTTCCACCGGAATCGGCAAGCCGGCCACCAGGGCCTCCAGGGCGCCGTTGCCCTTGCCGTTCCAGCGCAGGTTGTTTTCACCCTGGCCTTTGCTCGACACTTCGACTTCCACCGAGCTGTTGCCGTTCTCTTCCTGCAGGCGATGGCTGACCAGCGCATAAGGGGTGTTGGCTTGCAGGTATTCACGCTGCAGCAAGGCGTAGATCTGTGGTGCGGTCATCTCCAGGCCAACGCGGTCGGTTTCGGCCTGGACAACCTGGCTGAACTCGATCTGCATGCGACGCGGCAAGCTGATGTCGTATTCCTGTTCCAGCAGGTAGGCGATACCGCCTTTGCCCGACTGGCTGTTGACGCGGATCACCGCCTCATAGCTGCGACCAATGTCGGCCGGATCGATCGGCAAGTACGGCACTTCCCACAGGGTGCCTTGTTTCTGCTGGGCAAAGCCCTTGCGGATAGCGTCCTGGTGCGAGCCGGAGAACGCGGTGTGGACCAGATCGCCGACGTACGGGTGACGCGGGTGCACCTGGATCTGGTTGCATTCCTCGACGACCTTGCGCACGCCGTCGATGTCCGAGAAATCGAGCTCAGGGTGTACGCCCTGGGTGTAGAGGTTCAGTGCCACGGTCACGAGGTCGACGTTACCGGTGCGCTCGCCATTACCGAACAGGCAGCCTTCGACGCGATCCGCGCCGGCCATCAGGCCCAGTTCGGTAGCGGCAACGCCCGTGCCGCGGTCGTTGTGGGTGTGCAGGCTGATGATCACACTGTCACGACGGTTGATGTGACGACCGAACCATTCGATCTGGTCGGCATAGATGTTCGGGGTGGCGCATTCGACGGTGGCCGGCAAGTTGAGAATCATCTTGTGCTCGGGCGTCGGGTTCCAGACCTCGATCACTGCGTCACAGACTTCCTTGGCGAACTCCAGCTCAGTGGCGCTGAAGGTTTCCGGCGAGTATTCGAAGGTCCATTCGGTGTCCGGCTGCTGGGCGGCGTATTTGACGAACAGCTTGGCCGCGCTGACGGCGATTTCCTTGATGCCGTCCTTGTCCTGGTTGAACACGATGCGACGGAAAGACGGCGAAGTCGCGTTGTACAGGTGAACGATGGCTTTTTTCGCCCCGCGCAAAGATTCAAAGGTGCGCTCGATCAGGTCTTCACGGCCTTGGGTCAACACCTGGATGGTGGTGTCGTCCGGGATGTGGTTGCCTTCGATCAAGGTGCGCACGAAGTCGAAGTCGGTTTGCGAAGCGGCCGGGAAGGAGGCTTCGATTTCTTTCACGCCGACCTGCACCAGGGTTTTCCAGAAACGCAGCTTTTTAACCGCGTCCATAGGCTCGATCAGCGACTGGTTACCGTCGCGCAGGTCCGAGCTGCACCAGATCGGCGCCGCGGTGATGGTCTTCGACGGCCAGGTGCGGTCCGGGATATCGATGGTCGGAAACGCGCGGTACTTCGAAGACGGGTCTTTGAGCATGCTCATCGGGAAATCCTTGTTGTAGGGGCCGAAAAAAGGCGGCCTGCCGGTGGATCAAAAGTTCTGGGGATGAAGCGTAGGACGAGGCACCGCGGTTCAGCCCGGCAGTCGTGCACTGACAAGGCACAGACTGCGGTGCTGGCGAAGCTGAATGAGGGTGTGAGAGGTTTTCATGCCTTCAACCCTAACCGCGAGGGTGAAGGTTGGCAAGCGGTCGAAAAAAATTGAGAGGAATACTCTTGGGCAAGCCTTTAGCGAGATTTAATTGCTTGGATCAGCCCTGATTGTTCTAATGATTGCTGGCGGTTTAAACACCGCGCAATCGAACTGGCGTGCTTTGCACTCTCCAGGTCTGGGTTGCAATGGGCCGTTACGGACGAATTTCGATCATTGTTCCATCTGGCACCAGGCCCCACACTTCTCGCATGTCCATATTGCGCATGGCGATGCATCCGTCGGTCCAGTCCAGGGTATGAAACAGGTTCTCCGGGTAGTCGTAGGAATCGGGCGTGCCGTGGATCATGATCATGCCGCCCGGTGGTACGCCTTCGCGCAGCGAGCGCGCAGAGTCGGCCGCATTCGGGTAGGAGATGTGCATGGCCAGATTGAAGCGGTCGCTGACCTTGCGCCAGTCGACCCAGTAGAAGCCTTCCGGGGTGCGCTTGTCGCCTTCCATCAGCTTGGCGCCCTTGGGCTGCTTGCCCAGGGAAATGCGGTAGGTTCGCAGCGCCTTGCCGTCGGCAATCAATTGCAATTGATGAGCGGATTTAAGCACCAACACTTTTTCGATCGGTTTGCCATCCAGGGTCACCACGGTGGAAGCCTGGGACACGGCAATGAACGACAGGCAGAACAGGGCAAGCAACCAGCGCATTAAAACGATATCCCTAAGAGGTGTTGCGACTATCTAATTGTAGGTGCTGCCTCAGGCTTGAGCCGCAGGCGGGCGATCTTTTGCTTTTGCAAAAAATTTCACATTCCGAATCAAACAATAACCGGCTGGGCCAGCGGCGGAATCGATTCCGACCGCACGGGGTAGACCTCCGACCGCCGGTCAGCGAAGAAGTATTCTAAAGTACGCCCCACCGTGCGGAAAGCCAGGTCGGACCAAGGGATGTCCGCTTCTTCAAAAAGCCGGACTTCGAGGCTTTCTATGCCTGCTGCGAAATCCAGGTCCACCAGTTCGGCGCGGTAGAACACATGCACCTGGCTGATGTGCGGCACGTCGATCAGCGTATAGATGCAGAGGTCGCGGACCCTGGCACAGGCTTCTTCGGCGGTTTCGCGAATGGCGGCCTGTTCGATGGTCTCGCCGTTCTCCATGAACCCGGCGGGCAGGGTCCAGTAGCCCAGTCGCGGCTCGATGGCCCGTCGGCACAACAATACCTTCGAGCCCCAGGTGGCCACGCAGCCGGCGACGATGTTGGGGTTCTGGTAGTGGATGGTGTGACAGCTGTCACAGACAAACCGCAGGCGCGAATCGCCCTCGGGAATGCGTTGTGTCACCGGGTTGCCGCACTGGCTGCAAAATTTCATGCTTGGGTTCCTGAATGCTGTGCCTATCTTGGCGTGCGGCGGTGTCGGTCGGCAAGTTGTCGTTTCGCGACAGACGGCCGTTCGGGGCTTGGGCGGTCGGTGTGATTGGTGCATGATGCAGGGTAAGGCACAGATCGAGATCACTCATGCTGGACGAGCTACTGCATCGGGTAAGCAACCACACGCCGCGAACCCTGGAAACCGACAAACGTTTTCCCGAGGCCGCCGTATTGGTGCCCATCACCCGCAGTGACGAACCGGAACTGGTTCTGACCCTGCGCGCCAGCGGGCTCTCGACCCATGGCGGCGAAGTGGCGTTTCCCGGAGGCCGCCGCGACCCTGAAGACCCGGACCTGATTTTCACCGCCCTGCGCGAAGCCGATGAAGAGATTGGCCTGCCGCCCGGGCTGGTCGAAGTGATTGGGCCTCTGAGCCCGCTGATCTCGCTGCATGGCATCAAGGTCACGCCTTATGTCGGGGTGATCCCGGATTTTGTCGAGTATCGGGCCAACGATGCCGAGATCGCGGCAGTGTTCAGTGTACCGCTGGAGTTTTTTCGCGAGGACCCGCGCGAACACACCCACCGCATCGATTATCAGGGCCGCAGCTGGTATGTGCCGAGCTATCGATACGGCGAGTACAAGATCTGGGGCCTGACGGCGATCATGATCGTCGAGTTGATCAACCTGCTGTATGACGCGAAAATCAGCCTGCACCAGCCGCCCAAAAGCTTTATCAATACCTGAAGCCATCATTCGTATGGCAATACCCGAGCCGGCCTGGCCCTGAGGACAACACGATGAAATACCGCCTGGGCGACGCCCGAGTCGAAACCCATCCGCAGAGCTGGGTAGCCCCCAACGCCGTGCTGGTGGGCAAGGTCAAACTGGAAGAGGGCGCCAACGTCTGGTTCAACGCAGTGCTGCGTGGCGACAATGAATTGATCCTGATCGGCAAGAACAGCAACGTCCAGGACGGTACGGTGATGCACACCGACATGGGCTACCCGTTGACCATCGGTACCGGCGTGACTATTGGCCACAATGCCATGCTGCATGGCTGCACGGTCGGGGATTACAGTTTGATCGGTATTAATGCGGTGATTCTCAACGGCGCGAAAATCGGTAAAAACTGCATCATCGGTGCCAATTCGCTGATCGGCGAGGGCAAGGAAATTCCCGATGGCTCCCTGGTGATGGGCTCGCCGGGAAAGGTGGTGCGCGAGTTGACCGAACAGCAAAAGAAAATGCTCGAGGCCAGCGCTGCTCATTACGTGCACAACGCCCAGCGCTATGCCCGCGAGCTGGCTGAGCAGGAAGAATGACCACTTCAGAACCACCGGTCCGCTCACCGTGCGTGAATGTCTGTGCGCTGGATGACGATGACATCTGCACCGGTTGCCAGCGCACGGTCGAGGAGATCACGCGCTGGAGCCGGATGGATAATGACGAGCGGCGCAAGGTCTTGGGGCTTTGCCATGAAAGGGCGAAGTCCAGCGGGCTGGTGTGGATGCTTGGCAAGTAACTCCGGACATTATCGCGCCCCTTGTAGGAGCGAGCTGGCTCGCGAAAACCTGAGGGCGCTATGGGGTACCTGATTTTACGCGTAATCGTTAACGTCCTTCGCGAGCAAGCTCGCTCCTACAGGTGTCTTTTCGTCCCATGCTTTTTTTGATCGCCTACATCAGCAGCGTCGTGCTGATCAACTACGCCTTTTCCACCGCCCCGCACCTGGACATCATCTGGTCGGCCTGGGGTGGCCTGGTATTCGTGCTGCGCGACATGGTGCAAACGCGCTTTGGGCACGGCGCAATCATCGCCATGCTGGCCGCGCTGGTGTTGTCCTATGTCACCTCCGATCCGTCCATCGCCCTGGCCAGTGCCACGGCGTTCGCGGTCTCCGAGTGCATTGACTGGCTGGTGTTCAGCATCACCAGGCGCCCGCTGCACGATCGCCTGTGGATAAGTTCGGCGCTGAGCATCCCTCTCGATACGTTCATCTTCTTTGGCATGATCGACGCGTTCACCCCAGCCGTGATCCTCACCGCCATGGCCTCGAAGTTCGCGGGCGTGACGGCCGTCTGGTTGATCATGGCCTGGCGCCTGCGCAAGCAGGCTGTCGCCAGCTGAAGCCAAAACCGCAGGTTCATGTAAAATGCCGCGCTTTCTCCCCATGGGAAGCGCGCCAGGCGCTGCCTCCCTCGATGATCCGCTTCTTTGAGGACTTGAGATGACCCGTATCGGAACTCCATTGTCGCCGACCGCGACCCGCGTATTGCTGTGTGGCTGTGGCGAGTTGGGCAAGGAAGTGGTGATCGAGCTGCAACGCCTGGGCGTTGAAGTGATCGCCGTGGACCGCTATGCCAACGCACCGGCCATGCAAGTGGCGCATCGCAGCCACGTGATCAATATGCTCGACGGTGCCGCCCTGCGAGCGGTCATCGAAGCAGAAAAACCGCACTTCATCGTGCCGGAAATCGAAGCCATCGCGACCGCCACCCTGGTCGAACTGGAAGCCGAAGGTTTCACCGTGATCCCTACCGCGCGTGCCGCGCAGCTGACCATGAACCGCGAAGGCATCCGCCGCCTGGCAGCTGAAGAGCTGGACCTGCCCACTTCGCCGTACCACTTCGCCGACACCTTCGAGGATTACAGCAAGGCGGTCGAAGACCTCGGCTTCCCGTGCGTGGTCAAGCCAGTGATGAGCTCGTCGGGCAAGGGCCAAAGCCTTCTGCGCAGTGTCGATGACGTGAAGGCCGCGTGGGATTACGCGCAAGAAGGCGGCCGCGCCGGCAAGGGGCGAGTGATCGTCGAGGGCTTCATCGATTTCGACTACGAAATTACCTTGCTCACCGTGCGCCACATTGGCGGCACCACGTTCTGTGCTCCGGTGGGGCATCGCCAGGAGAAGGGCGATTACCAGGAGTCCTGGCAGCCACAGGCGATGAGCCCGATCGCGCTGGCGGAGTCCGAGCGCGTCGCCAAAGCCGTGACCGAAGCCTTGGGTGGCCGCGGCCTGTTTGGCGTCGAGTTGTTCATCAAGGGCGACCAGGTGTGGTTCAGCGAAGTGTCGCCGCGCCCACACGACACGGGCCTTGTGACGCTGATTTCCCAGGACCTGTCGCAGTTCGCGCTGCACGCCCGGGCCATTCTTGGCCTGCCGATCCCGTTGATCCGTCAGTTCGGGCCTTCGGCTTCGGCGGTGATCCTGGTGGAAGGGCAGTCGACCCAGACGGCATTCGCCAATCTTGGCGCTGCGCTGAGCGAGCCGGATACGGCGTTGCGGTTGTTCGGCAAGCCTGAGGTCAACGGCCAGCGCCGCATGGGCGTGGCGCTGGCGCGGGATGAGTCGATTGAAGCGGCTCGGGCGAAGGCTACCCGTGCTTCGCAGGCCGTCGTAGTAGACCTCTAAACCGAGGCGCGGCATTCGCCGGCAAGCCCGCTCCCACATGGGATTGGGGTCGTACACACAATTGGTGGACAACCCGAAATCCTGTGGGAGCGAGCTTGCTCGCGATGGCGGCCTGTCAGGCCACTCGATTCAAATCGTTATCCCGCGTTTCCTTCAAGCACAGCACCGCGATCAGGCTTAACACCGCCGCCCCCGACACATACCCCCCGACATAACTCAGCCCGCCCATCGCCACCAGCTTCTGCGCGAAGAACGGCGCTGCCGAGGCTCCGACGATTCCGCCCAGGTTGTAGGCCGCCGACGCGCCGGTGTAGCGCACATGGGTCGGAAACAGCTCGGGCAACAGCGCCCCCATCGGCGCAAACGTTACGCCCATCAGAAACAGCTCGATGCACAGGAACAGCGCAACGCCCCAGGTCGAACCCTGGGTCAGCAGCGGTTCCATCAGAAACCCCGACAAAATCGCCAGCACGCCGCCGACAATTAACACCGGTTTACGCCCGTAGCGGTCGCTGGCCAAGGCAGAGAGCGGCGTCGCGGCTGCCATGAACAGTACGGCGAAGCACAGCAGGGCCAGGAAGGTTTCGCGGGTGTAGCCCAGTGTCGATACGCCATAGCTCAGCGAGAACACGGTCGAGATATAGAACAACGCGTAGCAGACCACCATCGAACCGGCACCCAGCAACATCGGTGCCCAGTACTGGCTGAACAGCTCGACCAGGGGGATTTTCACCCGTTCCTGGCGCGCCATGGCATTGGCAAATACCGGGGTTTCGTGGAGTTTTAGGCGTACATACAGGCCCACCATGACCAGTGCCGCACTCAGCAGGAAGGGAATCCGCCAGCCCCACGAGCGGAACTGTTCGTCGCTCAGGGTCATTGCCAGGGTCAGGAACAGGCCGTTGGCAGCGAGGAAGCCGATCGAAGGCCCCAGTTGGGGAAACATGCCGAACCAGGCTCGCTTGCCTTTGGGCGCGTTCTCCGTCGCCAGCAGTGCTGCGCCGCCCCATTCGCCGCCAAGCCCCAGGCCCTGGCCGAAGCGCAGGACGCAGAGCAGGATGGGCGCCCAGGCGCCGATGCTGGCGTAGCCCGGGAGTACGCCGATCAGCGTGGTGCACACGCCCATCAGCAATAGCGAGGCTACCAGGGTCGATTTGCGCCCGATGCGGTCGCCGAAATGGCCGAACAGCGCCGAGCCCAGGGGCCTGGCCAGGAAGGCGATGCCGAAGGTCAGGAAGGCCGACAGCATTTGCGCAGTGCCGGAGGTCTGGGGGAAAAATACCGGGCCGATCACCAGCGCCGCGGCGGTGGCATAAACGTAGAAGTCGTAGAACTCGATGGCGGTGCCGATAAAGCTCGCCGTGGCTACCCGGGTGGCGGAGTTGGTGGGTTGTGCTGGCGTGGTTTCGCTGTAAGTCGTGCTGGTTGTCATGCGTTTATCCCTGACAGTCATGTGCCCCAGTGGAGCGAATTATTATGGTTGAACACCCAGGGATGTGGGTTTAACGCGAAGTGCGGGTAGCACTGGGGTAGGGCGGCGCTTGGGTAAGCGGCTTGATTATAGGAAGGTGGCTAACGATTCAACAAGAGGCAAAAAGATCGTCCGATCGCGGCCCGAGCCTTCGGCAGCTCCTACGTTTGGAATGCGTTCCACTGCAGGAGCTGCCGAAGGCTGCAATCTTGTGGCTATCTAGCGCACGGGCGCGACCGCAGGCACCGAGCTGGTGTGCCAGACCAGCACCTGGGTCACACGGTTATCCTCGGTCTCGAGAATCTCCAGCCGATAACGGCCGATCTTCAGGCATACCGAGCTCTCCGGAATGGTCTCCAGGGCTTCGGTCACCAAGCCGTTGAGCGTCTTCGGCCCGTCGCTGGGCAGGTGCCAGCCCAGGCTCTTGTTCAGCTCACGAATCGACGCGGCGCCTTCGATCATCAGTCGGCCATCAGGCTGTGGATGAACGTGGGGGTTGTCCAGGCTGTGCTGGCTTTCAAACTCGCCAACGATCTCTTCGAGGATGTCTTCCAGGGTGACAATGCCGAGCACTTCGCCGTATTCGTCCACCACCATGCCCAAGCGTCGCTGTTGCTTGTGGAAGTTCAGCAGTTGCAGCTGCAGCGGCGTGCTCTCCGGCACGAAATAGGGCTCGTGACAGGCCGCCAGCAGCGCTTCGATCGTCAGGCTGGCATCGGCCAGCAGATGGCGGATCTGCCGGGTATTGAGCACCGCTTCAACCTGGTTGATATCGCTGTGGAACACCGGCAGGCGTGTGCGCCGGTTGTTGCGCAGCTGCTCGATGATCTCCTGGAGATCGTCGTCGAGGTTGATCCCGTCGACATCGCTGCGTGGCACCAGGATGTCGTTGACCGTGATGTTATCCAGCGCATGGATGCCCGCCAGCACGTGCGGGCGGCAGGATGCGTGTTCCTGGTCTTCGTGCCGATCCGAGGCGGCTTCGTCTTCGCTCTGCTGCACCACTTTGACTTTGCGGGCGAATGGGCGCATCAACAATTGGCTGAGGCCATTGAGCAACCAGGCGGCGGGGTAGACGATTTTCAATGGCACGCCGAGCAAGGTGTTGCCCAGGCTCAGGACAGCATCTGGATAACGCACGGCGAGGGTGCGCGGCAGGTATTCGGCGAACACCAGCAGGATCGCGCCCGCGCCGAGGCACGCTGCCCAAGGGCCATTCTCGGCCCAGGTGAAGATCGCCAGCAGGGTGCTGATCACCATCACCAGCGCGCGGCACAAGGTGTTGCAAAGGATCAGGCTGTTGAGCGCGAAGCTCAGCCTGGCCACGGGCTTGTCGCTCGAGCGCGAAGCGGTGCGCTGCGCCAGCAGGTGTTGTTGCGCGACTTCAATGGCGGTGAACAGCCCCGACCACAAAATCAGCAGGGCGATCACTGCGAGCATCGGCCCTATGGGCAAGTCGTCCATTATTGCCGCCCGTCAGATGTGCAGAATGTATTCACGAACCAGCTTGCTGCCGAAGTAGGCCAGCATCAGCAGGCAGAAGCCGGCCAGGGTCCAGCGGATGGCCTTGTGTCCGCGCCAGCCGAGGCGATTGCGGCCCCACAGCAGCACACTGAACACGATCCAGGCCAGGCAGGCCAGCAGGGTTTTGTGCACCAGGTGCTGGGCAAACAGATTCTCGACGAACAGCCAGCCGGAAATCAGCGACAGCGACAGCAACGTCCAGCCGGCCCAGAGGAAGCCGAACAGCAGGCTTTCCATGGTTTGCAGCGGCGGGAAGTTCTTGATCAGGCCGGAAGGGTGCTTGTGCTTGAGCTGATGGTCCTGGACCAGCAGCAGCAACGCCTGGAACACCGCGATGGTGAACATTCCGTAGGCCAGGATCGACAAGAGTATATGCGCCAGGATACCCGGCGCTTCGTCGATGATCTGCACGGTGCCGGCGGGGGCGAATTGCGCGAGCAGCACCGTGGCGGCGCCCAGCGGGAACAGCAGGATCAGCAGGTTCTCCACCGGGATGCGCGAGCATGCCAGCAGGGTCAGGGCAATGACTGCTGCGGCAATCAGGCTGGCGGCGCTGAAGAAATCCAGGCCCAGGCCGATCGGCGTCAACAGGTGGGTCAGCAGGCTGGCGCTGTGAGCCAGTACGGCCAGAACACCGAGCGTGACCAGCAGGCGTTTGTTCGCCTTGGCGCCGGACGCCAGGCGAGTGCCCTGATAGATGGTCGCAGCGGCGTAGAGGCAGGCGGCGGCGAGGGTAGTTAGCAAGCTGGGTGACAAGGGGAGCATAAATCCTGTTAGGCAAGCCCGAAAGGCGCTGAGTTTGGCATAGAACCCTCATCACACGAAAGTGCGAGGTGTCCGCCAGACGCAGTCTTCGCTATAATCCGCGACCTGCCCACGCCGCAGGCTCGCCGAGCACATGTTTATTCCGGTCTGGGCCGCCATTATCCCGGTCTACACAGGGCCTGAAAGGATCGCGCAATGTTTGAAAACTTAACCGACCGTCTCTCGCAGACGCTGCGCCATGTCACCGGCAAGGCCAAGCTGACCGAAGACAACATCAAGGACACCCTGCGTGAAGTGCGCATGGCGCTGCTCGAGGCCGACGTGGCCTTGCCGGTGGTCAAGGACTTCGTCAATTCGGTCAAGGAACGTGCCGTCGGCACCGAGGTGTCACGCAGCCTGACCCCGGGCCAGGCGTTCGTGAAGATCGTCCAGGCCGAACTCGAAAGCCTGATGGGCGCGGCCAACGAAGACTTGAACCTGAGCGCCGTGCCGCCTGCTGTCGTGTTGATGGCCGGTTTGCAGGGTGCAGGTAAAACCACTACCGCCGGTAAACTTGCGCGCTTCCTTAAAGAGCGCAAGAAGAAGTCGGTGATGGTCGTGTCTGCGGACGTTTACCGTCCGGCAGCGATCAAGCAGCTGGAAATGCTTGCCGGCGAAGTGGGCGTGACCTTCTTTCCGTCCGACCTGAGCCAGAAACCGGTCGAGATTGCGCAAGCCGCTATTAAAGAAGCAAAGCTCAAGTTCATTGATGTGGTCATCGTCGATACCGCCGGTCGCCTGCACATCGACGAAGAGATGATGGGCGAGATCAAGGCGCTGCACGCCGCGATCAACCCGGTAGAAACCCTGTTCGTGGTCGATGCCATGACCGGCCAGGACGCCGCCAATACGGCCAAGGCCTTCGGCGACGCATTGCCGCTGACCGGCGTTATCCTGACCAAGGTCGACGGCGACGCCCGTGGCGGTGCCGCACTGTCGGTCCGCGCCATCACCGGCAAGCCGATCAAGTTCATCGGTATGGGCGAGAAGAGCGAAGCGCTCGAGCCGTTCCACCCCGAGCGTATTGCTTCACGCATCCTTGGCATGGGCGACGTGCTCAGCCTGATCGAGCAGGCCGAACAGACCCTCGACAAGGACAAGGCCGACAAGCTGGCCAAGAAGCTGAAGAAGGGCAAGGGCTTCGATCTCGAAGACTTCCGCGATCAGCTGCAACAGATGAAGAACATGGGCGGCCTCGGCGGCCTCATGGACAAGCTGCCGAACATCGGCGGTGTGAACCTGGCGCAGATGGGCAATGCCCAGGGCGCGGCAGAGAAGCAATTCAAGCAGATGGAAGCCATCATCAATTCCATGACCCCGGCCGAGCGCCGCGACCCTGAGCTGATCAGCGGTTCGCGCAAGCGCCGGATCGCCATGGGTTCCGGCACCCAGGTGCAGGACATCGGTCGCTTGATCAAGCAGCACAAGCAGATGCAGAAGATGATGAAGAAATTCTCCGCCAAGGGCGGAATGGCCAAAATGATGCGCGGCATGGGCGGTATGTTGCCCGGCGGCGGCATGCCCAAGATGTAAAGAATCTGCGCAAGGGCTTGCCCTTGCGCTGCCCACAGCGATGTGGGATCAACAGCAAACCCGCACTTGGCGGGAGCTGACTGGCCGTTTTAAACGACGGCTCTATAGCAAATCTGCATGGCGTCCGATAGGCCGCCGGAAAAAGACATTTGCAAAAGTCCGGATATTCCTTAGAATATGCGGCCTTTCGGGCACCTATGCCCGCTGTGCCTTTAGATTTGCAGCACCGACTACAGGAACGATGTTCACATGCTAACAATCCGTCTTGCCCTTGGCGGCTCCAAAAAGCGCCCGTTTTACCACTTGACCGTAACCGACAGCCGCAACCCGCGCGACGGTTCGCACAAGGAACAGGTTGGTTTCTTCAACCCTGTTGCTCGTGGTCAAGAAGTCCGTCTGTCCGTGAACCAAGAGCGCGTAGCCTACTGGCTGAGCGTTGGTGCACAGCCTTCTGAGCGTGTTGCTCAGTTGCTGAAGGACTCGGCTAAGGCTGCGGCCTGAGCAATATGAACGCGACGCCTGCTGTTGCTGATGATTTGATCGTTATCGGCAAGATCTACTCTGTTCATGGCGTTCGCGGCGAAGTGAAGGTGTATTCCTTTACTGATCCGACTGAAAACCTGTTGCAGTACAAAACCTGGACGCTCAAGCGTGAAGGCAATGTGAAACAGGTTGAGCTGGTCAGTGGACGCGGGAACGACAAGTTCCTGGTCGCAAAGCTCAAAGGTCTTGATGACCGTGAAGAAGCTCGTCTTCTGGCCGGTTATGAGATCTGTGTGCCGCGCAACCTGTTCCCTGAATTGACCGACGGCGAGTACTACTGGTACCAGCTCGAAGGTCTGAAGGTTATTGATCAACTGGGGCAACTGCTCGGGAAGATCGATCATCTTCTGGAAACCGGCGCCAATGATGTAATGGTGGTCAAGCCTTGCGCTGGCAGCCTGGACGATCGCGAACGCCTGTTGCCCTATACGGAGCAATGCGTGTTGGCCGTTGACCTTGCCGCAGGCGAGATGAAGGTGGAATGGGATGCGGACTTCTAAGCGTGGCTAACTTGCGCGTAGAAGTGATCAGTTTGTTTCCCGAGATGTTCTCCGCCATCAGCGAGTACGGCATCACCAGTCGTGCGGTGAAACAGGGGCTCTTGCAGCTCACCTGTTGGAATCCGCGAGACTACACGACGGATCGACATCACACTGTGGACGATCGCCCATTTGGCGGTGGCCCGGGCATGGTGATGAAGATCAAGCCCCTGGAAGATGCTCTGGTTCAGGCCAAGGCAGCAGCCGGGGAGGCGGCGAAGGTGATTTACCTGTCCCCCCAAGGCCGTCAACTGACACAGTCGGCGGTACGCGAGTTGGCGAATTTGGATGCATTGATCCTGATTGCCGGCCGCTATGAAGGCATTGACGAGCGTTTTATAGAGGCTCATGTCGATGAAGAGTGGTCGATTGGCGACTATGTACTGTCTGGCGGCGAGCTGCCGGCGATGGTCCTGATCGATGCGGTTACACGACTGCTGCCTGGAGCTTTAGGGCATGCGGACTCCGCCGAGGAAGATTCCTTTACGGATGGTTTGCTGGATTGCCCGCACTACACCCGACCTGAGGTGTATGCGGATCAGCGTGTTCCCGACGTGTTGCTAAGTGGCAATCACGCGCATATCCGGCGTTGGCGTTTACAGCAGTCCCTTGGTAGGACCTTTGAACGACGCGCCGATCTTCTGGAAAGCCGCTCGCTTTCTGGAGAAGAGAAGAAGCTGCTCGAGGAATACATCCGCGAGCGGGACGATAGTTAACAACGTATCGATGGTAAGTCCGTTGATTTACCTTAGGAGCACAGCATGACTAACAAAATCATCCTTGCACTCGAAGCAGAGCAGATGACCAAAGAGATCCCTACCTTTGCCCCGGGCGACACCATTGTCGTTCAGGTGAAAGTGAAGGAAGGCGACCGTTCGCGTCTGCAAGCGTTCGAAGGTGTTGTTATCGCCAAGCGTAACCGCGGCGTAAACAGTGCTTTCACCGTTCGTAAAATCTCCAACGGTGTTGGCGTAGAGCGTACTTTCCAGACCTACAGCCCGCAAATCGACAGCATGGCCGTTAAACGTCGCGGTGACGTACGTAAAGCCAAGCTGTACTACCTGCGTGACCTGTCCGGTAAAGCAGCTCGCATCAAGGAAAAACTGGCTTAAGTCCAGCTTCCGATGCAAAAAAAGCAGCCTGCGGGCTGCTTTTTTGTTGCCTGCGATTTACTGGTGGGCGCGTTAGATGCGGCGATCCGACTTGGCACGCGAGTCGATCGACCAGGCAGCGCGTTGACATCAGGTTCTATAAACCCCCAGCAGTCTATGAAAGACTTACCGACAGTTGATCTGTCACCTGAGCCTTTATGCCCGCCATCGAACATCCATTGATAGACCAATTCCTCGACGCGTTGTGGCTGGAGAAAGGCCTGTCGGACAACACGCGCGATGCGTATCGCAGTGACCTGGCCTTGTTCAACGGCTGGCTGCAGGAGAAGGGCCTGGAGTTAATCAACGCCGGCCGCGAGTTGATCCTCGATCACCTGGCCTGGCGCCTGGAGCAAAACTACAAGCCACGGTCCACGGCGCGTTTCCTCTCGGGAGTGCGTGGCTTTTATCGCTATCTGCTGCGGGAAAAGTTGATCGCAGTCGACCCGACCTTGCGTATCGATATGCCGCAACTCGGCAGGCCATTGCCCAAATCCTTGTCAGAGGCCGATGTCGAGGCGCTGCTGAAGGCGCCGGACCTGAGCGAAGCCATCGGCCAGCGCGACCGCGCCATGCTCGAGGTGTTGTATGCCTGTGGCCTGCGGGTAACGGAGCTGATCAGCCTGACCCTGGAGCAGGTCAACCTGCGCCAGGGCGTGCTGCGGGTGATGGGCAAGGGCAGCAAGGAGCGGCTGGTGCCGATGGGGGAGGAGGCGATTGTCTGGGTCGAGCGCTACATGCGCGACGCTCGAAGCGAGTTGCTCGGCGGGCGTCCCAGTGATGTGCTGTTTCCCAGCCTGCGCGGTGAGCAGATGACCCGCCAGACGTTCTGGCATCGTATCAAGCACCAGGCGAAGGTGGCGGGTATCGGCAAGTCGCTGTCGCCGCACACCCTGCGCCACGCGTTTGCTACGCACCTGCTCAACCACGGCGCGGACCTGCGGGTGGTGCAGATGTTGCTCGGCCACAGCGACCTGTCGACCACCCAGATTTACACCCACGTCGCCCGTGCCCGCCTGCAGGACCTGCACGCCAAACATCATCCCAGAGGTTGACGCAAATCCTGTAGGAGCGAGCTTGCTCGCGATGGTCTCAATAGCACCGCGTTGAACCAGAGAGCATGCGTTATCGTTAACGACCATCGCGAGCAAGCTCGCTCCTACAGGGCCCAGCAATGTCTTGCGTCAGGCGCATTCGGCCACACGAGCCTTATGTGGTAGGCTTTGCCGGTTTGCACGGTGGGCGGTTGTGACCCGGTGCCTTGGCACGGGCGTTCTGATCGTCCCATTTGTCCGCCTTCAGGAGTTCTCATGCGTCTGACCCAGATTTTCGCCGCCGCAGCCATTGCGTTGGTCAGCACCTTTGCCGTCGCCGATGACGCGGCCGACAAAGCCATTCGTAAAAGCCTGGAGAACCTCCAGCTTGAGGTTCCGGTAGAAAGCATCTCCGCCAGCCCCCTGGCAGGCCTGTACGAAGTCAGGTTGCAAGGCAGCCGGGTGCTCTATGCCAGCGCCGATGGCCAGTACGTGGTTCAGGGCTACATGTTCCAGCTCAAGGACGGCAAGCCGGTCAACCTGACCGAGAAAACCGAGCGCCTGGGCGTTTCCAAGCTGGTCAATGCCATTCCGGTCGCTGAAACCGTGGTCTACCCGGCCATTGGCGAAACCAAGTCGCACATCACCGTATTCACCGACACCACCTGCCCGTACTGCCACAAGCTGCACGCCGAAGTGCCTGAGCTGAACAAGCGTGGCATCGAAGTGCGTTATGTCGCGTTCCCGCGCCAGGGCCTGGGCTCGCCGGGCGACGAACAGCTGCAGGCGGTCTGGTGCTCCAAGGACAAGAAAGCGGCCATGGACAAGATGGCCGACGGTAAGGAAATCAAGGCCGCCAAGTGCGAGAACCCGGTTTCCAAGCAATTCGCGCTCGGTCAGTCGATTGGCGTGAACGGTACACCGGCTATCGTTTTGGCTGATGGACAGGTCATTCCGGGCTACCAGCCTGCGCCACAAGTCGCCAAACTGGCGCTGGGCGCGAAGTAGATTCGCATCGTCACGGTCAGCCTTTGACGATCATGGTCCGGCGGCAGTTGCGCCGGGCCATTAATAGAGAACCGCGAGCATGCGGTTGTTTTCACGGCCGGCCTTGCGTCGGCCGTTTTATGGGGAGTTCACAGTGAAACCGGTCAAAGTAGGCATCTGTGGGTTAGGAACCGTCGGTGGCGGTACCTTCAACGTACTTCAGCGCAACGCCGAGGAAATTGCTCGTCGTGCCGGGCGTGGGATCGAAGTGGCACAAATTGCCATGCGCACGCCAAAGCCTCAGTTCCAAACGACCGGTATTGCGATTACCAACGATGTCTTCGAAGTGGCCACGAACCCTGAGATCGACATCGTCATAGAGCTGATGGGCGGCTATACCGTTGCCCGCGAGCTGGTACTCAAGGCCATCGAGAATGGCAAGCATGTGGTCACCGCGAACAAGGCACTGATTGCCGTTCACGGTAACGAAATCTTCGCCAAGGCACGCGAGAAAGGCGTGATCGTGGCGTTCGAAGCAGCAGTGGCCGGTGGCATCCCGGTGATCAAGGCGATCCGTGAAGGCCTCTCGGCCAACCGCATCAATTGGGTCGCCGGTATCATCAATGGCACTGGCAACTTCATCCTCACGGAAATGCGCGAGAAGGGTCGCACCTTCGAAGACGTGCTCGCCGAGGCGCAGGCACTGGGTTACGCCGAAGCCGATCCGACTTTCGACGTCGAAGGCATCGATGCAGCCCACAAGCTGACGATCCTGGCCTCCATCGCATTCGGCATTCCGCTGCAATTCGACAAGGCCTACACCGAAGGCATCACCAAGCTGACCACCGCTGACGTGAACTACGCCGAAGCGCTGGGCTATCGCATCAAGCACCTGGGTGTCGCCCGCAGCACTGCAGCGGGTATCGAGTTGCGCGTGCACCCGACGCTGATTCCGGCCGATCGCCTGATCGCCAACGTCAATGGTGTGATGAACGCTGTGATGGTCAACGGTGATGCTGCCGGTTCGACCCTGTTCTATGGCGCTGGTGCCGGCATGGAGCCGACTGCCTCGTCGGTGATCGCCGACCTGGTAGACGTGGTTCGCGCCATGACCTCCGACCCGGAGAATCGTGTGCCGCACCTGGCCTTCCAGCCCGACTCGCTGTCGGCCCACCCGATCCTGCCGATCGAAGCTTGCGAAAGTGCCTACTACCTGCGGATTCAAGCCAAGGACCACCCGGGCGTACTGGCCCAGGTGGCGAGCATCCTGTCGGAGCGCGGCATCAACATCGAATCGATCATGCAGAAAGAAGTCGAAGAGCATGACGGCCTGGTGCCGATGATCCTGCTGACTCACCGTGTGCTGGAACAGCACATGAATGATGCCATCGCCGCCCTGGAAGCCCTGGCGGGCGTGGTCGGTCCGGTGGTACGGATCCGCGTCGAGCACCTGAACTAAGCCGTTATCGTTCACCGGGCTCGCGTGCGGGCCCGGGTTTGCGAACACTGTCTATTGGAGCCAGTCATGCGTTATATCAGTACCCGCGGCCAGGCACCGGCCCTGAATTTCGAAGATGTCCTGCTGGCCGGTCTCGCCACCGACGGCGGTCTGTACGTCCCGGAAAACCTGCCACGTTTCACCCAGGAAGAAATCGCGTCCTGGGCCGGCCTGCCTTATCACGAACTGGCTTTCCGGGTGATGCGCCCGTTCGTGACCGGGAGCATTCCCGATGCGGACTTCAAGAAGATCCTGGAAGAAACCTACGGCGTGTTTTCGCACAGCGCCGTCGCGCCGCTGCGTCAGCTGAACGGCAACGAGTGGGTCCTGGAACTGTTCCATGGCCCGACCCTGGCGTTCAAGGACTTCGCCCTGCAGCTGCTCGGGCGTCTGCTCGACTACGTGCTGGAAAAACGCGGGGAGCGCGTGGTGATCGTCGGTGCAACTTCCGGCGACACCGGCTCGGCCGCCATCGAAGGCTGCAAGCACTGCGAAAACGTCGACATCTTCATCCTGCACCCGCACAACCGCGTGTCCGAAGTGCAGCGTCGGCAGATGACCACCATCTTCGGCGAGAACATCCACAACATCGCCATCGAAGGCAACTTCGACGACTGCCAGGAAATGGTCAAGGCCAGCTTCGCTGACCAGAGCTTCCTCAAAGGCACTCGCCTGGTGGCAGTGAACTCGATCAACTGGGCGCGGATCATGGCCCAGATCGTTTACTACTTCCACGCGTCCCTGCAGTTGGGCGGGCCGGCCCGCTCGGTATCGTTCTCGGTGCCTACCGGTAATTTCGGCGACATCTTCGCCGGCTACCTGGCGCGCAACATGGGCCTGCCGATCAACCAGTTGATCGTCGCCACCAACCGCAACGACATCCTGCACCGCTTCATGAGCGGCAACCAGTACGTCAAGGAAACCCTGCACGCCACGCTGTCGCCGTCGATGGACATCATGGTGTCGTCGAACTTCGAACGCCTGCTGTTTGACTTGCACGGTCGTAACGGTGCGGCGATTGCCGGGCTGATGGACAGTTTCAAGCAAGGTGGCGGTTTCAGCGTCGAAGAAGAACGCTGGACCGAAGCGCGCAAGCTGTTCGACTCCCTGGCCGTGGACGACGCGCAAACCTGCGAAACCATTGCCGAAGTCTACGAACAGACTGGCGAGTTGCTCGACCCCCACACCGCGATCGGCGTCAAGGCCGCCCGCGAGTGCCGTCGCAGCCTGGACATCCCGATGGTGATCCTGGGCACCGCGCACCCGGTCAAGTTCCCGGATGCGGTGCTGAAGGCCGGCGTCGGCAAGGCCCTGGAACTGCCAGTGCACCTGACCGACCTGTTCGAGCGCGATGAGCGCTGCACCGTGCTGCCCAATGACCTGAAAGCCGTCCAGGCGTTCGTCAGCCAGCATGGGAATCGCGGTAAACCGCTGTAGGCCCAAAGCCTCGAACTGAAAAGCCCGTCTTCTGACGGGCTTTTTCGTTCATGCAGCGCGCCGCTGTTTTTTTCCTGTCATCTTCGTCATGCATGCTTCAACTACCAGAGGCGTCGACGTCCCTGCGGATACCATTCAGAACTTTCTTCTGAGGCCGATGGTCATTTACAGTAGACCTGCCCCAGGCACTTTGTTTTCGGACTAATGAGTGGTGATCGATTTGGAAAGTATCAGTCTATTGCTCGCAGAGGCGCTGAGCCCGTATCAAGTAACGCTGACCCCATCGGGTCTGCACGGCGAATGCCTGGTGACTCTGAAGAGTTCAACCGGCGCGATCGTGGTCGAACGGGCTTTCAACCAGACTCAGTTGAGCGACAAGCGCTTGCTCACGGACGTGGTCGACGGTTTGCGCCGCGACTTGATGATTGCCGAAGGTCGTCTGGAACCCTGTGTTATCGCGGCGTTGCGCAACGCTGCACAGGACAAGCTGCTCGCCAGTCGAAATTGAATCGCATCTTGCGGGAACCTAATCCCGGGATCGCCAGTCAGAGTATGTAACAGCAGGAACAAGCATTGTGCTCCGGTGCCTGGCGCTTGCTGTTACTGGTCTTTATGTAGGCCACGTTTAACCCCGAGTCGTCTCCCCACTTCTCGGGGTTTCTTTTTGCCTGCGATTTGTCACGGCAGCGCCGGGTGCTCGAAAAATGCTCGAGTGTCCTTCAGGCTGCCGGTGGCCACATTGCCATCGTGGAAGTCGCGCAGCACCCAGATCAGCGTGTCCCTGGCCTGCGCCAGGTTGGGCGAGACCAGCCCGGCCAACAACGCAATAGCCGCCAGGGCCAGGCGGTTGTGCGGTGCGGGTGGCAACAGGCGTTTGAGCTTAAATGGCTCCGTCTTCACGCAGTTTGGTGATCTGGACCTGGTCGTAGCCAAGGTCGTTGAGTACCTGCGAGTTGTGTTCGCCCAGTTGGGGGCCGACCCATTCTGCGGATCCCGGGGTCTCGGAGAGTTTTGGGACGATCCCGGGCATCTTGAAGTCTTTGCCATCTGGCAGTTTGGCCTGGAGGAACATCTCCCGGGCCAGGTATTGCGGGTCCGCGAACATGTCTTCGGCACTGAAGATTCGGCTGGCCGGTACTTCGGCCTGGTTCAGTTGCTCGATGATGGCGTCCAGGGGCAGTGAGTTGGCCCAGCGGTCGATGACCCCGTAGAGCTCGTCGCGCCGGGTGTCGCGCCCGTCGTTGCTGGCCAGGACTGGGTCATTGGCCAGGTCCTCGCGGCCGATGATCAGCATGAAGCGCTTGAAGATCGCATCGCCGTTGGCGCCGATCTGCACGTGCTTGCCGTCGGCGCTGGTGTGGATCGAGGAGGGCGTGATGCCCGGCATGATGTTGCCGGTACGTTCGCGGATGAAGCCGAACACGTCGAACTCCGGCACCATGCTTTCCATCATGGCGAAGATCGCTTCATACAATGCCACGTCCACTACCTGGCCCTGGCCACCGTTGACCTCACGATGACGCAACGCCATCAGCGCGCCGATCACGCCCCAGAGGGCGGCGATCGAGTCACCAATGGAAATGCCGGTGCGCACGGGTGGGCGATCCTCGAAGCCGGTGATGTAGCGCAGACCGCCCATGGACTCGCCAACCGCACCAAACCCTGGCTGATCCTTCATTGGCCCGGTCTGGCCGAATCCCGACAGCCGCACCATCACCAGCTTGGGGTTCAAGGCGTGCAGGACATCCCAGCCCAGGCCAAGCTTTTCCAGGACGCCGGGGCGGAAGTTCTCGATGAGGATGTCTGCTTCGCCGAGCAGCTTTTTCAGGACGGCCAGGCCTTCGGGGTGCTTGAGGTTCAGCGTCAGGGACTTTTTATTGCGCGCCTGGACGAACCACCACAGCGAGGTGCCTTCATAGATTTTGCGCCATTTGCGCAATGGATCACCGCCGTCGGGCGATTCGACCTTGATCACCTCAGCGCCGAACTCGCCGCAAATCCGCGACGCAAAGGGCCCGGCGATCAGGGTGCCCAATTCGATGACTTTCAAGCCTGAGAGCGGTTTGGCGGTGAACGGCATGCTGGATCCTGTAGGACAAAGGCTGGCTGATAGAGCGTTTTAGCATAGCCGGGCGTCAGTCGCCCAAGGTTCATCGCTACAATTCGTTGATTGGTGGTCGCATCGGTTAGACTTGCCGCCTTTCCTCGTATCAAGAAGCCCGTTCATGGCCCAGCCGTCCACGACCTACAAGTTTGAACTGAACCTTACCGACCTCGACCGCAGCGTTTACGAGAGCGTGAAGCAGACCATCGCCCGTCACCCTTCGGAAACTGAAGAGCGCATGACTGTGCGACTGCTGGCCTACGCCTTCTGGTACAACGAGCAGCTGTCTTTCGGTCGCGGTCTGTCGGACGTAGATGAGCCTGCCCTGTGGGAAAAGAGCCTGGACGATCGCGTTCTGCACTGGATCGAAGTCGGCCAGCCAGACGCCGATCGCCTGACCTGGTGTTCGCGTCGCACCGAGCGCACCAGCCTGCTGGCCTACGGCAGCCTGCGGGTCTGGGAAACCAAGGTGATCCCGGCAATCAAGAACCTGAAAAACGTGCACATCGCAGCTGTTCCTCAGGAAGTCCTCGAGACCCTGGCCAAGGACATGCCCCGCGTCATCAAGTGGGACGTGATGATCAGCGAAGGGACAATTTTTGTGACTGACGACCGTGGTCAGCACGAAGTCCAGCTGCAGTGGCTGAGCGGCGAACGCGGCTGATTGGCCTCGGCCTGTCGCGATAATCGGTTTTTTTCCTAAGTATTCAAGAGAAGCACCCGTCACCCCATGCGCATCGAACCTCGCCAGCTGCCCGACATCCTGCCTTTTCTCGGTGATATCCCGCCCCTGTTGACCCGCTTGTACGCGGCACGGGGCGTGCAGTCCGAGGCCGAACTGGACAAGAGCCTGGCGCGGCTGATCCCGTTCCAGCAACTCAAGGGCATCGACGCCGCGGTGGAGTTGCTGGTGACTGCTCTGGAGCAGCGCCAGCGCATCCTGATCGTTGGCGACTTCGATGCCGATGGCGCGACCGCCAGCACCGTAGGCGTGCTGGGGCTGCGCCTGCTGGGCGCCGCCCACGTCGACTATCTGGTGCCCAACCGTTTTGAGTACGGCTACGGCCTGACGCCGGAAATCGTCGAAGTGGCGTTAACCCGGACCCCGCAGTTGCTGATTACCGTGGACAACGGCATCTCCAGCGTTGAAGGCGTCGCGGCGGCAAAAAAGGCCGGGCTGCAGGTGCTGGTCACCGATCACCACTTGCCCGGCGATGAGTTGCCGCTGGCCGATGCCATCGTCAATCCGAATCAGCCAGGTTGCACTTTCCCGAGCAAGGCGCTGGCGGGTGTCGGCGTGATTTTCTACGTGCTGATGGCCCTGCGGGCGCGGTTGCGCGACCTCGGCTGGTATGCGACCAAACCGCAGCCAAACATCGGTGAATTGCTGGACCTGGTGGCGCTGGGCAGCGTCGCCGACGTGGTGCCCCTGGATGCCAATAACCGGATCCTGGTGCATCAGGGCCTTGAGCGGATTCGCGCCGGGCGCGCGCGGCCAGGGGTCAAGGCGATTCTCGAAGTGGCCAAGCGTGACCATGCCCGCATCACCTCCACTGACCTCGGTTTCATCGTCGGCCCGCGCTTGAACGCGGCGGGGCGCCTGGATGACATGAGCCTGGGCATTGAATGCCTGCTGACCGACAGCCAGGCCCTGGCCCGGGAAATGGCAGTGCAGCTCGACGGCATGAACCAGGACCGTAAATCCATCGAGCAGGGCATGCAGCGCGAGGCGCTGGCCCAGCTCAAGGATCTGCCGGTGGAGTCCATGCCGTTCGGTTTGTGCCTGTTCGATCCCGAGTGGCACCAAGGCGTGATCGGCATCCTCGCGTCGCGGATGAAGGAGCGTTACTTCCGTCCGACCATCGCTTTTGCCGATGCCGGTGATGGGCTGCTCAAGGGTTCGGGGCGCTCGGTGCAGGGGTTTCATATCCGTGACGCCTTGAGCGTGGTAGCGGCGCAGCATCCGACACTGATCAGCAAGTATGGTGGCCATGCCATGGCGGCGGGTCTGACCCTGCCCGAGGAAAATTTCCCGTTGTTCGCCGAAGCGTTTGACGCTGAAGTGCGTCGACAACTGCGCGAAGAGGACCTGACTGGCCGCCTGCTGTCGGACGGCACTCTGGCGGTCGAGGAATTTCACCTGGAGCTGGCCCGGGCCCTGCGTCATGCCGGCCCATGGGGGCAGCATTTCCCCGAGCCGCTGTTTCACGGGGTGTTCCAGCTGGTGGAGCAGCGTGTGGTCGGTGAACGTCACCTCAAGGTGGTGCTCCGGAGCGAGTGCGGCTCGGTGAAACTCGATGGCATTGCCTTCGGGATCGATCGCGACATCTGGCCCAATCCGACCATCAAGTGGGTGGAGCTGGCATACAAGCTCGACCTCAACGAGTTTCGTGGCAATGAGACAGTGCAGTTGATGATTGCCCACATCGAACCGCGTTGAGCCCATCGCGAGCAGGCTCGCTCCCACAGGATTTGTGTCCATCAAGTGACCAGTATGGGCAAGCTGGAACCGGGGTTTGTGAGCTCCACATGTCCAGTGTGGGAGCGAGCCTGCTCGCGATTCGATCTTTCTGACACCCATTACATCTGAACCCTCCCCGATCCCCCGTTGTCGACTAGGCTCTAAGCACTGCTTGATTTTCCTTGTGACGTCTTGTCGAATTTTTTGCCCGCGGGGGCGGGTGCTGCAACTCTTTACTGTCACTCGTCGACTTTCAAACAGAACCCTGGAGCCTGCCCACTGATTTGAGAGGTGCCCCATGAGTCTGCTGCTTGAACCCTACACGCTGCGCCAGCTAACCCTGCTCAACCGCATCGCGGTATCACCCATGTGCCAATATTCGAGCGTCGATGGCCTGGCCAATGACTGGCATCTGGTTCACCTTGGCAGCCGCGCGGTGGGTGGCGCTGGCCTGATTTTTACCGAAGCCACGGCCATCACCGCCGACGGCCGTATCACCGCCGAAGACCTCGGCCTGTGGAATGACGAACAGATCGAGCCCTTGCAACGCATTACCCGCTTTATCGCCGCCCAGGGCGCGGTGGCGGGTATTCAGCTGGCGCACGCCGGGCGCAAGGCCAGCACTTATCGGCCGTGGCTGGGCAAGCACGGCAGCGTAAAACCGGACGACGGCGGCTGGGTGCCCGTTGGGCCTTCGCCAATCGCCTTCGACCCGCAACACACCCAGCCCACGCAGCTGGATGAGGGGGCCATCGCCGACATCATCCAGGCCTTTGTCGATTCGGCAAAACGCGCCCTGGTGGCCGGTTTCAAAGTGGTGGAGGTACATGCTGCCCATGGTTACCTGCTGCATCAATTCCTGTCGCCGCTGAGCAACCAACGTCGGGATCAATATGGCGGGTCGTTCGAGAATCGCATTCGCCTGGTGCTTCAGGTGACTGAAGCGGTAAGGGCGGTGTGGCCGCAAGAGCTGCCGCTGTTTGTGCGAGTGTCGGCCACCGACTGGGTGGAAGATGGCTGGAACCCGGATGAGACCGTCGAGCTGGCGCGCCGCCTGCAGGCTCTGGGGGTGGACCTGATTGACGTGTCTTCGGGAGGGACCGCGGTCAACGCGGAAATCCCGACCGGCCCGGGTTACCAGACCCGCTTCGCCGAGCGGGTGCGCAAGGAGTCAGGCATCGCGACCGGTACGGTAGGAATGATTACCGAACCTGCGCAAGCCGAGCACATCCTGCGCACGTGCCAGGCGGATATCATTTTCCTGGCGCGGGAGCTGTTGCGAGATCCGTATTGGCCGCTGCATGCCGATGATGACCTGGGAGGTCGCAAGGCCGTCTGGCCGGCGCAGTATCAGCGGGCGACGCATCGGGACCAGCCGATTCATGAGTCGGATTTGCGCGACTGAATGAGGCTGTAGAAACAAAATAGCCCCGGCCGGTTGGGTCGGGGCTTTTTAACGTCTTTTGATTTTTGCTACATCAGGTGTACTTGCGCTTGTCCGGCGCCGGCGGGAAGTACTGATACAACCAGGTCTCGCTCAAGGTGCGGTCGTTGGTGCGGATGAACAACCGCAGCTCCACCGGCTCCACGCTGTCGTTGGTCGGGTACCAGTCGAAGAGAATGCGAAAACCCTTGATGTCATCCAGCACCAGCACGCTGAAGTCCTTCACCTCGCCATTCGAACATGTCACCACCGGCTCGATACCGGTGCCCTCCGGCAGGCGATCCAGACCGCCGCCATTGAAGTCCACGGCAAACCGTCGCGCCCAGACTTGCGGGTAATGCTCGCCCGGCGCCCAGCCCTCGGTGAAGCCGCCCATGCCCGAGCGGGTCGCATTGACTCGCGCCAGTGGCGTGCCCACCGGTGGCAAGGCGCTCCAGTAGAGCTTGTAGCCGTAGTTCAGCGAGTCCCCGGCGGCCACAGGTTTCTTCGGCGTCCAGAACGCGACAATGTTGTCCAGAGTCTCGCCGGTCGTAGGAATTTCCAGCAAATCAATAGAGCCTTCGCCCCATGAGGTTGTAGGTTCTACCCACAGGCTTGGACGCTTGCTGTACCAGTCGACAGTGTCCTGGTAACTGGCGAACTCGTGATCGGTCTGCACCAGGCCGAAGCCCTTGGGGTCGGTGTCGGCAAACGCATTGAATTGCAGGGTCGCCGGGTTGTTCAGTGGCCGGCAGATCCACTCGCCGTTGCCGCGCCACATGGACAGTCGATCGGAGTCGTGAATCTGCGGATGAATGGTGTCGCACATGCGCCGCTCATGCGTGCCGCAGCTGAACATGCTGGTCATCGGCGCAATGCCCAGTTGTTCTATAGCGGTGCGGGCGTTGATGTAAGCGTCCACGGCCATGACCACCTGAGTAGCCTGGCAGTCGATATCGAACCGATAGGCACCGGTGGCGCTCGGCGAGTCCAGCAGGGCGTAGACCACAAAACGGGTGCTGTTCTTGTCCGGAGTCTCGAACCAGAACTTGGTGAAATCGGGGAATTCCTCACGCTTTTTGGCGTAGGTGTCGATCGCCAGGCCGCGCGCCGACAAGCCGTACTGGCCAGTCGCGTCGACTGCACGGAAATAACTGGCGCCCAGGAATGACAACACGTCGTGCCGATCCAGCTCGGGTGCCTTGAACAACTTGAATCCAGAGAACCCCAGGTCGCCCTTGAGCTGCTGGGTGTCGACCGTGGTTTTCTCATAATTGAACAGGGAAGGGCGGAAATGCACTTCACGGGCCTGACGCGTCTTGGGATCGACGCTGTACATGCGCACGGGCTGCTTGAACCCCATGCCGACGTGGAAGAACTGCACGTCGAGCTGACCGTTGAGGTCATTCCACAGCGAGTGATCAGCGTCGTAACGAATTGCATTGAAATTTTGCGGCGTCATGGTCGCCAGGGTCGGCGGCAGCACCTGCTTGGTGTCCTGGTAGCGATTGCCGGCAAGTTGCTTGGCCTGGATCTTCAGTGCTTCGAAGTCGAACGCCTGGGCATCGCCATCGGCTGTGCCATTAGCGGCCCAAGCCCGGGATGCCAGCAGTCCGGTAGCGGACAAGCCGGTGTAGGCCGCAATGGCCATGGACGCTTTGAGCAAATTCCTGCGGTGCATAAGTAAACCTGTCGTGAACAATCCCGCGCCGTTCCTGGCACGTGCTGGATCAAAAATGGGGTTCGGACATGCCTTCGGCCAAACGCAACGGACTCTAAACAGATGCCATTTAGCTTAAACCGTTCGATAGCAGAGCAAAATTGATTGATGGCATTAGGACAGTTCGGCAATGAAACAAAAAATGTCGGTTAACTTTTCTGACAGACCGTTCTGAATTTGAGGGCATTTCTGCTGTTTTCGACTAATTACTCTAAAAACTGCTTTTCAGCGCTGATTAACTTTCTATTCTATGGGCATGACCGGTTTCTGCCCTTCAGGCCGGTGGCTGCACAATTGGGGCGATGGGTATTTTGGTTTTCTCTGACATATGGAAGGACATCGTCCATGGCGAAAGTACAAGGCATTACCGAAATGTTAGGAATCTTTCCTTGCTTCAATGTCAGTCGTCGAAGGCGTCGATTGAGTTCGGATGAAATGAAACTGGTGGAGCAATACCGCGACCTGTCGGAAAGCGACAGGATCGCCATGCGTTACCTCGTGGATGCGATGCGAACCGTGTCGCGTTTTTGATGAGAATGGGATCGGCCGCGACGGGAGTTGCGGCCGAATCCTCTGAACGATGAGAATTTTCCTACGATCAGTGGCGGTTGCAGTCTCGAGAGCTAAGTATTACTTTCTGAGATCCGGTAATACTTCTGGAGCGCAATATGACGACGACAATGACGAGCAAGGGGCAGGTAACGATTCCCAAGCCCATCCGCGACGCACTATGTCTTCTGCCTGGTTCGGCCATCGAGTTCAGTGTTAACGCCCAAGGCGAAGTGGTACTGCATAGTTGCAAACCAAAAGCTGATCCTGCCAAATCAGTCATTCCGGACCGGTTTGAAGCGGCGCGTGGCAAGGCCGATATCAAATGGAATACCGACGAGTTGATGGCATTGCTGCGAGGTGAGGACTGATGATATTGGTCGACACGAACGTGTTGATTGATGTCCTGGAAGACGACCCTGTCTGGGCTGATTGGTCTATACAACAGCTACGCGCTCAATCCCAGATACATGAGTTGGCCATCAATCCAATAATCTACGCCGAACTGTCCCATACATTTACCACGTTCGAAGCGCTGGATGATGCGGTGACTCTGCTCGGTTTGGAGATGCAGGAAGTCCCACGTCCCGCATTGTTTTTGGCCGCAAAGGCTTTTGTTCGCTATAGGAAAGTAGGGGGCGGAAAAAGTAACGTGTTAGCGGATTTTTTCATCGGTGCGCATTCCGCTGTGAAAGAGCTTCCGTTGCTGACTCGTGATGCCAAGCGTTACCGCAGCTATTTCCCTTCGGTTGAACTGATAGTGCCTACGTGAGCCCTTCGTGGTGCCACGGATAGTTTGCCTATAAGGGTGATTCGTGGAGCTTCTGGGGGATAACCGGATTTTGCACGCGGGGCATGGCACGCGCTATCCCGTCCCAGTACTGCTGGGTGAGCATCAGGAAGCGGTTGAACGCTGCGCTGACTTCCTCAATGTGCTGGTCGGTGTTGCATGCCTGGCTGGCGGCTTTCACGGCCTGGATCTGGTGTTCTTTTTCCGCATCGCCGATGTGGATGTAAAAATACTCGCAGTGTTTATGAAAGTCGTCGTTATTGGCATACAGGTGCTTATAGTTGCGCGCCCCTTCGTACAAACGGATGAGCATCGGATAGGCCAGCCATTCCTGAGCCAACAACGCGCCGAGTATACGGCGCGGATTTTCGTGATCACCGTCGATATAAAGCCTCAGTTTTTCGCGATTAAACGTGTGGCTACTGTCCAGCACAGGCAAAGCCGTGAGTTTGTCCATGCGATATGGCTGACCCGAGAGACGGCTGAGAAGATCGATCAAATAATTTTCCAGACGGGTAAGGTGGGCCTTTTCCCGGTTGCCGTGGCCCTTGTCGGGGTAGCGTTTTTTGATGATTTCGAGTTGTTCGTACAAGTTGCCCGTATTCACCAATGGCAGGGCAACCCTAAGAGAGGTCTGCGTAGTGCGGGCCAGGTAGTTTCGAGCAAACACTTCAACGTCGGCGAGGGGGAGTGGGCCAGCCAGCCATCGTCGGTAGAAAATGTTATCGAGGGCGTTATGGGTAAGCACACTTTCGGCGAGGGACTGGATTTTTCCCATCATTAACGTCATACAAACTCCAGCATATCGAGGGATATGAAAGGGCCGGGACTTCGCCAGCATCTCGCGCACTGCGCGCCATTCAATACCAGCGCAGGTCTCAAGTCCCTGGAGCGTGATCTCGGCACTCCTCAGAGGGCATTATCGGACGGTGTCTCAGGTAACCCGGCGGGTGGGTCCAGGTTTTCCAACGCCCGGTTGACCAACAGTCCGGCCAGCTCCGCCAACTGGAGGATCGCCAGAGCGGCGTTGCGATGAGGACTTTCGAGACTGTGGGCAAGATTGGTGCTCATGACGTTGAGCGAGCCCAATGTTTCACAGGTTTGGGCGAGCAGCGACAGCGTGTCGAGGTTAGGGTGGAGGGTGAAAAAGTGGCTGATGGGATCGGAGAGTTTGGATGAGTCAATGTCATCGTTGGCTGAAGCATCGGGTGATTGCGGGGAGTTGGGGGTAGTCTTTTTCATGTCGGAGATCCGTGCAAGTTTAAGGCTAGGCCGAAAAGGTCAATGATGTGGTTGCTGGGTATCGATTTTCTTACATTCGTGTCCGGGGCAAACGTACTTACCGCAACATCGTCTTGGTTCCGGCCAACGTTCTCTTGATCCCCTTTTTCAGCCGGTGCAAGTTCGGGGAGCTTAACAAACAGTGCCTTGTTATCCATTGCGATGCGTTCCATCACCGCTAGGGCGATGTTTTCTCGCCCCGCCCGAGACGTAATACATGGCCCATGCTTGTTCGGGCATGCTGTGGCCGATTTGTTCATCAATATCCTTGTAGGTTTTTTACTCGTCTGACTACAAGGGGCATTGGCAATCAGCTTGGTAGATGATCTTTCCCCTTCCCTAGAACTTCTGTGACAACCTCTTAGTATGTAGGCTGATAAGGGCTACCCCTGCACCCTACGTAAACACCTGTGCTCCAAGTAAGTGCTTGGCTATCGCCGAAGTTTTATCAATTATGCATACAGAATTTTCCTTTCAGGTGCCCGTGCGAAGCCCCAAGCCCCAAGCCCCAAGCCGTTAGGCGCGGGGGATATTGATTGACTTGGAAGAGTCCGCCTTATCCGTCTCCTCGCCCTGAAGGGCGAGTGGAAAGCGGATTGCGAGGTGACAAAATCGACTTGAAGTAACAAAAACCTTAGTATCAACAATAGATCTAAATATATTTATCAACTCGTGGTGATATAAAATTTTTTGTGAAAGTGCATGATCTTTGACGCGTCGTGAATGGCAGATAAAGGCCCTTCGTAAAGCTCAAAATCTACGCCAGTACGAATGGGTCGGCTTACTACTGTGGGGCGCCTCATTACTAAGCAGTTATAAAAGAAATTTCGCACTTAAAAGTGTTGTGCGGCGAATAAGATTTACAATGAGCTTTAATGCTTTGTCGGGAGGATTACTTCTTTTGAGTTATAGCCCCGCATCATGCTTTCGGAGAATGTCTTCAATGCAGCTCCACCGCTGAACATTCAAACCAATTGATTTGTTGTCCAGCGGCATAAAGCTATTTCAACCAAGTCGTATCACGTGCCACTCTTCACTTTGGTCCACACCCGGGTGCGAATTCGCTCTATTTTCAATGGCAGTGGCTCAAGTGGAATAAGTGTAGCAATAGTTTTTTTGTCTGGATAAATCCAAGGATTGTCTCGCAGCTTCCGTTCGACAAATTCAGTGGCATCTTTGTTGGCGTTAGGATATAGAGTGTGGTTTGAGGTCTTGGCAATAATTTTTGGTTGCAACATATAGTTAATAAATACCATGCCTGCCTTTGGGTGGGGAGCGTCTTTTAGCAGAACCAGGTTTTCCGACCAAACCAGCGCTCCCTCACGAGGAAGGCTGTAGGAAATCTTGCGACCAGTGCTGGCCTTCTCGTTTATGGCCTGTGCAGCAAGGGCGCCATTAGCCCATCCCACAACTGCACAAATATTGCCATCAGCTAGGTCGGCGTCGATCCTGGATGAGTCGAAGTAGAGGATGTAGGGGCGGATTTTTAATAGCAGGGCTTGAGCCTTCTGATAATCATCCGGGTTCCTGCTGTTGCTGGGGAGCCCAAGGTAATGCAGCGCAATCGAAATGATCTCACTTGGAGAGTCGAGCATTGCCACGCCACACGATTTAAGTTTGCTGATGTTCTCTTCTTTGAAAATCAAATCCCAGCTGTTCACCGGTGCATTATCACCCAATGCCATTTTGACCTTATCAACGTCATAGCCAATGCCGGTGGTTCCCCATAAGTAGGGCACAGCGTAGCGATTACCAGGATCATTGACCGCGACTTGGGACAAGATATCAGGATCGATATGTGAAAAATTACTCAGTTGATTACGATCCAACGGCTGAAGTACTCCCGCCTGGATCAAGCTTGGCAACACATTGGAGGTGGCTACCACCACGTCATACCCTGTGCGCCCAGCCATTACCTTACTCTGCATAATTTCGGCACTGTCGAACGCATCGATATGAATTCTGGTGCCGGTATGCTGCTCGAACTCCTTCGGGGTCTCCGGTGCGATAAGCCCGAACCAGTTAAACAGATACACCCCCGGCTCTACAGCCCCCACTGATGTACATATTCCTACACAGAGAAGCGAGGCTAAAAAAAGGTTTCGCAAATGTGATTTTCTCATGTAACTTTCCTTGTCAAGACGATGTTCCATCACGGCCATCGTTAGCTCTGCTAATCAATATACCGGTCATTGTCGAATAGTAAATACCCACGAATACTACCTCTGGCCTACGGATTCCTAACCCTAAAGGGGTAGAAAATGCCACTCGATCTTCATAGCCTGGCTTGGCACCGATCCATTGGAAAGCTGGTCATGCAGTTGAACCGTCCAGAATTCTGGAGCTCACTTATTCGTATGTTAAATGAATATGTGCAAATCGATAATTGGGTTGTAATGATTTTTAGCAGTCAACAGGTACAAGTTGTTAGTCTTCCTGAGGTGGCTGATACAGAAGAGATAGATGCGCTCCTTCATCGCTATGTGAAGGGGCTTTATCTGCTGGATCCATTTTATATAGCTAATCGAGAAAACCCCCAGAGCGGTTTCTTTCATCTGCTGGATATTGCGCCAGAGTATTTTATGATGACTGAGTATTATCATCAGTATTTCGCACAGTATATTTCAGTAGATGAAGCGCAGTACAATGTTCAACTCGATTCCGATAGAACTCTATGCATTTCCTTTGGCAGTAACGTCCGTTTTGATCAAGAGCAAATAACAATGCTTGATATTATCAAGCCATGGGTGATTGCGTTAATGTATCAACGCATGTGTTTTGAGGTCGATGTAGAGAAAAATCTCACCAAGCTACCTCTATGGCCAGAAACGATTATTCAGCTTGGCACACAAGTAACAGCGCGCGAAAATGACGTGCTAAAATTGTTACTGAGTGGTTTCTCTAATAAGGAGATAGCTGGGAAGCTATCGCTGTCGACAGAAACTATAAAAGTTCACCGTCGCAATATTTACGCCAAATTAAACATTAAATCCCAGGCCGAACTGTTTTCTAGATTTTTTATGCCGAAACAGGATATTCTCTCTGCAAATTGAAGGCAGAGGCTTTGATCTGGATATTACTTATAACGAAGGTCTGAAGTGCGCCCCGGTTTTTGACGCCTCGCTACCGGAGGCTTAAAAATCATAAGTCGGTCGAAAATCATACATGCTTATGAAGTTGAGGGTCGTGGTTTTATTGGGAGTCCGAGCCAGATTCAAACCAGCGAGCCGGCGCAGAATCGCCGTTTCATACAGTGATTGTTGCATCGCCGGATCGCTTTAGCCGAACCAGTCTTACATCAAATTAACCCGCATGGCCATCAATGGATACACCGGACGGCCCCCTTGGCCCTTTGGATATTTCACCAGATCTGGACGTCTTTTTCAGACGTTTCCCTAAAGCAGATAGACGCAAAAATTTACGTCGCGGCATTAACATGGAGGTGAGCTAAATGACTACTGTATTTATTGCAGGCTCTATTAATATTAAGCACCTTGATCCGAAGGTGAAGGAGCGTATCCATGATATTATCGATTCGGAGGTTGAGGTCGTGGTTGGCGATGCAGGTGGAGCTCATACATCTATTCAGGAGTATCTGTTGAGCTTGGCTCGATCGAGAACTATCATTTACTGCAGTGGGGTGACCCCGCGAGACAATCTTGGCGAATGGCACGCTAGAACAATGGAAACCTAGCACTCCAAAGGGGCGCGAGCATTTTTTACCGCGAAGGATATTGTCACGGCCGAGGCCGCTGATTACGGCTTGACGATAGGGGTTGCAAAAAGTACAGGGCACTAAGCAAGGTAGTGGAACTGTTATCTCGAAAGAAAAAGTCGCTCGTTTTTTTAATGAAGAAAAAATATTTAACGTGGTAGGAGTGTGAGTCGGCTTGAGGAGCTTCTTGCGTTTATGCCAGATCAGCTAAATAAAAAGCGGGATGAAAACAGCACGTTGTTTATCGCATATCCTTGCTGAAGCACGATCAAACAGAGCTGTTGCTTGAATAGATTTCTCTTGGTTTGATTCTCCTTCCCTAGCCGTGTGAGAAAAAGGGCTAGTTCGATTCCTGCGCGTAACGGCGCTGGGGGGCAAGTATTTACCAACGAACTGCCCAAAACCGTGCCCGCATTTCTACGGGCAGGTCATTCAATCAACCCACTTCCCCCACTGCTCGATACGCCTCATCAATCGCCGCATGCGCATAAGCGCTCCACGCCGCGTCCGAGTTGGCGATGCTGACTCGACCCACGGGCTGACGCGCCAGGTTCATCAGTTTTTCGCTTTCATCCGCATCGTCGTACAGGCTGTTGGAGAAATAGGCGTAGCCGTGCGACCAGCGATTGACCGTGATCGCCAGGATGTCGGTCTGGTGGTTGAAACCGCCAGGGCCGAGCATGCGTTGCAGTTGATCGCGCAGTTGCGCTTCGAGTTGTTCGAACGACTGGCCGTACAGCCGACCACGGCCGGCGCGAGCCTGGTCGCGGGCGTTCATGCCGCTGTTGGGGCTGGTGGGGACGTAGACCATGTGCAGGCCGATGGGTTGTTTCGGGTCGCGAGGATGGTCGTAGCCACCCATGCTGACCGGGTAATCGAGCTTGATGCGGCTGTAGGGTTGGGTCGCGGCATAGATTTCGTGCACGCCCAGCTTCTGGAACGACTCCCAGTTGCGGATCACGACTTTGGTGTAGACCAGCGGGAACTTCACATTCTGGCTCAGCGCGTGCGACTGCTCGGCTGACAGGTCCCGCAACAGGTACGGGATGACCATGTTGTAGCAGGCCATGATGCAGTGTTTGCCGCGCACCTGGTTGAGTTGACCGCCACGGCTGTAGCCGACGTTCACGCCATTGCCGACGTTGCGTACGCTGACCGCCGTACTGTTGAGGCGGATGCGCACGGCGGCCTTGGGCTGATCGAGCCTGGCGTAGTCGAACGGGGCGAGGACCACATCGTCCATCGTGTGTCCCGGTGCGACGGACGGGATCAGGCTGCGTACCAGCAGGCGGGCAAGCGATGCGTTGCCGTCGGGGAAGTGGTAGATGTAGGGCTCTTCCATTTCCGCCCGGGCTTCTTCGCTGATGGGTTCCAGATTCATCGCGCTAAAGCCTGGGAAACCGACCGAGTAGGCGTCGGAAGCGGCGACGGCGTCGATGCTCAGCGCCATGAAATCATTGGTGCGACTCTGGAAGTACTTCACCGCCTGGGCTGACAGTCCTACGTCCTTGAGCAGGAAATCCTGGTAGCTGGTGGCTTCCAGGTGCGCGTTTTTTTCCTCCGTGGTCTTGCCGGCCAGATAATCCTTGGGCGTCATGTGCAGCGCAATCAGCGCCTGGCGATCGGCTGGCGGCAGCGGGAAGTCGTTGATGAAGTCGGTGATGGAACGGGCGTGGAGCTGATCGGGGGCAATGTCGTCAGCCACCATCGGTGTCGGGTCGCCGCTGACCAGTTTGTCTTCGCCGAAGTTTTCCTTGTCGAAGAACACCGCGCGGGACAAGCCCAGGTCGGGATAGAACTGGCGGTCGAAGGCGGTCTCGAAGCGCTTGATGTCGACACCCAGTTTTTTCAGCAGGCCGTTCACCTCCTTGCTGTACAAATGATTGGGCGACTGGAAGGCTTCGCTGCCGCCGTAGCCGATGATGGTACGACCGCCGGCCGAGAACTCGTTGCGCTTGGCGTGACCGCCAAAGTCATCGTGGTTTTCCAGAATCAGGATGCGTGCTTTTGGATGTTTCTCACGGTAAAACCAGGCTGCGGACAGACCGCTGAGGCCTCCTCCGACAACCACAAGGTCATAGTCCTCGGTGATGGGCAGCTTGTCGGTGTCGAAGACCTTTTTCTCCCAGCCCATCTGGTGGGCAATTTCGAAGGAGCCAACGTGGCTGCCGCGCAGGCCGGTGAGGGCAGGCGGGTAATAGCGTCCATCGGGGGCAGCCTGAAGAATCTGCAGTGGCGTCATGCCGGCAGCGATAGTGACTGCAACGCCGTTGAGGAAGTCGCGGCGGGTGATGTCCATGTTCAATCCTTGTGGGTTTTCATAAATCACCCCGGCACCCGCTCAGGTGCCGGGGCGAGGGCCGTTACCGGCTGATTTTCCAGGCATCGCCCGCAGGCGCGGTGCCGTGGTCGTAAGGTTTGGCGAGCCACATGTACAGCAGGCCCAGGCCAATGACGATGGCGGTGCTCAATACCATGGCGTAGTTGACGTACCAAGCCGCATCCGGGGTGCGTGGCCAGGCCATGTTGATGATAGCGGCGACACCATAGACCAGCGCGCCGATATTGATCGCCCAGCCCCATGCGCCCAGGGTGAACTTGCCGCTCGGCTTCCAGCCCTTGATGCGTGCATACAGCGCTGCCAGCACAATCATCTGGAAGGCGAGGTAAATACCGATTGCCGCGAAGCTGACGATCGTTGCGACCGCATCCTGCAGGAAGAAGCCCAGCACTATGATGAGTGCGGGCAGAACGCCGGACACGAACAGCGCAGCAACCGGCACCTGGGTTGTAGGAGAAATCTTCTTCAGCAGCGAACTGCCGATGACCATTTCATCTCGCGCGTAGGAGTACAGCAGGCGACTCGCCGCCGCTTGCAGGCTGATGACGCAGGAGATGAAGGAAACCATCACCACGGCCATGACCACTTTAGAGCCCACCGGGCCGAAGGCGTTGTTGAGGATGGTGGTGACCGGGTCCTTGTCGGTGCCATTGATGACCGCTTGCATGTCAGGCACGGCGAGGATCAGTGCCAGGCAGGCAAACATTGCCGCGATGCCACCGATGTAGATGGTCATGCGCATGGCCACGGGGATCTGCTTGCTCGGGTTTGGGGTTTCTTCGGCGACATCGCCGCAGGCCTCGAAGCCGTAGTACAGGAACATACCCGCCAGCGAGGCGGTGAGGAAGGCGGGTAGGTAGGAGCCGTTGATGCTGATGTCGAAGGTGTTGAACAGCACGCTCAGCGGTTGATGGCGCTCGAACACCAGCAGGTACACACCCACGATCACCGCGCCTGCCAGCTCGCACAGGAAGCCGAACATGGCGATGCGCGCCAGCACTTTGGTGCCGCTGAGGTTGACCAGGGTGGCGAACAGCGTCAACACCAGCGCGATGATGATGTTGGTGTTGTTGCTGGGTTCGAAACCGAGCATGGCCGCCAGGTACGGGCCGGAGCCGACTGCCACTGCCGCAATGGTTACGCACAGCGCGATGGAGTAGATCCAGCCGACCATCCACGCCCAGCGCTTGCCCATCAGGCGACGCGCCCATGGGTAGACGCCGCCGGAAATGGGGAACTGCGAGACCACTTCACCGAAGATCAGACACACCAGCAACTGGCCGCAACCGACCAGCAAATAGGCCCAGAACATCGGTGGTCCGCCGGCGGCCAGGCACAGGCCGAACAAGGTATAAACCCCGACGACCGGTGATAGATAAGTGAAGCCCAGAGCGAAGTTTTCCCACAGGCTCATGCTGCGGTTGAAGTTGGAGGTATAACCCAGCTTACGTAGCTGCTCGGCATCGCTGTCGGCGGCTGTGGGGAGATCGGTTGATGCACTCATGGTCTGTCAGCTCCGGAAAATCGGCAGATTTCGGATGTCCGATGCCGTGGCGTGGCTGTGACAGCGCGCCCGGTTCGGTGGTTTTTGTTTTGACTTCTTTGGGGTGGTGCCTGGTGGTGCGTATTGCCGGTTTCTGCCTTGAAACCGAAGTGACGCCATCGCTGGCAAGCCAGCTCCCACATGATTTGTGGTTGACCGCAGAGTTGGGTACGTCCCCAACCCTTGTGGGAGCTGGCAAGCCAGTTCTCACAGGTTTTGTGGTTGACCGCAGAGTTGGGTACGCCCCAACCCTTGTGGGAGCTGGCAAGCCAGTTCTCACAGGATTTGTGGTTGACCGCAGAGTTGGGTACGTCCCCAACCCT
>NZ_JACBXG010000013.1:0-155985 GCF_020295325.1 Pseudomonas sp. Y24-6 | reverse complement strand
CAAGCCAGGCTCCCACAGGGCGCGCGGGTGTTTGTTGGGTTATGCAACGCTACAAATCTGTGGGAGCTGGCCTGCCAGCGATGGCGATGGTGAACGTGGCACCGCCATCGCTGGCAAGCCAGGCTCCCATAGGGCGCGCGGGTGTTTGTTGGGTTCTGCAACGCTACAAATCTGTGGGAGCTGGCTTGCCAGCGATAGCGATGGTGAACGTGACACCGTCATCGCTGGCAAGCCAGGCTCCCATAGGGCGCGCGGGTGTTTGTTGGGTTCTGCAACGCTACAAATCTGTGGGAGCTGGCCTGCCAGCGATGGCGATGGTGAACGTGGCACCGCCATCGCTGGCAAGCCAGGCTCCCACAGGGCGCGCGGGTGTTTGTTGGGTTGTGCAACGCTACAAACCTGTGGGAGCTGGCCTGCCAGCGATGGCGATGGTGAATGTGGCACCGTCATCGCTGGCAAGCCCGGCTCCCACAGGGCACGCGGGTGTTTGTTGGGTTGTGCAACACCACAAATCTGTGGGAGCTGGCGTGCCAGCGATGGCGATGGGGACTGTGGCACCGTCATCGCTGGCAAGCCCGGCTCCCACAGGGCACGCGGGTGTTTGTTGGGTTGTGCAACACCACAAATCTGTGGGAGCTGGCTCGCCAGCGATGGCGATGGTGAATGTGACACCGTCATCGCTGGCAAGCCAGGCTCCTACAGGGTGATGCGGATGCGGCGGCGGGCGCTGCGGGTCAGGCGGATGGAGAGCATCAGTGCGGCGCAGCTCAGGCCGACGATCAGGCCTTGCCATAGCCCGCTCGGGCCGCTTGGTTCGCCGAACCAGTCGGTGAGGCCTAGCGCATAGCCCACGGGCAAACCAATGCCCCAGTAGGCGAACAGGGTCAGGATCATCGTTACCCGGGTGTCCTGATATCCGCGCAGGGCACCGGCTGCGGTGACCTGGATCGCGTCTGAGAACTGGAACAGCGCCGAATACACGATCAGCATCGCCGCGACATGAATCACCGTCGGGTCCGAGGTGTAGATGGTCGCGATCTGCTCGCGCAGCAACAGCATCATGCTCGCCGAAATGCACGCATACGCCAGCGCGGTGCCCATGCCGACGCCGGCGGCGAACCTAGCTTCCCGCGGTTGCTCGCGCCCCAGCGCCTGGCCGACGCGCACGGTGACGGCCATGCCCAGGGAGTAGGGGATCATGAACACCAGGGAGCTGAAATTAAGGGCGATCTGGTGCCCGGCCACGACGGTCGCGCCGAGGCTGCCGATCAGCAGGGCGATCACGGCGAAGATGCTCGACTCGGCAAACACCGCAATGCCGATTGGCAGGCCGATGGAGAGCAGGCGCTTGATCACCGACCACTGCGGCCAGTCGAAACGGCTGAACAACTGGCTCGACTGATAAACCGGCGCCCAGCGTTCCCAGCCGGCCATGCCCAGGGCCATCACCCACATCACGATCGCCGTGGCCCAGCCGCAGCCAACGCCGCCCATGGCCGGTACGCCGAAGTGGCCGTAGATGAAGATGTAGTTGAGCGGGATGTTCAGTGCCAGGCCGCACAAGCCCAGGACCATGGCCGGACGGGTGCGCCCAAGGCCGTCGCTGAAGCAGCGCAGCACGTGGTAGAGCGCAACCGCAGGCAGGCCGCTGGCAATGCCGTGCAGGTACTGCATGCAGGGGCCGATGAGTTCGGGGTCGACATTCATCAGGTGCAGGATCGGCTCGGCGCTGAGCAGCATGCCGGTGGCCATCAAACCTACGACCAGTGCGAGCCACAGCGCCTGGCGCACGATCGGGCCGATTTCGCTGTGGGTGCCGGCGCCAAAGCGCTGGGCGACTTTCGGGGTGGTGGCGAGCAGGGTGCCGGTCATCAGCAGGAACACCGGGACCCAGATCGAGTTACCCAGGGCCACCGCCGCCAGATCCCGCGGCCCGACCCGGCCGGCCATCACGGCGTCGACGAAACCCATGGCGGTGGTGGCCAGCTGCGCGATCATGATCGGCAGGGCCAGGCCCAGCAGGTTTTTCAGCTCCAGACGCACCCGGGCCGGGCGGGTGAGGGGGGTGGTAGAGGCGTGGTCAGTGGCGGAATTCAAGGCGTAACGTCCAAAGGTATTGATGCGCGAGGCGGGGCATTCTACGCGTTGACGCAGTGGTCAGGAAAATAGCTATGTTGGGGATTTGTAATTGCACAAAAACCGTTCCCTCATCCCGCCCCGGTCCCCCTACGGGTGGTGAGGGATCGGTGCTAGGCGATGGGTGGCTTCTGCGCCTACACTGCCGATCCCCCAAAGGAGCCCACCATGCTGATCGTTGCCGACGAAAATATCCCGCTACTCGATGCCTTTTTCGAATCCTTCGGTGAGATCCGCCGGGTACCGGGGCGGTCGATCGATCGCGCTACCGTTGAACAGGCCGACGTGTTGCTGGTGCGCTCCGTGACCAACGTCAACCGCGCTTTGCTCGAAGGCAGCAAGGTGCGGTTTGTCGGGACCTGCACCATCGGCACCGATCACCTTGACCTGGACTACTTCCAGCAAGCCGGCATTAGCTGGTCGAGCGCTCCCGGCTGCAACGCCCGGGGCGTGGTCGACTATGTGCTTGGCAGCCTGTTGACCCTGGCCGAGATCGAAGGCGCGGACCTCAAGCAGCGCACTTATGGCGTGGTGGGGGCCGGTGAAGTGGGCGGTCGCCTGGTTGAAGTGCTGAAGGGCCTGGGCTGGAACGTGCTGGTCTGCGACCCGCCGCGCCAGAGCGCTGAGGGCGCTGATTTTGTCAGCCTGGAGCAGATCATCGAGCGCTGCGATGTCATCAGCCTGCACACCCCCCTGAAAAAACACGGCGCGCAGTCCACCTGGCACCTGTTCGACCGCGATCGCCTGAACCAGCTCAAACCCGGCACCTGGCTGATCAACGCCAGCCGCGGCCCGGTGGTCGACAACGCCGCCCTGCGCAACGTGCTGCTGCAGCGCGAAGACCTGCAGGCGGTGCTGGATGTCTGGGAGGGTGAGCCTGAGGTGGATGTGGCGCTGGCGGATCTGTGCGTGTTGGCGACGCCGCACATTGCCGGCTACAGCCTCGATGGCAAGCAACGCGGCACGGCGCAGATCTATCAGGCGTTTTGCGATTTCCTTGGGCAGCCGGCGACGGTCAGCCTGAGTGAGCTGCTGCCCGCGCCCTGGTTGGCTCAGGTCACTCTCAACGCCCAGACCGACCCGGCCTGGGCGCTGGCGATGTTGTGCCGCGGGGTGTACGACCCACGCCGGGATGATGCGGATTTCCGTCGCAGCCTTGTAGGCAGTGTGAGCGAGCAGCGTGCGGCGTTTGATGCGCTGCGCAAGCATTACCCGTTGCGCCGGGAGATTGATGGGCTGCAGGTGCGGGTTGAGGGGGAGTCGGTGGAGTTGCATAAGATCGTGGCGGCGTTGGGGGCTGCGGCACTCTGACGACCGTATTGGCCCCATCGCGGGCAAGCCCGCTCCCACAGGGTTAATGCGCTTTCAAAATTGCCGCGGGACCTGTGGGAGCGGGCTTGCCCGCGATAGCCACACCACCCACCTCAAACAGCACCCATAAAAAACCCGGCCATAAGGGCCGGGTCAAAGAAGACGGGCTATATCAATCTTGTTTGGCAGGCTCGACCAATCGCTTCTCCAGGTCGCGGCAAGCGTCCTGGATCATGTCTTCAGTGATTGGCACTTCGCGCCCTTGCTCGTCGATAATCGAGCAACCCAGAGACTGGCCGGGCTGTGTACGAATCACTTCAATCTTGTCTTCGCTGCTGTGTTGCAAGGACATGGCCTGTCTCCTCATCAGGTTGTGTGCTTACTATAAAACCGCCTGGTGACCGGGCTGTGACAGTTCTCTGCGGTCTTTCCTGGACGGCATCGACAGTCCACCAGAAATAACGCAGGGTTGCCACCCGGACTTTAGACCAATAGCGTCTAGCGCCTAGGCCTTGCGGTCATAATTAACCTGACTCATTGTGATTTACACAAGTTCCCTTCAAACCACCGCGCCGTGGCGCACCTGGATGATTTTGATGCTTTCTGCCCGTCACCGCCGTGCCATTCGCCTGACCAGCCGTTTTCTCGCACCGTACCGCTGGCCAGCCCTCGGCGCGTTGTTGGCCTTGATTGCCACGGCGGGCATCACCCTGTCCATGGGGCAGGGCATCCGACTGCTGGTGGATCAGGGGTTCATGACCCAGTCACCGCATTTGCTCAATCAATCCATCGGCCTGTTCATGTTGCTGGTTGGGGGCTTGGCGGTCGGCACCTTTGCGCGTTTTTACCTGGTGTCGTGGATCGGCGAGCGGGTGGTTGCGGACATTCGCCGGCAGGTGTTCAACCACCTCGTCTACCTGCATCCCGGTTTTTATGAGGACAACCGCAGCTCCGAGATCCAGTCGCGCCTGACGGCCGACACCACTTTGCTGCAATCGGTGATCGGCTCTTCGCTGTCGTTGTTCCTGCGTAATTTGTTGATGGTGATCGGCGGTGTGATCCTGCTGTTCATCACCAACCCCAAGCTCACCAGCATCGTGGTGGTCGCCTTGCCGCTGGTGATTGCGCCGATCCTGATCTTCGGTCGCCGGGTGCGCAGCCTGTCGCGCATGAGCCAGGACCGCATCGCCGACATCGGCAGCTACGTGTCCGAAACCCTGGGCCAGATCAAGACCGTGCAGGCCTATAACCATCAGGTGCAGGACGAGCAACGGTTTGCCGTGACTGTGGAGCAGGCGTTCGAGACCGCGCGCAAGCGGATCTTCCAGCGCGCCTGGCTGATTACCCTGGTGATCGTGCTGGTGCTGGGGGCGGTGGGCGTGATGTTGTGGGTGGGCGGCATGGACGTGATTGCCGGGCGGATTTCCGCGGGCGAGCTGGCGGCTTTCGTTTTTTACAGCCTGATCGTCGGCAGCGCGTTCGGCACCTTGAGCGAAGTGATTGGCGAATTGCAACGCGCCGCTGGCGCCGCCGAGCGCATTGCCGAGTTGTTACGTTCGCAGAACATCATCCAGGCGCCGACCTCGGGGCTGGTGACCTTGCCCGAGCGGGTCGCCGGCGATCTGGTGCTGGAGGATGTGCGTTTTTCCTACCCCTCGCGGCCGGACAGCTACGCGGTCGATGGCCTGAGCCTGACCATCCATGCCGGCGAAACCCTGGCCCTGGTCGGGCCTTCGGGGGCTGGCAAGTCGACGGTGTATGACCTGCTGCTGCGCTTCTACGACCCCATCGCCGGGCGCATCCTGCTCGACGGCGTGCCACTGACCCAGCTCGACCCCCTGGACCTGCGCCGCTGTTTCGCGCTGGTCTCGCAGAACCCGGCGCTGTTTTTCGGCAGCGTCGAAGAGAACATCCGCTATGGCCGACCGGACGCCACCCTGGCCCAGGTGCAGGAAGCGGCGAAAATCGCCTATGCCCACGACTTCATCGAACAGATGCCCGACGGCTACCAGACCCACCTCGGCGACGGCGGCCTGGGCTTGTCCGGCGGCCAGCGCCAACGCCTGGCCATCGCCCGCGCGCTGCTGGTGGACGCCCCCATCCTGCTGCTCGACGAAGCCACCAGCGCCCTCGATGCCCAGAGCGAACACCTGATCCAGCAAGCGCTGCCCAGCCTGATGAAAAACCGCACCACCCTGGTCATCGCCCACCGCCTGGCCACGGTGAAAAACGCCGACCGCATCGCGGTGATGGATCAGGGCAAATTGGTCGCCGTGGGGACGCATCAGGAGCTGATCGCGGGGAATGCGCTGTATGCACGGTTGGCGGCGTTGCAGTTCAGTGATGGGCATGACGGGGCGTGAATGTGTGGCAGTGGCTCACCCATTACTGACCCGGTACCGGCTAAGTAACCGACTAAGTAACCGACCAGGTATCGGCACTCGAAAATATGCAGAAATTGCGCAGATCAGCGGCTTTAAATCGCTGGGCTAACCTTGAGTAATCTGCATGTTTCAGGGAGGGCAACGGAATGCCCATCGCCGCAAATGGATGTCGCCTGCGTAGGTCCAGATTTTCTGAGCAGGGTCGTATTTATCTGCTGACAGCAGTCACTCATCAGCGTCAGCCGGTGTTTGCTGACTGGCGCTTGGGCCGCCTGTTGGTGGATCAATTGCGCTGCGCCGATGAGGGGGCGGCGATCAGTTCCATGGCATGGGTTGTGATGCCGGATCACCTGCATTGGCTGATTGAGCTTAAGCACGGGACGCTCGCGGAGTTGATGTGTCGCATCAAGTCCAGGAGCAGCCGTTCGATCAATCTGCTGCGTGGAGATCAGGGGCGAGTGTGGCAGAGGGGGTATTACGACCGAGTGTTGCGGCGTGACGAAGACATCAAGGGGGCGGCGAGGTACATCGTCATGAATCCGTTGCGGGCGGGGTTGGTTCGGCGGGTTGGTGATTATCCGTTGTGGGATGCGATTTGGGTTTGAAGATCAGAATCAAAAATCAAAAGATCGCAGCCTTCGGCAGCTCCTACGGGGGCACCGCTGCGATCTCTTGATCTTGCTTCAATAAATCTTACTGATCATCAAAATACCGCTCATGCCAATCCACCAGCGGCTGCGGTGAATTCAGCTTCTGCCCGTAGATCACCGAATACGACAACACGTTCTGCACGTACTGCCGGGTTTCATCGAACGGAATGCTCTCCACCCACACGTCGAAACTCAGGTGATCGGCACCGCGTAGCCACTGGCGTACGCGGCCCGGGCCGGCGTTGTAGGCGGCGGAGGCGAGGACGCGGTTGCCGTTGAACTGGGCGTGGACCTGGCTCAGGTAGGCGGCGCCGAGCTGGATGTTGGTGTCCGGGTTGAGCACTTGCTGCGGCGAGGCCAGGGGAATGCTGAACTTGCGTGCAGTTTCCTTGGCGGTGGCTGGCATCAGCTGCATCAGGCCGCTGGCGCCGACGCCGGAGCGGGCGTCGTCCATGAAGGCGCTTTCCTGGCGGGTAATGGCGAAGACCCAGCTGGAATGCAGGCCGCGGACCTTGGCTTCGCGCACCAGGGTTTCGCGGTGGGCCATCGGGAAGCGGATATCGAGGTCGTCCCAATACTGCGCCTGGCTGATGGTGCGGATCGCCGGGAAATACCATTTCAGGTCATAGGCCAGTTTGGCCTGTGCGACCATTTCATCGCGGTTGAAGTGGCGGCTGACGTGATACCACTCGCGGCGACCGTCGACGATCTGCCCGCGAGCATGAAACTCCAGCGCGCGGCGAATGCCCGGTGTATTGCGCACCTTGTTGATCAGCGCCTGGCTTAGCACCAGCGGCTTGTTGTTCAGCGAGTAGGGCGATTGCGAACGATCGGCGGCCAGGAAGCCATAGAAGTCACGCTCGCGGGCCAGGCCCTTGTACAGCGTCTGTGCTTCCGGGTTCTGCGGTTGGGCCAGTTCCAGGCTGCGGGCCTGCCAGTAGCGCCAGCGGTTGGTGGTCGCCAGGTCCTGGGGCAGGCGGCGAGTCAGCTGATAGGCATCATCCCAACGCGCCAGGCGCAGCAACAGGCGCAGGCGCCATTCGGAAACGGTGTTGTCGCGCAGCTCCGGGTCGTACTTGGTCATCACATCCAGCGCGCGGGCGTCGAACCGGCGGGCGAGGGTCAGGCCGATTTCCCGGGCAATGGCGACTTTTTCATCCCGGGAAAAATGCATGCTGCTGGCATAGCCGTCGAGCAGGGCCATGGCCTTGTCCGGGTCCTGGCGCGCCAGGCGGCGCAAGCCAAGGCTGACGACGTCGGACATCGGCTCATCGGCCGGGGTGAAGCGTGAGGGCTGGTTGAGCAGCTCGGGTTTCTGCGCTACATCCACCAGCAGGCGGCCGCGTGGGGCGAGGGTGGTGAGGCCGTTGACCAGGCTGTTGGCCAGCGGATAGTTGCGCGCCTGGGCCGCAAGCTTGGTGCGCTCCCAGCGTTTTTGTTCAGTCAGTTGACCATCGGCGGCCCACACCCCGAACAAGCCGTCGCAGGCGGCCGGCAGGGATTTACCGGTGAGCCACAGCTTGTTGGCGTTGGCGTAGCCTTCGGATTTCTGATTGTGGCCGATCTGGTATTGCGCGTTCAGGCAATCCAGCTCGGTGAAGTTGAGCTTGGGGTCGTAATACTTGACGAAGGGTGCCCAGTCGCCGCGTTCGGCCAGCCAGCGCAACCAGCGCAGTTTCATCCAGTTGGCCTGGGGCAGGTCACCGTGCTCGGCGAGGAATTTCTCGATTTCGGCATTGCTGGCGGTTTTCAGGCGCGCGGTCAGTTCGTCATACGCCAGGTAAGGTTCCAGCGGATAATCGGCCAGGGCCTGGCTGTAGCGCATATAAGGGCCGGTATCGCCCTTGGCCAGCGCGCGCTTGGCTTCGTCGTAGTATTGGCGCTGGGTGGACAGGTCCACCGCCTGGGCTGATTGGATGGCAGAGGCAGAAAGAAGCAAACATGAAAAAAGACTGAAAAGGCGACTGCGCATGAGACATCCGGGCAGAGAAATCATGACAAGTGCGGGCAGGACCCACACTGAATAATCTGTAGCTTAGCCTTTTGCCGGCGACCGGCGAAAGCTTTGCCGGCCTCTTGGCATCAGTTCGCAACATTTGTCATGCAGAGTGCCCCGACATTGAAATTGCCGGCCTTTTGCAGCCTCAAGTCAGGTAGAATGCGCGCCCGGTTTTTGGAGAAGCTCATGACCCTGCTCAAATTCAGCGATGTGTCCCTTGCTTTCGGCTCTACGCCGTTGTTGGACAAGGTGTCCTGGCAGATCGCCCGTGGAGAGCGGGTGTGCATCATCGGCCGCAACGGCACTGGCAAGTCCAGCATGATGAAGCTCGTCAAGGGCGACCAGAAGCCGGATGACGGCTCCGTTTGGCGTGCCCCCGGCCTCAAGATTGGCGAATTGCCGCAAGAATTGCCGGTAGCCGACGAGCGGACCGTGTTCGACGTGGTGGCTGAAGGCCTGGACGGTGTTGGCGAGCTGCTCGCGCAGTATCACCACCTGAGCCAGAACATCGTCACCGACGCCGACCTGGACAAGCTGATGCACGTCCAGCACGACCTCGAAGCCCGTGACGGCTGGCGCTTGCAGCAACTGGTCGACAGCACCCTGAGCCGCCTGCAACTGCCGGCCGACAAGACCTTGTCCCAATTGTCCGGTGGCTGGCGTCGTCGCGTGCTGCTGGCCCAGGCCCTGGTTTCCGAGCCGGACCTGCTGCTGCTCGACGAACCGACCAACCACCTGGACATCGGTGCCATTGCCTGGCTGGAAGAAGCGCTGAAGGATTTCCAGGGCGCCGTGCTGTTCATCACGCACGACCGTTCTTTCCTGCAGAACCTGGCGACCCGCATCCTGGAACTGGATCGCGGCGGCCTGATCGACTGGAACGGCGACTACGCCAGCTTCCTGGTGCACAAGGAAGCGTCGCTGGCCGCTGAAGAAACCGCCAACGCGCTGTTCGACAAGAAGCTGGCCCAGGAAGAAGTGTGGATCCGCCAGGGCATCAAGGCCCGGCGTACCCGTAACGAAGGCCGTGTTCGCGCATTAAAAGCATTGCGCGTCGAGCGTAGCGAGCGTCGTGAGCGCACCGGCAAGGCCAACATCCAGCTGGACACTGCCGACAAGTCCGGCAAGCAGGTGATGGTCCTGGAGAACGTGAGCTTCGCGCACCCGGGCGGCCCGTTCCTGATCAAGGATTTTTCGATGGTCCTGACGCGCGGCGACCGTATCGGCCTGCTCGGCGCCAACGGTACCGGCAAGACCACGCTGCTGAAATTGATGCTCAACGGCCTGCAGCCTACCAGCGGCACCGTGGAGGAGGGCACGCGCATCGACGTGGCCTACTTCGACCAGTTGCGTCATCAGCTGGACCTGGAAAAGACCGTGATCGACAACGTGGCCGAAGGCCGCGACTTCATCGACATCGACGGCCAGAGCCGCCACGTGCTGAGCTACCTGGGCGACTTCCTGTTCAGCCCGCAGCGTGCCCGCACGCCGGTCAAGGCGCTGTCGGGTGGTGAGCGTGCGCGTCTGTTGCTGGCCAAATTGTTCAGTAAACCAGCCAACCTGCTGGTGCTCGACGAACCGACCAACGACCTCGACGTGGAAACCCTCGAGTTGCTGGAAGAGGTCCTGCTGACCTTCAACGGCACCGTGCTGATGGTCAGTCACGACCGGGCATTCCTCGACAACGTGGTCACCAGCACCCTGGTCTTCGAAGGTGAAGGCAAGGTTCGCGAATACGTCGGTGGTTATCAGGACTGGCTGCGCCAGGGTGGCTCGCCGCGCCTGCTGGGCGTGACCGAGAGCAAATCGGGTAAAGCCGACCTGACGTCGGCGGTGGTGACTGCCGAGGCGGCGCCTGTAGCTGCTGCGGTTGAAGCGCCAGTGGCGAAGAAGAAACTCAGCTACAAGCTGCAGCGCGAGCTGGAAGCCTTGCCGGGCCAGATCGAAGCCATGGAGCAGCAGATCGCCGCGGTTGAAGCGCAAATGGCCGACAGCGCGTTCTACCAGCGTCCTGCGGCGGAAACCGCAGCGGTGATTGCTCAGCTGGAGCAGTTGCAGGCGGAACTGGAAGTGATGGTGGAGCGTTGGGCCGAGCTGGACGCCTGATTAACCCCGCAATAAAAAAGCCCGGCGTTCAGAGATGAGGCCGGGCTTTCTTATGGAATACGACCACCCGTAGGAGCTGCCGAAGGCTGCGATCTTTTGATCTTGCTTTAAAAAATCAAAATCAAGATCAAAAGATCGCAGCCTTCGGCAGCTCCTACGGGGGATTGTGTTGTCAGCTTTTGTTTTGCAGACGCACCGCCAGCACGTCACACGGCGCGCCGTGCAGCACGTCATTGGCCGTCGAGCCCAGCAGCAATGCCAGGCCATGGCGGCCATGACTGCCCACCACGATCATGTCGCAGCCTTGCTCCTTGGCCAGGTGATGGATTTCCTGGCGCGGTTGGCCGTAGGTCAGGTGGCTGAATTCCTTGGACAGCTCCGGGTACTTGATGATCAACCGGTCAAGTCGCTCGCGGGCCTGGTCAAACTGCTGTTGTTGCAGTTGCGACAGGTCCATGGGCACGTCGCCGCCAAAGGCCATGGCCATCGGTTCGACGATGTGCACCAGGGACAGCTTGGCACCGTTGCTCACCGACAGTTCGCGAGCACGGTGGATTACAGGGTCGCACTCTTCGGTTAGATCTACAGCGACCAGAATATGGTGGTAGGGCATGAGGTGCTCCTCCTGGGAATGGCAATAGTGATAAGTATGGCTGGTTTCAAGCGCAGCGGTTCCAAAGTGACCCGGACGCGCTCATTTAAAAAAACGATGCCTGTAAAAACGGAGTACTGATATGACGGTCTGGATAGTGGTGTCAATCCTGTTGGTGGTTTTGAGTCCACTGGCATGGTTGCGGCCGTCCCGTGGCCAGAGCGGTCGCATGGCCCTGCGCATGGAGGCGCGACGCATGGGCCTGGCCATGCAACTGGCGCCCGTGGAGTGGCCGCACTGGCTCAGCCAGGAGCCGCCAAGCCCGTGCGCGCAGTACCATCGGCCACGACGCGGCAAGCGGCCGGCCTGCTGGAGTTACTGGCAGAAAGCCCCTGGGGTCTGGGTGAATCAGTGGCAGGAAGTTTGCGAGGATCAGGCGCTGCTGAATCATTTCGAAAAATTGCCAGACAACGTCTACAAGGTCGAGGCGGATCAGCAAATGATCACCTTGTATTGGGGGGAGAAGGGCGAGGCGAGTGTTTTGCAACAAATCGACGCCACCCTCAAGGCCCTGGCCTGAAAACGGTGGCATCCGCGGTGTGACATCCACCGGTGCCATCCACATTTCCCGAGACAATAAAAAGCCCGACATCAACATCGGGCCGGGTTGGCCAGGCAGGCCGGAAAACGGTGTGGGCTGATCTTACGCTTGGCATTCGTCTAAGCGTTGATAAATTTTCCTCCAGGTCCCCGCCAGCGTAGCCTCTTAAACGGAAGCTGCCGCGAATTAGGGCGACTTTTCTAACTATTGATTCTATGAATGGCCACACATGCACCCGCGTGTTGAAGATCTTCGCGTAACGGAAATGACCGCAAAGTCGCATTTGCGCCCCTATTTTGGGCGATTGACAATTGCCTGAAATTCCGTGAAGGTGACGTACCCAAATCAAACGGGCGTATGAATTGAGCGTTTGCATTGTGCATCGCTCCTACGAATCCCGACTATCGCGTTGGCGGGTGTGCCGGGTGGATTGGCGTAGCATCGACGAATAACGTCCTGCCAAGCCATTCGCCTGCGTCCGACGTGTACTGTTCAGCTTCCATATCGTGGAGATCAGTTGATGATTTACGAAGGTAAAGCCATCACGGTTACGGCTCTTGAAAGTGGCATCGTCGAATTGAAATTCGACCTCAAGGGTGAGTCCGTCAACAAGTTCAACCGTCTAACCCTGAACGAACTGCGTCAGGCCGTAGACACCATCAAGGCAGATGCTTCGATCAAGGGTGTGATCGTCAGCAGCGGCAAGGACGTTTTCATCGTCGGCGCCGACATCACCGAATTCGTCGAGAACTTCAAGCTGCCCGATGCAGAGCTTGTTGCAGGCAACCTCGAAGCCAACAAGATATTCAGCGATTTCGAAGACCTCAACGTCCCGACTGTCGCCGCGATCAACGGCATCGCCCTGGGTGGCGGTCTGGAAATGTGCCTGGCGGCGGACTACCGCGTCATGTCCACTTCGGCCAAGATTGGTCTGCCGGAAGTCAAGCTGGGCATCTACCCGGGCTTCGGCGGTACCGTGCGCCTGCCGCGCCTGATCGGTGCCGACAACGCCATCGAATGGATTGCCGCCGGCAAGGAAAACCGTGCTGAAGACGCGCTGAAAGTCGGCGCTGTAGACGCAGTGGTAGCTCCTGAGAAACTGCAGGAAGCGGCCCTTGAACTGATCAAGCGCGCCATTTCCGGTGAGTTTGACTACAAGGCCAAGCGCCAGCCGAAGCTGGAAAAGCTCAAGCTGAACGCGATCGAACAAATGATGGCTTTCGAAACCGCCAAAGGTTTCGTGGCCGGTCAGGCTGGCCCGAACTACCCGGCGCCGGTTGAAGCGATCAAGACCATCCAGAAAGCCGCGAACTTCGGTCGCGACAAGGCTCTGGAAGTCGAAGCCGCAGGTTTTGTGAAACTGGCCAAGACCTCTGCTGCGCAGAGCTTGATCGGTCTGTTCCTGAACGATCAGGAACTGAAGAAAAAGGCCAAGGCCTACGACGAAATCGCTCGCGACGTGAAGCAGGCTGCCGTATTGGGCGCCGGCATCATGGGCGGCGGCATCGCCTATCAGTCGGCTTCCAAAGGTACGCCGATCCTGATGAAGGACATCAACGAACACGGTATCGAGCAGGGCCTGGCTGAAGCCGCCAAGCTGCTGGTTGGCCGCGTTGATAAAGGCCGCATGACGGCTGCGAAAATGGCCGAAGTGCTCAACGGCATCCGTCCAACCCTGTCCTACGGCGACTTCGGTCACGTGGACCTGGTGGTCGAAGCCGTGGTCGAGAACCCGAAAGTCAAGCAGGCCGTACTGGCCGAAGTGGAAGACAAGGTCAAAGAGGACACCATCCTCGCGTCCAACACCTCGACCATTTCCATCACCTTGCTGGCCAAGGCCCTCAAGCGTCCGGAAAACTTCGTCGGCATGCACTTCTTCAACCCGGTGCACATGATGCCGCTGGTTGAAGTGATCCGTGGCGAGAAGTCCAGCGAGCTGGCTGTTGCCACCACCGTTGCCTACGCCAAGAAAATGGGCAAGAACCCGATCGTGGTCAACGACTGCCCGGGCTTCCTGGTCAACCGCGTGCTGTTCCCGTACTTCGGCGGTTTCGCCAAGCTGGTCAGCGCTGGTGTGGACTTCGTGCGCATCGACAAGGTCATGGAAAAATTCGGCTGGCCGATGGGCCCGGCTTACCTGATGGACGTGGTCGGCATCGATACCGGTCACCACGGTCGTGACGTGATGGCTGAAGGCTTCCCGGATCGCATGAAAGACGACCGCCGTTCGGCGATCGACGTGCTCTACGAAGCCAAGCGCCTGGGCCAGAAGAACGGCAAGGGCTTCTACGCCTACGAGACCGACAAGAAGGGCAAGCAGAAGAAAGTGGCCGACCCGTCGGTGCTGGAAGTGCTCAAGCCGATCGTTTACGAGCAGCGCGAAGTCACTGACGAAGACATCATCAACTGGATGATGATCCCGCTGTGCCTGGAAACCGTGCGTTGCCTGGAAGACGGCATTGTCGAAACCGCCGCCGAAGCCGACATGGGTCTGGTCTACGGTATTGGTTTCCCTCCATTCCGTGGCGGCGCGCTGCGCTACATCGATTCGATCGGTGTTGCCGAGTTCGTTGCCCTGGCTGACCAGTACGCTGATTTGGGCGCGCTGTACCACCCGACCGCAAAACTGCGTGAAATGGCCAAGACTGGCCAGCGGTTCTTCGGTTAAGCGTCCCAACACTTGAGCGAGAGTGAAATTTTATGAGCTTGAATCCAAGAGACGTCGTGATTGTCGACTTCGGTCGTACGCCGATGGGCCGCTCCAAGGGCGGCATGCACCGCAACACCCGTGCCGAAGACATGTCGGCGCACCTGATCAGCAAACTGCTGGAACGCAACGTCAAGGTTGATCCTAACGAAGTCGAAGACGTGATCTGGGGCTGCGTCAACCAGACCCTGGAGCAGGGCTGGAACATCGCCCGCATGGCGTCCCTGATGACGCAGATCCCGCACACCGCTGCCGGCCAGACCGTCAGCCGCCTGTGTGGCTCCTCGATGAGCGCGCTGCACACTGCGGCGCAAGCGATCATGACCGGCAACGGTGACGTATTCGTGGTTGGCGGCGTCGAGCATATGGGTCACGTGAGCATGATGCACGGTGTCGATCCGAACCCGCACATGTCGCTGTACGCGGCGAAAGCCTCGGGCATGATGGGCCTGACCGCAGAAATGCTTGGCAAGATGCACGGGATTACTCGCGAACAGCAGGACGCCTTTGGCGTGCGTTCCCACCAGCTCGCTCACAAGGCGACGGTGGAAGGCAAGTTCAAGGACGAGATCATCCCGATGCAGGGCTACGACGAGAACGGTTTCCTGAAACTGTTCGACTACGACGAAACCATTCGTCCGGAAACCACCCTGGAAAGCCTGGCGGCGTTGAAGCCAGCGTTTAACCCCAAGGGCGGCACCGTGACAGCCGGTACTTCGTCGCAGATCACTGATGGTGCCTCGTGCATGATCGTGATGTCGGCGCAACGTGCACAGGACCTGGGCATCCAGCCGCTGGCGGTGATCCGCTCGATGGCAGTGGCAGGTGTGGACCCGGCGATCATGGGCTATGGTCCAGTACCGGCCACCCAGAAAGCACTTAAGCGTGCGGGCCTTGGCATCAACGATATCGACTTCTTCGAGCTCAACGAAGCTTTCGCCGCACAGGCCCTGCCAGTGCTGAAAGATCTGAAAGTGCTCGACAAGATGAACGAGAAGGTTAACCTGCACGGCGGCGCGATCGCCTTGGGTCACCCGTTCGGTTGCTCCGGAGCGCGTATCTCCGGCACTCTGCTGAACGTGATGAAGCAAAATGGCGGCAGCCTCGGGGTTGCCACCATGTGCATTGGTCTCGGCCAAGGCATCTCCACCGTCTTCGAACGCGTTTAAGCGTTACGTTGATGGAAGCCGGGGCCAAGTGCCCCGGTTTTTGTTTTTCTGAAATTTTTTTTATTTTTATTTTGAAAAGATTTGTGCGAGGGCCAAACCATGCCGTTACTACCTGGGCTCTACCAACATTACAAAGGTCCGCAGTACCGCGTATTCAGCATTGCGCGACATTCGGAAACTGAAGAAGAAGTGGTCTTCTACCAAGCCCTGTATGGTGATTACGGCTTTTGGGTGCGTCCCTTGAGCATGTTCCTGGAGTCGGTCGAGGTTGACGGCGAACAGGTGCCACGCTTTGCTTTGGTGCAGGCCGAACCGAGTGTTTTTTCGAAGGTATAAGCGGAGTGCGCGCAGAACCCTGCGCTTGACCTCATCTTGTAGCCACTATATATAGCGGTGCCGCGTCAGGCGCCAACCGCCTTTCACTTCTAGAATTCAGGAATTTTCTGATCCATGGGCAAATCGCTGGTCATTGTGGAATCCCCGGCTAAGGCCAAGACCATCAACAAGTATCTGGGTAACCAATACGTGGTGAAGTCGAGTATCGGCCATATCCGAGACCTGCCCACCAGCGGTTCGGCTAGCGCCAGCAAAGAGCCTGCCGCCAAGCGCGGCAAGGCCGCTGCGGGCGAAGGCCCGGTGCTCACGCCGAAAGAGAAGTCGCGCAAGCAACTGGTCTCCCGCATGGGCGTCGATCCCGATAACGGCTGGAAAGCCAAGTACGAGATCCTCCCGGGCAAGGAAAAGGTCATCGAAGAGCTGCGCCGGCTCGCCAAGGATGCTGACACCATCTATCTCGCAACCGACTTGGATAGAGAGGGGGAAGCCATTGCCTGGCACCTGCGCGAAGCCATCGGTGGCGACGACAGCCGCTACAAGCGCGTGGTGTTCAACGAAATCACCAAGAAGGCGATTCAGGAAGCCTTCTCCAAGCCCGGCGAGCTGGACATCGACCGCGTCAATGCCCAGCAGGCGCGTCGCTTCCTCGACCGCGTGGTGGGTTACATGGTGTCGCCGCTGCTGTGGGCCAAGATCGCCCGTGGCCTGTCTGCCGGTCGCGTGCAATCGGTTGCCGTGAAGCTGGTGGTGGATCGCGAGCGCGAAATTCGTGCGTTCAACCCTGAAGAATACTGGGAAATCCACGCCGACCTCGGCACCGCCAAGGGCGCCACCGTGCGCTTTGACGTTGCCCGCGAGAAAGGCGAGGCCTTCAAGCCGCTTAACGAAACCCAGGCCATGGCCGCGCTGGAGAAGCTCAAGGCTTCCAGCTACAGCATCGTCAAGCGTGAAGACAAGCCGACCAGCAGCAAGCCGTCTGCGCCCTTCATCACGTCCACCCTGCAGCAGGCCGCGAGTAACCGCCTGGGCTTCGGCGTGAAGAAAACCATGATGATGGCCCAGCGTCTGTATGAAGCCGGCTACATCACGTATATGCGTACCGACTCCACCAACCTCTCGGCTGATGCCGTGACCATGGCGCGCAGCTACATCGAGACCGAGTTCGGCAAGAAGTACCTGCCGGAAAACCCGAACGTCTACAGCAGCAAGGAAGGCGCACAGGAGGCTCACGAAGCGATTCGTCCTTCTGACGCCAATACCGAGCCAAGCAAGCTGTCGGGCATGGAGCGTGATGCAGAGCGCCTCTACGAGCTGATCTGGCGCCAGTTCCTGGCGTGCCAGATGCTGCCGGCGCAATACCTGTCGACCACCGTTACCGTGGGTGCGGGTGATTTCGAGTTGCGCGCCAAGGGCCGTATCCTCAAGTTCGACGGTTACACCCGCGTCATGCCGCAGATCGTCAAGCCTGGCGATGACGATGTACTGCCGGACATGGCCCAGGGCGACTCGATGAAGCTGATCAAGCTTGATCCGACCCAGCACTTCACCAAGCCGCCTGCGCGTTACTCGGAAGCGAGCCTGGTCAAGGAAATGGAAAAACGCGGCATCGGTCGTCCTTCGACTTACGCCGCGATCATTTCGACCATCCAGGACCGCGGCTACGTTGCACTGCACAACCGCCGGTTCTATTCGGAAAAAATGGGCGACATCGTCACCGAGCGCCTGTCCGAGAGCTTCCCGAACCTGATGGACTACGGCTTCACGGCCGGCATGGAAGAGAACCTCGATGACGTGGCCAAGAGCGAGCGCGACTGGAAAAGCGTGCTGGACGAGTTCTACGGCGACTTCAAGAAGAAACTCGAAGTAGCTGAAAGCGCTGAAGGTGGCATGCGCGCCAACCAGCCGGTGATGACGGACATCCCGTGCGTGGTGTGCGGTCGTCCGATGCAGATTCGTACGGCATCGACCGGCGTGTTCCTCGGTTGCTCCGGCTACAGCCTGCCACCGAAAGAACGCTGCAAGGCCACCGTCAACCTGGTGCCGGGCGATGAAATTGCCGCAGACGACGAGGGCGAGTCCGAATCCCTGGTGCTGCGCGGCAAGCATCGCTGCCCGATCTGCAGCACGGCGATGGACGCCTACCTGCTGGACGAGAAGCGCAAGTTGCACATCTGCGGTAATAACCCGGACTGCGACGGCTACGAGATCGAAGAAGGCAGTTATCGCATCAAGGGCTACGAAGGTCCGAGCCTGGAATGCGACAAGTGCGGCAGCGAGATGCAACTCAAGACCGGCCGTTTCGGCAAGTTCTTCGGCTGCACCAACGCGACCTGCAAGAACACCCGCAAGCTGCTCAAAAGCGGTGATGCGGCGCCGCCGAAGATGGACCCGGTGAAGATGCCTGAGCTCAAGTGCGAGAAGGTCAACGACACCTACATCCTGCGCGACGGTGCTTCCGGGTTGTTCCTGGCCGCCAGCCAGTTCCCGAAAAACCGTGAGACTCGTGCGCCCCTGGTGATGGAGATCATTCCGCACAAGGACGAGATCGATCCGAAGTACCACTTCCTCTGCGAAGCACCGAAGAAGGACCCGGATGGCTTGCCGGCAGTGATTCGTTACAGCCGCAAGACCAAGGAGCAGTACGTGCAGACAGAAGTCGACGGCAAGCCGACTGGCTGGAAGGCTTACTACGACGGTGGCAAGTGGACGGTAGAAGACAAGCGCCCGGCGAAAGCCAAGGCTTGATTCGGCGCTGATATAAAAAACCGCATGAAACCCGAGGGGCGTCATGCGGTTTTTTTTGCAGGCAAGATCGCAGCCTTCGGACGATCTTTTGATTTTGATTTACTTGCCGCAGGCCAGGTGTATCCACGACACTGTCCGACCTGCATGAAGCAATTATTTCGTTGTGGAGGCTGCCGTCATGGCCCACGAACTCTATACCCGCACCAACCAGAAGATTTATTTCGCCGGCCTTTCGCTTGAAGCGCTGGGCAAAGCCGAAGAGGGGCGGGCGATGAACTCCCTCGCGTTGATCCAGGCGGGGCGTGAATCGGCGCTGTTTCATCTGTACGGCGCGCTGCTGGGCCTGTGCCATGAGATCGCCGGCTTCTACCGTCTGCCGCAGGCCAACGCCCCGCGCGCAGAGATGCTGCTGACGCGCGAAGTGCTCGAAGCCATCGCTATTCCGGAAATGGCCGAGATGGTCGAGCTGGCGCAAAACCCGGAAACCTGGCTGGCGAAGTTGCTGGCCGCGTACTCGGCGCTGTTCCAGCCACCGCGTGCTCCGCACAAGCCCAAGGGTGACGTGACCCAGCCGCTGATCCAGGCGATCAACCTGGACGAAGAGCAGGCGCCTCGGGAGCTCAGCCGCGAAGAGCTGGAGAGCTGGCGGCAGAACCTCAAAGGCTTGGCCATTCGTTTTCGTGAAGGCTTGAACGAGTGCTGATGGCTGGGGATTCAGCGGTGCTGCCAATGGCGCTGCTGGTCAAGATCCCGAGCGAAGCATGGCCGATGCCTATATAATCCCCGCCTTTCGTGGAGAACAGACTTATATGCCAACGTCGTTTCTGGAAATTGTCGAGTTGCCTGACGGCCGTATCGAGCTGCGCAGGGCTGAGGACGAGGGTTCTCTGGTGACTTTGGATTTTTCCGAAGATGCCAAAGCGTTCCTGCAAGGCCAGCACGTGGAAGTCGCCAAGGCGATGTTGAGCGTCGGCGTGCAGATGGCCGGTCGCATGGTTGAAGGCGAATTAGAGCAGGAAGAGGGGTCGCGGGTTCTTCATTGATCCCCGCCCGTCGGTTTCTGCAGACACCGCTACGGTTCGGCTTCTCTGTCCTTTGAGAAGCCCCGCGCATGATCCTTGCGCGCAGCAGGTTCGCTTAGCCCAGTCGAATATTCAGGCTTTGTGCGTCCCCGATCCGGGCGGCGCTGATCAACTGTTGCCGTTGGGTTGAACCCAGCGGATTGAGCCAGCTCACAACCGTGTGGCTGCGGCCCAGTCGAAGTGCTTCGCACGTCAGCTGCTGAGCGCTCTGGGTGCCCCGTGGTTGCAGCAGCAGGATGCGCTCGCGGTTGAGGCCGGCGTCCCGCAACCAGGCCTGGGTCAGGCTGGCGGGCGGGGCGATCAGGGTGAGCCAGCGGGCGTCCTGGTCCTGGCTCAGTTCCCTGAGGATCGGGGCGAGAAGGTTGAGGCAATTCCCGGCTGCACCACGCAGTGACAGTTCGCTGAAGACTTCCGGTTCGGCGCTCCACGGCGATTCGACCACGTCTTTGAGGATGGGCGCCAACGGCTGCACCATGAACGCCTCGAACAACGGCAGTTGGGCTTGCTGTGATGTGTGCGGGAATTGCATAAAGCCTCCTTTAGCGGCGAATGACGCCGACACTCAAGCCTTCGATCACCAGTTCCTGATCTTTCAGGTTGACTTCGATAGGGGCGAACTCAGGGTTTTCAGCCAGCAACCAGACTTTGCTGCCATCGCGCTTGAAGCGTTTGACGGTCACTTCATCGCCGATCCGCGCAACCACGATCTGGCCATTACGGGCTTCGCGAGTGGTATGAACCGCCAGCAGGTCGCCGTCGAAAATGCCGACGTCCTTCATGCTCATGCCATGGACACGCAGCAGGTAGTCGGCGCGTGGATGAAAGAAGGTCGGGTTGATGTTGCAGGATTCCTCGATGTGCTGCTGGGCCAGGATGGGCGCACCGGCAGCCACGCGGCCAATGATTGGCAGGGTGGAATCGTCGGCGGCCTTGGCTTCGAAGCCTGGAATACGGATGCCGCGGGACGCGCCCGGGGTCATTTCGATTGCACCTTTGCGGGCCAGGGCCTTGAGGTGTTCTTCCGCCGCGTTCGGCGATTTGAAGCCCAGTTCCTGGGCGATTTCCGCACGGGTCGGCGGGTAGCCGTTGTCTTCGAGGCAGCGTTTGATGAAGGCCAGAATCTCTGCTTGGCGTGGCGTCAGCTTTAGCATATTGATCGCTCTGTCTTTTTATACAGTGACTGGGATTATATACAGTGGAACGGTCTTGGCAATGCCCGTTTTTTTACCCGCCGCTGGACGGTCGATCCGGGCCCTGATTGAAGCTTTGCAGTTGTATGGTTAAATAGCTGACCGACCATTCCCAAAACGAACCGCCAGGCTTGACAAGACAGGGTCTGAAACGTATGTTTCAAACAAGTGTTTGTCAGGCGGAGTAGCCATGGCCCAGTCGGAAACCGTTGAACGCATTCTCGATGCTGCCGAGCAATTGTTCGCGGAAAAAGGTTTCGCCGAAACCTCGTTGCGCCTGATCACCAGCAAGGCCGGGGTCAACCTGGCGGCGGTGAACTATCACTTCGGCTCGAAGAAAGCCCTGATCCAGGCCGTGTTCTCGCGCTTCCTCGGGCCGTTCTGCCTGAGCCTCGATAAAGAGCTGGAACGTCGCCAGGCCAAGCCGGAAAACAAGCCGACGCTGGAAGAGCTGCTGGAGATCCTGGTCGAGCAGGCCCTGGTCGTGCAGCCGCGCAGCGGTAACGACCTGTCCATTTTCATGCGCCTGCTGGGTTTGGCGTTCAGCCAGAGCCAGGGCCATTTGCGTCGTTACCTGGAAGACATGTACGGCAAGGTGTTTCGCCGCTACATGATGCTGGTCAACGAGGCTGCCCCGCGTATTCCGCCGATCGAGTTGTTCTGGCGCGTGCACTTCATGCTCGGTGCCGCTGCGTTCAGCATGTCGGGGATCAAGGCGCTGCGGGCGATTGCCGAGACCGATTTCGGCGTCAACACGTCGATCGAGCAGGTCATGCGCCTGATGGTGCCTTTCCTGGCCGCCGGCATGCGCGCCGAAACCGGCGTGACAGACTCCGCCATGGCCACCGCGCAGTTGCGTCCACGCAGTAAATCGACACAGGTTGCCGCCAAGGTTTAACCGCGTACGGGTGGGCGCGGCAGCTGACATCCGCTAAGCTAGCCGCCCATGCCGACTCTCGTTCTGAACCCGCTCCCCATTGCACTCGTCGACCTGCCTGGCCTCGCCCAGGTTGGCGAATTTGCACGCGCCGGGTTTTTCGTTATCAAGGAATCTCTATGACTGCTGGCCTGCAAGGCTCGTTGATGGTGGACGTCGCCGGTACCTGGCTGACGGCTGAAGATCGCCAGTTGCTGCGTCAACCGGAAGTGGGCGGGCTGATCATTTTCGCCCGCAACATCGAACACCCACGCCAGGTGCGTGAATTGAGCGCGGCGATTCGCGCGGTGCGTCCCGACCTGTTGCTGGCAGTCGACCAGGAAGGCGGGCGGGTGCAACGGCTGCGCCAGGGCTTCGTGCGCCTACCGGCCATGCGCGCCATTGCCGATAACCCGAATGCCGAATACCTGGCGGAGCAATGTGGCTGGATCATGGCCACTGAAGTGCTGGCTGTGGGTCTGGACCTGAGTTTCGCCCCGGTGCTGGACCTCGATTACCAGCGCAGCGCCGTCGTCGGCACCCGTTCGTTCGAAGGTGATCCGCAACGCGCCGCCTTGCTCGCCGGCGCGTTCATTCGCGGCATGAACAGTGCCGGCATGGCTGCCACCGGCAAGCACTTCCCCGGGCATGGCTGGGCCGAAGCAGATTCCCATGTGGCCATCCCCAACGATGAGCGCAGCCTTGACGAAATCCGCGCCAACGACCTGGTGCCGTTTGCCCGGTTGAGCAAGCAGCTGGCGGCAGTGATGCCGGCCCATGTCATTTACCCGCAAGTAGACGCCCAGCCGGCCGGCTTCTCCCGCCGCTGGTTGCAGGACATCCTGCGCGGCGAGCTGCAATTTGACGGTGTGATCTTCAGTGATGACCTGTCCATGGCCGGTGCCCATGTGGTCGGCGATGCGGCCAGCCGGATCGAAGCGGCGCTGACGGCCGGTTGCGACATGGGCCTGGTGTGCAACGACCGCGCAGCGGCAGAGCTTGCCCTGTCGGCGGCGCAGCGTTTGAAAGTCACCCCTTCGCAGCGCATTGCGCGGATGCGTGGGCAAGCCTTCGTCGGTACCGAATACCGTCAGCAGCCGCGCTGGCTGGCGGCCATCGGCGCGCTCAAAGAAGCTCAACTGATTGAATAAGGATTCAACGTTATGACGGTTTACGCGATCATCGGTGGCACCGGCCTGACCCAGCTCGAAGGCCTGAACATTCGTCAGTCCCTGGCCGTGGACACGCCTTACGGCGCGCCGTCGGCCGAGGTGCAGATTGGCGAATACGCCGGCAAGGAAGTGCTGTTCCTCGCCCGTCACGGCCATCCACACCGTTTCCCGCCGCATCAGGTGAATTACCGCGCCAACCTCTGGGCCCTGAAGCAGGCCGGCGCCGAGGCGATCCTGGCGGTCAATGCCGTCGGCGGTATCCACAGCGCGATGGGCACCGGGCATTTCTGTGTGCCGCACCAACTGATCGACTACACCAGCGGGCGTCAGCACACGTTCTTTGCCGATGACCTGGAACAGGTGACCCACATTGATTTCAGCTACCCCTACAGCGAGCCGTTGCGCCAGCAATTGATCGCAGCGCTGGCGGCAGAGGGTGTCGAGTACAGCAGCCAGGGCGTGTATGCCTGCACCCAGGGACCGCGCCTGGAAACGGTTGCCGAAATTACCCGGCTGGAGCGTGATGGCTGCGACATCGTCGGCATGACCGGCATGCCTGAAGCGGCGCTGGCGCGGGAGCTGGAGCTGGATTACGCCTGCCTGGCGCTGGTGGTGAACCCGGCGGCGGGCAAGTCGACGGCGATCATCACCATGGCCGAGATCGAGCAGGCTTTGCATGACGGGATGGGGAAGGTGAAATCGACTCTGGCGCGGGTGCTTAAGGGCTAATCAGTTTTGGGGGCGGGGTGAGCCCATCGCGGGCAAGCCCGCTCCCACAGGAAATGTGTGGTAGCTCCACAGTGGTGGGGCTTGCACATACTTCTTGTGGGAGCCCCGCATTGCCGGGCCAACAACAATCTCTGTGGGAGCGGGCTTGCCCGCGATGACGGCCTGACAGGCACCACTGTGCTCAGCGCTTCTCCAGTTTGTCCGGCAGCGGCGCAAACAGCGCCTCGATATCATCACTCTGCAACTTCCAGTCCCCGGCACTGCGCCCATCCAGCACGCCCGCCGCCAGGTCGGATTTTTCCTTTTGCAGGTGCTGGATTTTCTCCTCCACCGTGCCCCGGGCAATCATCTTGTAGACGAACACCGGTTTTTCCTGGCCGATGCGGTAGGCCCTGTCAGTCGCCTGGTTTTCCGTCGCCGGGTTCCACCACGGGTCATAGTGAATCACCGTGTCCGCTTCGGTCAGGTTCAGGCCCACGCCGCCGGCCTTCAAGCTGATCAGAAAGATCTGCCGCTTGCCGCTCTGAAAGTCTTTCACCGGCGCGCGGCGGTCGCGGGTCTGGCCCGTGAGCAAGGCATATTCCACGCCGCGCTTCTTCAGCTCGACCTCGATCAATGCCAGCATCGAAGTGAACTGCGAGAACAACAGAATCCGCCGGCCCTCTTCGAACAGTTCCTCCAGCATTTCCATCAGGCTGTCGAGTTTGCCCGAGGTGCTGCCGCGCGTCGGCGGGGCGGCATCGCTGACCAGGCGCAAGTCGCAACACACCTGACGCAGCTTCAGCAGCGCTTCGAGAATGATGATCTGGCTGCGGGCCACGCCTTTGCGGGTGATCTCGTCGCGTACTTTCTTGTCCATGGCCAGGCGCATGGTTTCGTACACGTCGCGCTGGGCTTCGTTGAGCTCGACCCAGTGAATGATTTCGGTTTTCGGCGGTAATTCTGTCGCCACCTGCTCCTTGGTGCGGCGCAGCAGAAAGGGTTTGATCCGCCCGTTCAGGTGCTGCAGCCGGACTTCGCTGGCGCGCTTTTCAATGGGCACGCGGTAATCGCGATTGAAGCTCTTCACGTCGCCCAGCCAGCCGGGCAGCAGGAAGTGAAACAGCGACCACAACTCCCCCAGGTGATTCTCCAATGGCGTGCCACTCAGGCACAGGCGCTGGCGCGCGTTCAGTTCGCGGGCCGCCTGGGCGGCTTTGCTGTTGGGGTTCTTGATGTACTGCGCCTCATCCAGCACCAGCACGTGCAAAGGTTGCGCCGCCAGGTGCTCGAGGTCTTTGGGCAGCAGTGCATAGGTGGTCAGGATCAGGTCGTAGTCGCCAAGGTGGGCGAAATGTTTTTTTCGGCTGGCACCGTACAGCGCCAGCACCTTGAGCTGCGGGGTGAAGTGCGCCGCTTCGTCGAGCCAGTTGGGGATGAGGCTGGTGGGCATCACCACCATGCACGGGCGATCGAGGCGCCCGGCGTTCTTCTCGCTGAGCACGTGTGCCAGGGTCTGCAGGGTTTTCCCCAGGCCCATGTCATCGGCGAGAATGCCGCCTACTTCCAGCTGGCGCAGCGACTGCATCCAGCTCAAGCCTTCCAGCTGATACGGGCGCAGGGTGGCGTTGAGGCCGTCGGGCGCGGTCGCAGTAAAGTCCTTGATGTCGCGCAGGCGCTGGGCAAACGTGCGGATCTGCTCGCCGCCTTCCCAGAGCAGTGGCATGTCTTCCAGCGGGTTGAGACGTGTGGCATCGGCCTTGCTCAGGCGCAGCGTGGTTTCGCCGGGCTCCTGCAGGTAGAACTCGCCCAGGGTCGCCAGCACCGGCTTCAACCGACCCAGGGGCAGGGCGACTTGCAGCGGGCCGTACTCGGAGTTGGGCCGATTGGGAATGTTGACCAGGATCAGCTCGTCGTCCCGACGCCGTGCCAGGCGTTCCGGGTTGAGGATTTCGGTGTGCGAGCGCATCAGGTTCAACAGGATCGGCAGCAGGCTCAGGCGCTCGCCATTGACGATGATGCCCAGCTCCAGGTCGAACCAGTCGCGTTCCGGTGCCTGTTCGACGGTGGCGTACCAGTCGTCCACGGCCGTCAGGTCGAAGCCGAATTCCTCGTCGATCTGCAACTCCCAACCCTGGGTGCGAAGCTTGGGCAGTTCATTGAGGGTGAAGGTCAGCCAGGCGCTGTCGTTGACCATTTCGAACAGCTCGCCCGCGCTTTCCGGCAGGGCCTTGCTTTGGCGGGTGGCGATCTTGAAGCCGAGGATTCGCAGGTGCTCCCGGTAGGACTGTTCCACTTCCGGTTGACGCTTGATCCGCAGGGTCTGGGTCTCCTGGCGGATGAGAATGTCGGCGTTTTTTTGCCCGCTGACGTATTCGTCCAGATAGCTGAACGACAGCGCGGCGCGATGCTGGATGTAGCGCTGCATCTTGCCGTTGCGCGGCTCGAATGCACTGAATTCGATACTCGCCAGCCACAGGCGCGGCACCGGCTGGACATTCTCCACCAGCACCTGAGGCACGCTTTTGGGGTTGCGGTTTTCCAGTACGGCCGAGAGTTTTTCCAGCAGTTCTGCGTCTTTGGCGGCCGCTGGATAGTCGAGGGTTTCCTGCACCTGCAGCAGCACCGCAGCGCAATGCTTGCAGTTGTTGCGCACCGGGCAACTGCAGGTGGCATCGACCATCAGCAGGGTGGACTTGGCCGACTCGCGCAGGCGAATGGTCTGGCGGTAGACGTTGCCACCAGAGCCTTCGCACGCGGCAACGATCGTGGCGTCGCCCACTTCGACGATCCTGACGCGGTTCTCCAGGGCGTAGCGCCGGCCACGCTCCAGGCTCTGTTCCTTGAATCGGCTGACCCAGGACGGTGCCAGGGGTTTGCTCAGGGTCGTGGACATAAGGACTTCAATCAGTCCGGAATTTCATCGGGGACTGGCCGAGGTGCGGGGGCGGTCAACGAAGTGATTTTGATCAGCAGGCCGAGGTGGCCGTTGTCGAGGAAATTCAGCTGGCCGTTCTTGGTGTGGCTTTCCTGCTTGAGTCGCTCGCTGGAGGTGACCATGCCATTGGCGTCGATCTGGTTGACCCAGAAGTCGGCGTCGACGTCGGTGAAGCGCCCCAGTTTCAGGCTCAGGGTGCCCTCGATCGGGAACTGGCCGAACTGTTCCGCGCCGTCGCTGATCGCGAACTTGCTGGCTTGTTCGCCCAGGGTCTGTTGCCAGGCCTTGTGCAGCAGCACTGTGTATTCATTGCTGGCCGTGAGTTTTTCCACCTCTCGAGTCAGGCTTGGCGTGCGCAGGCTTTGCGGGCTCACGCGTTGCGCGCCGGCTGCCCAGTCTTCCGGTGCGGCACGGCTGACGATGGCAGGCACCGCGTTTTGCCGCACCAGCACCATTTCAACTTGATACATATCGTCGGCAAACACCGAGGGGGCGACCAGGGTCATCAGCAAGGTCAGTGAGCAAAACAGGCGCATGCGGCGTCCTTCAAGCAGTTTTCGGGATGAGGCGCTCAAGCAGCGCCTCTACAGTATTAAAGCGCTCTTCTGCGCGCTCCATCGGCACCATGAATTTGAACACCGTGGCACCTTCGAATTTGTAGCGTTTGGGTTGTCCCTGGATCAGCTTGATCAGCGTCAGCGGGTCGACCGGTGTTTGCGCCGCGAACTCGATACGACCCCCTTGCGGCCCGCCGTCGACTTTCTTGATGCCGAGCAGTTCGGCCTGCAGTTTCAGGGCCGTGATGCGCATCAGGTTCTTGGTGGGTTCCGGCAGCAGGCCAAAGCGGTCGATCATCTCCACCTGCAGATCCTTGAGGCCGTCTTCGTCGGTGGCTGAAGCGATGCGCTTGTAGAGGATCAGTCGGGCGTGCACGTCCGGCAGATAATCTTCAGGGATCAGCGCCGGTACCCGCAGATTGACTTCAGGACCGCCACCCAGGGGTTGGTCGAGGTTCGGTTGTTCGCCCTTGCGGATCGACTTCACCGCGCGTTCGAGCATCTCCATGTACAGGGTGAAACCCACGGCCTGGATCTGCCCGCTCTGACCGTCGCCCAGCAGCTCGCCGGCGCCGCGGATTTCCAGGTCGTTGGTGGCGAGCACAAAGCCCGCGCCAAGGTCCTGGGTATTGGCGATCGCTTCCAGGCGCTTTTCCGCATCGGCGGTAATCTGCTGGCGCGGTGGCGTGAGCAGGTAGGCGTAGGCCTGGTGGTGACTGCGTCCAACGCGGCCGCGCAGCTGGTGCAGCTGTGCCAGGCCGAACTTGTCGGCGCGCTCGATGATGATGGTGTTGGCGCTCGGCACGTCGATGCCGGTCTCGATGATGGTCGAGGCGATCAGCACGTTGAAGCGCTTGTGATAGAAGTCGCTCATCACCTGTTCGAGTTCGCGCTCGCGCATCTGCCCGTGGCCGATGCCGATGCGTGCTTCCGGCACCAGTTCGGCGAGGTCGGCGGCACATTTCTCGATGGTCTTCACGTCGTTGTGCAGGTAGTAAACCTGGCCGCCGCGCAGCAACTCACGCAGCAGGGCCTCCTTGACCGTGCTCTTGTTCTGCTCCATGACGAACGTGCGCACGGACAGGCGACGGGCCGGCGGCGTGGCGATGATCGACAGGTCGCGCATGCCCGACACCGCCATGTTCAGCGTGCGCGGAATCGGCGTGGCGGTCAGGGTCAGGATGTCGACTTCGCTGCGCAGCGCCTTGAGTTGTTCCTTCTGGCGTACGCCAAAGCGGTGTTCTTCGTCGATGATCACCAGCCCCAGGTTCTTGATCTTGACGTCGTCGGACAGCAGCTTGTGGGTGCCGATGACGATGTCGATCTTGCCTTCGGCGAGGTCGGCGATGGCCGCATTCACTTCCTTGGGCGACTTGAAGCGGCTCATCACTTCCACGCTCACGGGCCAGTCGGCGAAGCGGTCGCGGAAGCTGTTGTAGTGCTGCTGGGCGAGCAGGGTGGTCGGCACCAGGATGGCCACCTGACGCCCGCCATGCACCGCGATGAAGGCGGCGCGCATGGCCACTTCGGTCTTGCCGAAACCCACATCGCCGCACACCAGGCGGTCCATCGGCTTGGGTGCGAGCATGTCGGCGCGCACGGCGTCGATGGTGGTTTGCTGGTCCGGGGTTTCCTCGAACGGGAAGCCGGCGCTGAAGGTGGCGTAGTCGGCTTTCGGGTCTTCGAAGGCATAGCCTTCCCGTGCAGCTCGACGGGCATAGATGTCGAGCAGTTCGGCGGCCACATCGCGCACCTGCTCGGCGGCCTTGCGCTTGGCTTTCTGCCAGGTCTCGGAGCCGAGGCGGTGCAGCGGCGCCAGGGCGTCGTCGCTGCCGGTGTAACGGGCAATCAGGTGCAGGTTGGCCACGGGCACGTAGAGCTTGGCGCCTTCGGCGTATTGCAGGGTCAGGAACTCAGCGGCCTGGTCGTCGATTTCCAGGGTCGCCAGCCCCAGATAGCGTCCCACACCGTGATCGATGTGCACCACCGGCGCGCCTTCGCGCAGCTCGGTGAGGTTCTTGATGACGGCGTCGTTGTTCGCGTCGGCGCGTTTCTCCCGACGGCGGCGCTGCATCACGCGCTGACCGAACAGCGGACTTTCCGCCACCAGTGCCAGGGCTGGGTCATCGAGCACCAGGCCTTCGTCCAGCGGCGCGATGGTGATCGCCAGGCGCTCTTTGCCCGCCACAAAGTCTGGCCAGCTGTCGACGGTTTTCGGTCGCAGCTTCAGGCGTTCGAGCAGTTCCAGCAGCACTTCGCGACGGCCTGCGGACTCGGCGGTAAACAGCACGCGCCCGGGAAACTCGTCGAGGAAGCCGGCCAGCGCCGCCAGTGGCTGGGTGGCCTTGGCTTCGATGGCCAGGTTGGGCAGTTCGCGGGCCGGGAAGCGCTCGCGCCCAGCGCCGGTTTCGACATCCTGTTGGCTGGCCACCACGCGCGGCCAGTTTTTCAGGCGGGCGAAGCAGTCTTCCACCGGCAGGAACAGCTCCGCTGGTGGCAATAGAGGCCGGGCCGGATCGACGCGGCGTTCTTCATAGCGGTTGCGCACGTCGTTCCAGAAGTTTTCCGCCGCCTGTTCAATGCCTGGCAGGGAGAACACCTGGGTGTCCTGGGGCAGGTAGTCGAACAGGGTCGAGGTTTCATCGAAAAACAGCGGCAGGTAGTACTCGATGCCGGCCGGGGTGATCCCGCTGCTCAAGTCCTGGAAGATCGGGCAGCGCCGGAAGTCGACGTCGAAGCGTTCGCGAAAGCGTGCCTTGAAGCGCGTGACCGCATCTTTTTGCAGCGGGAACTCCCGCGCAGGCAGCAGGCGCACGGTGTCGACCTTGTCGATGGAGCGCTGGTTCTCCGGGTCGAAGGTGCGCAAGGTCTCGATTTCGTCATCGAACAGATCGATACGGAAAGGCAGCTTGCTGCCCATCGGGAACAGGTCGATCAGCGAGCCGCGCACGGTGAATTCGCCATGCTCGTACACGGTATCGACGTAGCGATAGCCACTGGCCTCGAGCCGGGTGCGCATCTGCTCGACGTCGAGCTTCTGGCCGACGTCCAGCACCAGGCTGCTGCCGAGCAGGAACTTGGTCGGCGCCAGGCGGTGCAGGGCGGTCGTGATCGGTACCACCAGCACGCCATGACTCAGCTCTGGCAGCCGGTACAAGGCAGCGATGCGCTGGGAGATGATGTCCTGGTGCGGCGAAAACAGGTCGTACGGCAAGGTTTCCCAGTCCGGGAAATGCAGTACGGGCAAATCCGGGGCGAAGAAACCCAGCTCCTGTTCCAGCCGCTCGGCACTTTGGCTGTCGGCAGTGAGCAGCAGGGTAAAGCGCTTGGCAGCGCTGGCGGCCTCGGCAATGGCCAGGCTCAGGGCGGCACCGGGCAGGTTGCCCCAGTGCTGTTTACCTGCCGCGGCAGGGAGAAGCGGTAGACGCAGAACGGGCACGGAAGGTTGAGCTCCAAGCGTTGCGACAAAGTCGGTAATTGTAGCGGGCCCGGGTGCCGCCTGTCAGTGGCAGACTGTGTCTATTACGCAGGTTTGGCGAAATGTAGTGGTAAAGACAAAATCGGCGGTTTTTTTAGGGAAAATTACCGAATATGTAGTGGCAAAACGGACCAGTGTTACGGATGGTTACGGACAAGGCAGCGCTGTCTGCAAAAAAATGACAGCGCTGGAAGCCCCGTGTTTACTGGGCTGCAGCGTGGCGTATTTTTTTCTGACGGAATTTTGTTACGGATGGTACGACAAGCGCGCATTGCTACGAGAGGCACTCGGCGGCATAATGTAGCCCCTTTTTTCTGCCCCTACATGTGGAAGGTTCCCGTGACTCAGAAGCCCGACCAGTGTCTTGGTGAATGGATCGACCGTGAAGCACTCGCAGAAGCGATGATTCCGCTTATCGGTCAGCTCTACCGCAATAACAACGTGGTGAGCTCGATCTATGGCCGCAGCCTGATCAATCGTTCAGTCATTGCGATTCTCAAAGCCCACCGCTTTGCTCGTCATCGCCAGTCCGATGACAGCGAATTGTCCGTCCACGAAACATTCCCTCTGCTCAAGGCGATGAGCGAGCTCAAGCTCGGCGCCGCTTCGGTAGACCTGGGCAAGCTTGCGGTCAAGTTCAAGACCGAAGGCAATGGCCGCACTGCCGAGCAGTTCGTCCGTGAAGAACTGGCTGACGTCGTTGGTCAGCAGAACGCCGCGGCTCGCAAGGGCACCGACGTAGTCCTGTACGGTTTCGGTCGTATCGGCCGCCTGCTGGCGCGCATCCTGATCGAGAAAACCGGTGGTGGCGACGGCCTGCGCCTGCGCGCCATCGTGGTCCGCAAGGGCGCCGAGAACGACCTGGTCAAGCGCGCAAGCCTGCTGCGTCGTGACTCGGTTCATGGTCCGTTCGATGGCACCATCACCATTGATGAAGCCAACAACACCATTACCGCCAACGGCAACCTGATCCAGGTTATCTACGCGAAAAACCCGACTGAGGTGGATTACACCCAGTACGGCATCAAAGACGCGCTGCTGGTGGACAACACCGGTGTATGGCGTGACGCCGATGGCCTGGGCCAGCACCTGGCGTGCCCGGGTGTCGACCGCGTTGTTCTGACCGCGCCTGGCAAAGGCAAGCTGAAGAACATCGTGCACGGCATCAACCACGGCGATATCACCGCTGACGACAAGATCGTTTCTGCCGCTTCGTGCACAACCAACGCCATCGTGCCGGTGCTCAAGGCTGTGAACGACAAGTTCGGCATCGTTAATGGTCACGTTGAAACCGTTCACTCGTACACCAACGACCAGAACCTGATCGACAACTTCCACAAAGGCGATCGCCGTGGCCGTAGTGCTGCGCTGAACATGGTCATCACCGAGACCGGTGCCGCTACCGCTGCTGCCAAGGCCCTACCTGAGCTGGCCGGCAAGCTGACCGGTAACGCGATCCGCGTTCCGACGCCTAACGTGTCGATGGCCATTCTCAACCTGAACCTTGAGAAAGCCACCACCCGCGAAGAGATCAACGAGTACCTGCGCCAGATGGCCATGCACTCGGATCTGCATAAGCAAATCGACTACGTCAACTCGCAGGAAGTGGTTTCCACCGACTTCGTTGGCTCGCGCCACGCAGGCGTAGTGGACGCTGAAGCGACCATCACCCAGGATAACCGTGTTGTACTGTACGTTTGGTACGACAACGAATTCGGTTACAGCTGCCAGGTGGTTCGCGTGATGGAAGACATGGCCGGTGTTAACCCGCCAGCATTCCCGCGCTAAGCTTCACAAGTAACTAAAAACGCCCCGACCCTTGGTCGGGGCGTTTTTATTTGTATCTTGCTTATAACTTTTTAGACTTTTTTCCCGGGAGTTAAGCGTTGTCCATGTTGTTGTCTCGAAAGTTACAGGCATAAACTTCCAGCAAAAATAAGCAGTTGCCGATTATTTGAGGTGCGGGTGGGTTTAATGGATCCAACTTAAAATACGTTGGCGAATTGGCGCCATTTAATTGTTCCGTCCAAATACTTGACACTGTCACTTACTGAAACTAGTGTCGCCTGTGACGGCCCGCTCTGCCTTGGGCTTCGTCGGGTATATTGCTTCTGTGTCCGGTTACAACTCTCCAAAAAGACAGGAATCTCATTCCTGCTCACATCACTATAAATCTAATTAAAACTGTTCCGGCTTAGTTGCCGTGCAGCGCCCTGTTTCGTATTGCTCACCCTGCCGAAAGTGTTTTGCGGTCACGGCATGTTATTGCCTGGCTTTTACGCGGTTGGTCTATCGGGAGAGTCGAACATGGCGGAAGAACGATCGAAGTTGTTGTCGCTGTTACCGCGCCTGGTGGGGTTGGGAGTCCTGGGTTTTGTCGTCTGGTTACTGATGTCGACACTGCTGATGCCCCTGGTGTCGGCCTCTGCCACCCGGGCGATTTTGAATGCGCCGGTGATCCTGCTCACTACGCCCATTGATGGTGTGGTCAGTGCGTTGGACGTCAAACCCGGTGCGACCTTTGTCCAGGGCCAGAAAATCGCCGTGGTGGAAAATCCCCGGGCGAATCAGGAAACCTTGCTGACCCTGCAAACGCGCCGGCTCACCCTGGAACAGCAGATATCTTCCTCGGCCAGCCAGGCCGAACATGATCAGCAGTATTACGAGGCACTGGAAAAAACCAGTCAGCAGTACCAGACCGCTTTTCATACCCGGCAACTCTTTACTCAAAGGGCGCTGCGGGCCGAAAACAGTGCCGCCAGTGCGCGGTTGATGGACGCCCAGGAAACGGTCGAGCGCAACCTGGAGTTGTTCGTGCAGGGGGCGGTGAGTGGCGCGGTGGTGGCCTCGTCGAAAGCGCAGCTGGCGTCCTTGCAAGGTGCGGCCGAGTCGGTGCGCTCGCAGTTGCGGATCAACGACGGCGACGTCAGTGCGGCCAACAAGCAGGTGTACCTCGACCCGGATCAACTGCGCATGTTCGACCTGACGGCGCAGATGACCACGCTCAAGCTCAGCCTGGAAAATCAGGCGCGCAATCGGGCGACCTATCAACAGGAGCTCGACAACCTCAACCGTTTGATCGATGCCGAGCAGAACCGGGTCAAGCTGATGGCCGGGTACGATGTCGTGGCCTATTCGCCGGGTACTGTCCAGGAACTCCTGGCGCCCCAGGGCACGCTGGTGCAGGCCGGTTCGACCTTGCTGCGCGCCACCGATTGCGGGCAGAGCTATGTGATTGCGGTGTTCCCGGAGCGCATGGCCAGCAAGATCGATCGTGACAGTGTGTTGACCGTGAAAATCCGCGGCCTTGCCGAGCCGCTCAAGGCCAGCGTGGTGCAGTTGTTATCCAGCGCTTCGGACATTCGCGCCAACTCCTACAGCGTGCCGTTCCCCTACGCCGAGCAGAACTCGGTGTATGTGGTCGGCACCTTTGCCGCCGACCTCACCGATAGCCAGCGCGCCATGACCTGCAACCCCGGGCTATGGGCCAGTGCCGAGGTGTCGCGACCATGAACGGCCTCTTGCGCGGGGTGGTCAGCGTGATACTCATGGGCACTGGCGCGTCCTCATTGGCGGCGGCCGCCAGGCCACAACTGGCGACAATGACCTGCGCCGCGCTCGATCGCGCGGTGGCCACGCAGCCGGCGGGCCCGGTGCTGGTGGCCAGTTACCCGGCGCTGAATGGTGAGCCGGCGCCGATCCTGGCGTTGCGCGGGGTGGCGTTCACTTACGACAACGCCCTGGCGAGCATTGCCTTGTTCGCCTGTGGCAAGGCCGGGTCGGCGCGACGCATCGCCGATGCTCTGGTCTTTGCAACCAACCACGATCCCGAATATCACGATGGCCGTTTGCGCAACGCCTACGCTGCTGGCCCCGTGGGTGCGCCGCCGATGAAGCTGCCCGGCTACTGGAGCACCGAACGCAACGCCTGGAACCAGGACGCCTATCAAGTCAGCAGCGCGACCGGTAACCAGGCCTGGGCGGCGCTGGCGTTGCTTGAGGCTTTTCGCCAAAGCGGCGAGGGCGCTTACCTGGACGCGGCAAGAAAAGTCCTGCGCTGGTCGCAGGACAAGACCTACGACGCCCAGGCACCGGCGGGCTTTAGTGGGGGCTACTACGGGTACTTCAATCAGCAGATCCAGCAGAACTGGAAGTCTACCGAGCATAACGTCGACCTGGCGGCTGCGTGGGCGGCGCTCAATGCGCTGGCTCCGGATCAAGGCACAGCGCGGCAGGCGCAGATCGCCCGGCAGTTTGTCGCCAGCCAGTGGGACGCCACGGAAGGGCGCTTTCTGATCGGCACCGGGGCGGATGGCCAGACCTCGGACCGCGTGCGCTCCGGGCTGGACGCGCAAATCTGGCCGTTGATTGCCTTGCACGACCCGCCCGGGGATTGGCGTCGGGTGTTCGCTTTTGTCGATCGCGCGCACCGGTCCGGTGACGGCTACGGCTTCAATCGCGACCCCGATGGTTTGTGGACCGAAGGCACCGCGCAAGCCGCTGCGGTCGCACAGCTAAACGGCCTGAGTGACAAAGCGAAGCCGCTGTGGAGTGTTTTGCTGGCCCAGGAAGCCGGCAATGGCTGGCTATACGCGACCCCGGCACCGCGCATCAGTACCGGGCTGGCCATAGGCCCGGACTCGGTGACCAACGATTTTTTCTATTACCACCTGCCTCACCTGGGCGCCACGGCGTGGGCGGCGATTGCGGCCACCGGCGTCAATCCCTTTACCGGTTCGCTAGAGGCTGACTGACATGCAGGCACTGGACTCGTTGCAACTGATGCAAATCAACTTCTGGACCCTGGCGCTGGTGATTCTGTTCACCTGCCTGACTCATCGGGACCAATGGGCTGCGCGCGCCGGATTCGGCGCCGTGACCGCGTTGCTGTTGCTCAACTACGCGGCCTGGCGGATTCGCGACACCTTGCCGGACGGCCATTCCGGGTTTGCCACGGTCTGGGCCTACACCTTTTTGTTCTTCGAAATGCTGGCGATCGGTTACACGCTGTTTTCCATCGTCGTGATGCTCTGTCGCTCGGATCACAGCAAGGCTGCGGACGCGGGCGAGCGACGCTTGCGCGCCCAGGGCGTGAGTGCGCCAGCGGTCGATATCTTCATCGCCACGTACAACGAAGGCCTGGAAATCCTGGAAAAAACCATTATTGCCGCCCAGGCCATCGACTACCCGAATTTCACCATCTGGGTGCTCGACGACACGCGCCGGGACTGGCTGCGCGATTACTGTGCCGAGGTCGGCGTGCAGTACGCGCGCCGCCCTGATAACGCCCACGCCAAGGCCGGCAACCTGAACAATGGCTTGCGCCAGTCGGCGGCCGGCAGCAACGCGCCGTACATACTGGTGCTGGATGCCGATTTTGCGCCGCAGCAGCCGATCCTGTTGCGCACCCTGGGCTTGTTCGACGACCCGAAAGTCGGCCTGGTGCAGACTCCGCAGTTCTACTACAACCCCGACCCGATCCAGCACAACCTGGGCACTTCGGCGTGCTGGGTCGATGAGCAAAGGGTGTTCTTCGACGTGTTTCAGCCGGCGAAGGATGGCTGGGATGCGGCATTTTGCGTCGGTACGTCCTTCGTGGTGCGGCGCGATTTGATCAACGAGATGGGTGGTTTTCCTACAGGCTCGGTCTGCGAAGACATCTACACCACCTACCGGCTGCTGCAGAAAGGTTACGTCACCCGCTGGTTGAATGAGCGCCTGTCGATCGGCTTGTCGGCCGAAGGCCTGACCGAGTACATCAACCAGCGCGGGCGCTGGTGCCTGGGCACCATTCAGGTGGCGTTGCTCAAGGATGGACCGTTGCGCGGCAGCGGTTATACGCTCAACGACCGCCTGCACTACATCCATGGGCTGATGCACTGGTTTTCCAAGCCCTTCATCCTGATGATGCTGGTGTCGCCGGTGCTGTACTGGTACTTCGGAATTGCCGGTTTCTACGCCACACCGATGGACTTTCTCGCGTTTGGCATGCCGGCGCTGATCGCATTCTGGGGCTACGGCACCTGGGTCACGGACCGGCGCACCTTGCCGATTTTCACTGAGGTCACGCAGATCGTTGCTTCCCTGGCCGTGACCGCCACCATCGCCAGCGCGATGATCCGGCCGTTCGGGCGGCCGTTCAAAGTGACCGCCAAAGGCCTGGATCGCACCAAAACCATGGTGCACTGGAAGCTGTTCGGGTTCTTTTTTGCCTTGACGCTGTTCTCGCAGATTGGCGCCTATATCGCGATCAGCACTGCCGCCTCGTTCGACGGCAACATGCTGTTCAACCTGTGCTGGACGGTGGTCGCGCTGGTCTACAACCTGGCAACGCTGGTCGCCTGTGTGGATCGCCCGCGCTTGCACGGTGAAGAGCGTTTTCCGTTCAACAAGCCCACGGGGTTTCGGTTTGGCGGCAAGGTGCTCGCCGGGCGCCTGGTGGATATCTCCCTCAGCGGCGCGTCGTTCGAGTGCGCGTTCGCCTCGTCGATCAAGCCGGGGCTGTGCGGGCAGATGTGGGTCGACAAACTGGGTTGGCTGGATGTCGAGGTGATGCGCAACCACGGAGACAATCAACTGGGTCTGAGGTTTGCCGAGCTTGATGAAGCGCTGCGGCGACGGTTGATTGCGCGGTTGTTCAGCGATGCAACGATCAATGTCGTCAGCAAGGCGGAGCCGGGGCTGGCGTTCGGCACCTTGTTACGGCGTGCATTGCTAGGTGAAAAATCAGCGGCGCCGCGCTTGCCTGCGCCGGCCAGGGCGTCGTCCTACGCCCCGCTGCGTCGCTGGCGACCGGTCAGTGTGCGTTCGCGTAGACAGCCGTTGCCGCATGTCAGCGTCAGTCGGTCAGGCCTTTGGTCTTTGCTGCTTTCACCCTTGCGAGCTCTGCTCGGCCAACGATTTTAGGTGCGCGCCATGAACAGTTGCTTATCGACCTCATACTTTATGTCATTGCTTCTGCTGGGTGGTTGTTCGCTGGAGCCGACCTACGAGAAACCCGATGCGCCGATCGACCAGCAATGGCCGGCCAATACCGCCGGCGAATGCTGCGCGGGCAAGCAGGCGTTCGACAAGGACTGGCGCGGCTTTGTGGTTGATGACCGCCTGCGCCAGCTGATCGACCTGGCGCTGGCCAACAACCGCAGCCTGCGCCAGTTCGCGGCCAGTGTCGAAGAGGCGCGGGCGGGTTATGCCAGTGCGCAGTCCGGGCTGTTCCCGACCATTGGCATCGACACCTATGCCGGACGCAGCAAGTTGCCGCCGCTGGTGCGCACGCCCAATGGCGGCGACAGTGCCGGCAGTATTGCCAACACCTTCCAGGCCACCGGTGGTTTCACGTCCTACGAGCTGGACCTGTTCGGTCGCATTCGCAGCCAGCGCAATGCCGCCGGGGCCCGGTTCGAAGCGTCTGAGGGCGATTACCAGGCCGCACGCCTGGCGCTGATCGGCGAAGTGGCCAGTACCTGGTTGACGCTCAAGGCCAATCAGCACCTGCTTGACCTGGCGCAGAATACCTATCAGTCCCAGGACCGCTACGGGCAGTTGCTGCGCAAGAGTTTCAACCTGGGTTCCAGCGCCCGGATCGACGTGCACCAGGCCGATGCGCAGACCAATACGGCGGCGGTGCAGGTCAACACTTACCGGATGCAAGTGGCGCAGAACAGCAATGCCCTGCGGGTGCTGGTGGGGCAGCCGGTGCCGCCGGGTTTGCTGCCCACGGGTGTGCTCGGCGAGCAGTTGGCGACGCTGGACGTGCCGGCCGGTTTGCCGGCGTCATTGGTCGAACGACGCCCCGACATCATGTCGGCCGAAGCCCAGCTGCGCGCTGCCAATGCCGACATTGGTGCCGCCCGTAGCGCGTACTTCCCGACCTTTTCCCTGACCTCGGCCCTGGGCAGCCTGACCGGGGACTTCTCGCGCCTGCTCACCGGCCCGGCGGAGTTCTGGACCGTGGCGCTGGCGGGGTCGTTGCCATTGATCGATGGTGGTGCCCGTCGTGCACAAGTGGACGCCAGCCATGCGCGGTTTGACGGGCAAACGGCGGCGTACGAGGCCACGGTGCAGAACGCTTTTCGGGAAGCGGCCGATGCCTTGAATGCGCGTCAGGAGATGCTCACCCAGGTGCAGTTCCAGAAGAAACTGGTGGGGGATTATCAGGAGGCTTACCGCCAGTCCCGCCTGCGCTTCGAGGCTGGGCTGGACAGCTATTTTTCAACCATGGATGCACAGCGTTCGCTGTTTGACGCGCAGCAGAAGTGGGCGCAGCTGGAGTTGGCCCGGGAGATTAACCAGGTGACCTTGTACAAGGCGTTGGGTGGGGGCTGGGGTGGCTCTTTGAAGGTGGCTGGGCGGTGATGATGCAGTGATGCGGCGGGCCCCATCGCGGGCAAGTCGAATCGTCGCACCGCCGCTCCCACAAGGTATTGGTGTTGGACACAGCATTTGTGTTCGGCGCAGATCACTGTGGGAGCCGGCGGTGCGACGATTCGACTTGCCCGCGATGGCGATCGATCAGGCGCCGCCGACCACAGACGCCTGCGCCGTGCGCAATTCATGGCGATTGCCGCGGAACAACACCAGGGTCGCAATCAGCCCCAATACCGCTGCGCCCGTCAGCCAGATCCCCGGTGCGGCCTTGTTATCCAGCACATGAATCAGATAGGTACAGGCTGCCGGAGTAAACCCGCCGAAGGTTGCGGTCGCCAGGCTGTAGGCCAGGGAAAAACCGGTGGTGCGCACTTCCACCGGCATGATCTCGGTCAGCGCCACGACCATGGCACCGTTGTACGAGCCGTACAGGAACGACAGCCACAACTCGACGATCAGCAAGTGACTGAAGCTCGGATTGGCCACCAGCCAGGACAGGGCAGGGTAGGCGGTAAGAATCGCCAGAAGCGTCGCCGCCAGCAGCAGGGGTTTGCGCCCGACCTTGTCGGAAAATGCGCCCATCACCGGTAACCAGAAGAAGTTCGACAAGCCGATGCACACCGTCACCAGCAAGGCATCCAGGTCGGACAAGTGCAGTTCGGCCTTGCCGAAGGTCGGCGTGTAGGCGGTGATCAGGTAGAACGACACAGTGGTCATGACCACCAGGGCCATGCCGGCGATGACGATGCCGAAGTTCTGCCCGATCGAGCGGACCACCTCGCGCAAGGTCGGGCGATGTTTGCGTGCCTGGAACTCCGGTGTTTCTTCCAGTGAACGACGAATCACGAAGATTACCGGCACAATCAGACAGCCGACCAGGAAGGGCACGCGCCAGCCCCATTCACCCATTTCCTGCGGGCTGAGCCAATGGTTCAAGGCCACGCCCAGCAAACCGGCGAAGACCACCGCCGCTTGCTGGCTGGCGGACTGCCAGCTGACGAAAAAGCCTTTGCGGCCCGCAGTGGATATTTCGGCCAGGTACACCGACACCCCGCCAAGCTCGACGCCCGCCGAGAAACCTTGCAGCAGGCGGCCGAACAGCACGAGCAGCGGTGCCGCGACCCCCAGGGTGGCGTATCCCGGGACGCAGGCTATCAATACGGTGCCGGCAGCCATCATCACCAGGGTAATGATCAGGCCTTTGCGACGCCCGTGACGGTCGATGTAGGCACCGAGAAAGATTGCCCCCAGCGGCCGCATCAGGAAGCCGGCGCCGAAGGTCGCCAGCGACAGCATCAGGGACGCGAACGCGCTGTCGGCGGGGAAGAAGGTCTTGGCGATGGCGGTGGCGTAGAAGCCGTAGACCATGAAGTCGAACATTTCGAGGAAGTTGCCGCTGACAACGCGAAAGATCGCTTTGCCTTTGCTCGTGGGGGTAGACATGTGTAGGTACTCACGCTGGTAAATCTTGTTTGAAAACACGGCACCTGTGCGCGCGGGCCTGCTCGCGATGGCGTGGGGTCAATCAGCACGGCTGTTGGCTGACGCACCACGGTCGCGAGCACGCTCGCTCCCACAGGTTTTGCGTTTGCCTGACGGGCGCCGGCAGCCCTCGCTCCTCTGCGCTCTGAGGTCCATAATGGCCGGCGCGGTTTTGCGGGGAGATGAAGATTTGTTAACTGGACGGTGGAGTGGGCTTGTGGTGCTGGCCGTGGTTGTGTCCGGCTGCGGCAACGGTGACTCCATGGAAAGCTTCGGGGGCCCCACCATGGGCAGCTCCTATTCAATCAAGTATGTGCACCGCGCCGGCCTGCCCGCACCCGCTGAGGTGCAGGCGCAGGTGGAAACAATCCTCGCTCGGGTCGACCGGCAAATGTCGACCTACCGCAGCGACTCCGACATTGAGCGTTTCAACCATCTGCCTGCCAACCACTGTCAGAACATGCCCGCGCCCGTCCTCGAACTCGTCCGGGTCGGCCAGCAGCTGTCACAGCAGAGCGAAGGCGCCTACGACCTGACGGTCGAGCCGCTGCTCAACCTCTGGGGATTTGGTCCGCAATCGCGCCAGGAAGTCGTCCCGAGCGCCGAAGCACTGGCCCAGGTGCGCCAGCGAGTGGGTTACCGGCATTTGCGCATCGAAGGCGATCAGCTGTGCAAGGACGCTGCAGTGGAAGTCGATTTCAACAGCATCGCCGCCGGTTACGCGGTCGACACCATCGCCGCCCGGCTTGAGGCCATGGGCATCCACGATTACCTCGCCGAAGCCACCGGTGAACTCAAGGCGGTCGGCCGCAAACTCGACGGCAGTCCGTGGCGCATCGCCCTGGAGGAGCCCCGGGATGACCGCCAGGTCCCGGAGAAAATCATCGCGGTCGATCGCTACGCGGTGTCCACCTCGGGCGACTACCGTCATTACTTCCAGCAGGATGGCCGGCGCTATTCCCACACCTTCGATGCGCGCACCGGGGCGCCGGTTTCCCACGCCCTGGCGGCAGTCACGGTGATCCATCCTTCGGCGCTGATGGCCGATGGCTTATCGACGCTGTTGCTGATTCTCGGGCCGGAACGCGGCTGGGATTACGCTGAGAAATACGCTATCGGCGCTTTTTTTGTGATTCGAACCGATACCGGTTTCGTCACAAGAACCAATCAGGCTTTCGAGCGGCTCAGTGGCGCAGCCAGCCAAAAAAAGCAATGAACGCTGGCGTTGTAGTGCAGGCAAAACTAGCCTACGACGCGACCAAGGGTTAATGTGCCCGGCGTTGACGCTTCTATAGACTGTGTCCGGGTTCTGCACTGGCCCCAAATTGTTCCTTCACGCCGCAGATGGCGTGATTTAGCCGCAGGTGCCGAGGGCGCCGCGGCCTGTTCTGAGGAGTACGCATGGCTGTCTACAACTACGACGTGGTGGTGCTGGGTTCCGGCCCGGCAGGAGAAGGCGCGGCAATGAACGCCGCCAAAGCAGGACGCAAGGTGGCGATGGTCGATAGCCGTCGCCAGGTCGGCGGTAACTGCACCCACCTGGGCACCATCCCGTCCAAGGCCTTGCGTCACTCGGTGCGGCAGATCATGCAGTTCAACACCAACCCGATGTTCCGGGCCATTGGTGAGCCGCGCTGGTTCTCGTTCCCGGACGTGCTCAAAAGCGCCGAGAAAGTCATCTCCAAGCAAGTCGCTTCGCGCACCGGCTACTACGCCCGTAACCGTGTCGACGTGTTCTTCGGCACCGGCAGCTTCGCCGACGAGCAAACCATCGAAGTGGTCTGCGCCAACGGCGTGGTCGAGAAACTGGTGGCCAAGCACATCATCATCGCCACCGGCTCGCGTCCTTATCGCCCGGCGGATATCGATTTCCACCACCCGCGTATCTACGATAGCGACACCATCCTGAGCCTCGGCCACACCCCGCGCAAACTCATCGTTTATGGCGCCGGCGTGATCGGTTGCGAGTACGCCTCGATCTTCAGTGGCCTGGGTGTACTGGTTGAGCTGGTGGACAACCGCGGTCAGTTGCTGAGCTTCCTGGACTCGGAAATCTCCCAGGCCCTGAGCTATCACTTCAGCAACAACAACATCACCGTGCGCCACAACGAAGATTATGACCGCGTCGAAGGCGTGGACAATGGCGTGATCCTGCACCTCAAGTCCGGCAAGAAGATCAAGGCCGACGCCTTGCTCTGGTGTAACGGCCGTACCGGCAACACCGATCAGTTGGGCCTGGAAAACATTGGCGTGAAGGTCAACAGCCGTGGCCAGATCGAAGTGGACGAGGCTTACCGCACCTGCAAGCCGAACATCTACGGCGCCGGTGACGTGATTGGTTGGCCGAGCCTGGCCAGTGCCGCTCATGACCAGGGCCGTTCGGCCGCTGGCAGCATCGTCGACAACCACAGCTGGCGCTTCGTCAATGACGTGCCAACCGGCATCTACACCATCCCGGAGATCAGCTCGATCGGCAAGAACGAGCAGGAGCTGACCCAGGCCAAGGTGCCGTACGAAGTGGGCAAGGCGTTCTTCAAGAGCATGGCGCGCGCGCAGATTGCCGGCGAGCCGCAAGGCATGCTGAAGATCCTGTTCCACCGCGAGACCCTGGAAGTGCTGGGCGTTCACTGCTTCGGTTATCAGGCGTCGGAGATCGTGCACATCGGCCAGGCGATCATGAACCAGCCGGGCGATCTGAACACGCTGAAGTACTTCGTCAACACCACGTTCAACTACCCGACCATGGCCGAAGCCTATCGGGTAGCGGCCTACGATGGCCTCAACCGGCTTTTTTGAGCGGCTCCGGCCGGTGGCCTGAGCCGGCCGGGGAGACCGATTTCAGCAATTCTCGAGCGTGGCGCTGGCCAAACCGGGAAAGTCTGTAATCAGGCTGTCAACGCCGAAGTCGGCGAGCCTGCGCATTAGCGCGGGCTCGTTGACTGTCCATACCGACACATGCAGCCCCTGGCGCTGCGCCTTCTCCAGGCGTTCCGGCGTACACAGGGTCCAGTTCAGCGCGAGAAACTCACAGCCATAGCTTTGCGCGACCTTCAACGGGTCGAGCCAGGCGTATTCGGCTACCAGCCCGCGGGACACGTCCGGCACCAGATCCAGTGCAGCCTTCAATACTTCCCGTGAACTCGAGGTGATGGTGACCTTGTCGAGCATGCCGAAACGCTGGGCCATTTCGCGAATCGCCAGCACGGTGGTGGCGGCGCGGGTGCGCGAAGCGCTTTTGACTTCCAGCTGCCAATGCTCGAAATCGCATTGTTCGAACAGTTCTTCGAGGGTCGGGATCGGGCACGGTTTGATCCAGCCCGGGCCGCCTTTGCGCGCGTCGTAGGTCTTAAGCTCCGCCGCCGTATGTTCGACGACCTTGCCGCGCCGTTCGGTGGTGCGCTTGAGCGTCGGGTCATGAATGACCATCAGCTCGTTGTCCTTGGACAGGTGCAAGTCCAGTTCGCAACGCCGCACGCCGTGCTTGAGGCATTGCTGAAAGCTGGTCAGGGTGTTTTCCGGTGCTTCGCCCTTGGCGCCGCGATGGCCGTAGATGAGGGTCACGGTTCTTCCTTAATTTAGAGGCCTGAGTCGTTTTGTTCGCGGGCCAGGCGACGTTCCTGGGCCTGCTTCTGCAAGATATAGCGGGCGAGCAATTGGCGCTGGGCATCGGTGGGGTGTTCAAACTCGGTGCCGATGTCGTAGCCGTCGCCCTTGGGATCGCAATGGGTCACCCGGGCGCGCAGCAGCAGGCCAAGGGCTTGCGGCATCAGCACCAGCTTGATCGACAGGCGCGCCCCGGTGGCAATCGGCGTGGGGTGCTGAAAGTCGACGCCGCCTTCGGAGATGATCACCGGTTGCGGCTCGCCAATCTGCCCCAGCACGGTGAGGGCGATCACCTGGCTCAGCAGGTCGATGCGTTTGTTCTGGGATTTCAAGAATGCCGCAAGGTTGCGGTCGCGTTCACTGATCTGGCGCAACAGGTGTTGCGATTCGAATTCGCTCAGGTGCAATTCGCTGAGCAAATTGAACAGTGGAGAAGCATCCTGCAACACTTCCTGGCCCGCGGCTTCGACAGCGGACAAAGGCCGAATTTCCAGTGCGATCGTGTCCTCGATACGGTAGTATTCGCGGCGATCTTCTTCATCTAATGTCGACATGGCGAACCCATGGTAGCGGCGGTGGTCTGAGTGTAAAGCTGGTTATCGACCCCCGCCACAAGGACGTTCCTTTTCCCTCCGAACAAGCCCCGACATGTTCAGACCTCTCTTCGTATTTATTGGCACGCGTTATACCCGTGCAAAGCGTCGCAATCATTTTGTGTCGTTCATTTCCCTGACCTCCATGATCGGGCTCGCCCTGGGCGTGGTCGTGATGATCGTGGTGCTGTCGGTCATGAACGGCTTCGATCATGAGATGCGCACCCGCGTGCTGGGCATGGTGCCCCACGCGACCATCGAGTCCGGTGAACCGATCAGCGACTGGCCAAGCCTGGCGGCCAAGGTCAAGCAGAACCCGCAGGTGACGGCGGTAGCGCCGTTTACCCAGATGCAGGGGTTGCTGACCAACAACGGCAAGGTGTCCAAGGTGCTGCTCAATGCCATCGACCCGGCGCTGGAGCGCCAGGTGTCGATCATCGACAAGTTCATGCTGCAGGGCAAACTCGACGACCTGGCGCCCGGCAGTTTCGGCATCGTCATCGGCGACAAGGCCGCCGCCAAGCTGGGTGCTGCGATCGGCGACAAGCTGACCTTCGTGGCGCCGGAAGTCACCGTGACCCCGGCCGGGATGTTCCCGCGCATGAAGCGCTTTACCGTGGTCGGCATTTTCCATGTCGGCGCCGGTGAGATCGACGGTTACCTGGGCGTCACCAACCTCCAGGACCTGGCGAAACTGCATCGCTGGAAGCCGGATCAGGTGCAGGGCATCCGCCTCAAGTTCGACGACCTGTTCCAGGCGCCCCGTACCGCGTGGAACATCGCCCAGCAACTTGGCGAAGACCGTTACTACGCGCGTGACTGGACCCGTACCCACGGCAACCTGTACCAGGCGATTCGCATGGAAAAAGCCATGATCGGCCTGCTGTTGCTGCTGATTGTGGCCGTGGCCGCGTTCAACATCATCTCCACCCTGGTGATGGTGGTGAACGACAAGAAGGGTGACATCGCGATCCTGCGCACCCTGGGTGCGACGCCACGCACCATCATGGCGATCTTCATGGTGCAGGGCACGGTGATCGGGGTGTTCGGTACGCTGATCGGCGCCGTGGTCGGGATTTTCGCCGCGCTGAACGTCAGCGCAGCGATCTCGGCCCTCGAAGGCCTGATTGGCCACAAGTTCCTGAACGCCGATGTGTACTTCATCGATTACCTGCCGTCGCAAGTGCAGAGCCAGGACGTGGTGATGGTCTGTGCCGCCGCGTTGATCCTGAGTTTCCTCGCCACCCTGTATCCAGCCTGGCGTGCCGCGCGCACCCAGCCTGCGGAGGCGCTACGTTATGAGTGAATTGGGCATGAGTGAAAAAGCAATCCTGAGCTGCCGCAACCTGGGCAAGTCCTACGAGGAAGGTCCGGAATCGGTCGAGGTCCTGGCGGGGCTGCAACTGGAGTTGCACCCAGGTGAGCGTGTCGCCATCGTCGGCACCTCGGGTTCGGGCAAGAGTACCTTGCTCAACCTGTTGGGCGGCCTCGATACGCCGACCCAGGGCAGCGTGTGGCTCGACGGGGAAGAGCTGTCGGCCCTGAGCGAGAAGAATCGCGGCCTGTTGCGCAATCGGTCGCTGGGTTTCGTCTACCAGTTCCACCACTTGCTGCCGGAATTCACCGCGCTGGAAAACGTCTGCATGCCGCTGCTGATTGGCAAGACTGCGATCCCCGAGGCGCGCCAGCGTGCCACGGCGTTGCTGGAGCGGGTAGGGCTGGGCCATCGCCTGGAGCACAAGCCGGCCGAACTGTCCGGTGGCGAACGCCAGCGTGTGGCCATCGCTCGCGCCCTGGTGAACAAGCCTGGCCTGGTGATGCTCGACGAGCCCACCGGCAACCTCGACTCCCACACCGCCCAGGGCATCCAGGACTTGATGCTGGAACTCAGCACTTCGATGCGCACGGCGTTCCTGGTGGTGACTCACGACATGAACCTGGCCCGCCAGATGGATCGCGTCCTGCATCTGCAGGAAGGCCGCCTGACGCCTATCTGACTGGTCGAAACCCGGGGTCTGCAACGACCTCGGGTCATTTATTTTTATACGGTGCCCCAGCGAATGTTCAGACCGTTATCGATCTTCATCGGCGCGCGCTACACCCGCGCCAAGCGTCGCAATCGCTTCGTGTCCTTCATCTCGATGACCTCGATGATCGGTCTCGCCCTGGGCGTGCTCGCCATGATCGTGGTGCTGTCGGTGATGAACGGCTTCCAGCGCGAGATGAGCTCGCGCATCCTCGGCATGGTGCCGCATGCGACCATCGTCGGCGTCAACCCGATCGACGACTGGCAGCCGGTGGCCGCCGCCGCCATGAAAAACCCCGAAGTGACCGCCGCCGTGCCGTTCACCGAGATGGAAGGCATGCTGTCCTACAAGGGCACGATGCAGCCGATCCAGGTCAGCGGCGTCGACCCGGCGCTCGAAGGCCAGGTGTCGATCGTCGCCAAGCATATCGTCCAGGGGCGCCTGGATGCGCTCAAGCCAGGTGAGTTCGGCGTGGTGGTCGGTGAAATCACGGCCCGGCGTTTTCGCTTGAACGTGGGCGACAAGATCACCCTGATCGTGCCGGAAGTGAGCACGGCGCCGGGCGGCATCACGCCGCGTATGCAGCGCCTGAACGTGGTGGGTGTGTTCAAGGTTGGCGCCGAGCTGGACGGCTCGATGGCGCTGATTCATGTGGCCGATGCCGCGCAGATGCAGCACTGGCAGCCGAACCAGGTACAAAGCGTGCGCCTGGCGGTGAAGGACTTGTACGCGGCACCGAAGGTCTCCAGCGATATTGCCGGCAGTCTCGGCAGCGCCTACCGGGCGGATGACTGGACCCACACCCAGGGCAGCCTGTTCAGTGCGATGAAGATGGAAAAGACCATGATCGGCCTGCTGTTGCTGATGATCGTCGCCGTCGCCGCCTTCAACATCATTGCCACCCTGATCATGGTGGTGAACGACAAGGGCGCGGACATCGCGATCCTGCGCACCATCGGCGCCACGCCACGGCAGATCATGGCGATCTTCATGGTGCAGGGCACCGTGATCGGGATCGTCGGGACCATGATTGGTGGGGTGCTGGGCGTGATTGCAGCGCTGAACGTCAGCGAGCTGGTGGGTTGGGTGGAGCGCGTGAGCGGGCAGCACATCTTCAGTTCGGATGTGTACTTCGTCAGCAACCTGCCTTCGGAACTGCAGGCTGGTGATGTGCTGTTGATCTGCTCGGCGGGGTTCGTGTTGAGCTTTTTGGCCACGGTGTACCCGGCGTGGCGAGCGGCGAAGATCGAGCCGGCGCATGCTCTACGGTATTCGTAAGCCCTGACCCCGCCCCCCCGTAGGAGCTGCCGCAGGCTGCGATCCTTTGATCTTGCTCTTAAAAAACAGGATCAAAAGATCGCAGCCTTCGGCAGCTCCTGCCGGGGCGGGGGTCAGACTCCTTTTGGCAGCTCAATCAAAAACCGCGTCCAGCCATCCCCCGATTCACACCGAATCTGCCCGCCATGGGCCCTGATGATCGACTGGGTAATCGCCAGGCCCAGCCCCGCATGTTCACTGCTGCCTTCCTGCCGCGCAGGGTCCGCCCGATAAAAGCGGTCAAACAAGCGCGGCAGCAGCTCGGCGGCAATCCCTTCGCCCGTGTTCTCGACCACCAGTTCCAACACCTTGGGTTGCTGGCTGATCCGCACGCGCACCTCACCCTCCGCCGGGGTAAACCGCAAGGCATTGTCCAGCAGATTGGAGAGCGCGCCGCGCAGCATGTTGCGATCACCCTCCATACTGGCAGTGCCTTCACGGCTCAATGTCACCCGTGCGTCTTCCGCCAGGGGGGCGAAAAACTCCAGCAGCACATCCACTTCCTGTCCAAGGTCGAGCGGTTCGCGGGTGGGCATCAACAACCCGTGATCGGCCTTGGCCAGGTACAGCATGTCGTTGACCAGCTGCGCCATCCATTGCAGCTCTTCAAGATTGCTGTGCAGCGCCTCGCGGTAATCCTCCAGCGGTCGCGGGCGCGTGAGGGTGACCTGGGTGTGGGTCAGCAAGTTTGACAGCGGCGTGCGCAGCTCATGGGCGATGTCGGCGGAGAAAGCCGACAGTCGCTGGAATGAGTCGTCGAGACGTTCCAGCATGGCGTTGAAGTGGTGGGCCATTTGCGCAAGTTCGGGTGGCATCTGCTCTTCGGGCAATCGGGCGTTCAGCGACTGGGCCGACACCCCGCGCGCCACTTCGCTCATGCGCCGCAGCGGCCGCAAGCCACTGCGCGCCGCCCAGGCCCCAAGCAGCGCAGTGGCCAGCGCCGAGAGGCCGACGGTCAGCCAGATCAGGCGCTGCATGCGCTGCAGGAAGTGCTGGTGATGGGTGATGTCGAGCAGCAGGGTCAATTGCGGCGAGTCGGGTTGGCCCGGATAGAGCGGGGCGCTGAGCACTCGATAGTCGGTGCCTGCGTGGCGGGTGGTGGACAAGCCTGCTGTCAGTGGAAGTTGTTCCGGCAGCTGCGCCGAGCTGTCGTACCAGCGCCGGCCGTCAGCCCCGGTGATGCGCAGTGCCAGGTCGGCCTGGCGGCTCAATTCATCGGCGAGCCTGGCCTGGCTGTCGCTCGATTGAATGTCGTGCAGCGCCCGACGCAAGCCAATCAATTTGCCGTCCAGCAACTGTTGATCCAACTCGATGAAATGCGCCTCGCTGGCACGGCTGAACAGCACGCCGGCGATCAGTGAAACCACCGCCGTACAGGCAGCAAACAGCAGCGCCAGGCGGCTGCTCAAGGACAGACGAGGCATCAGGCAGAGCGCTCTTCGAGGACGTAACCCATGCCGCGCACGGTGTGGATCAGCTTGTTGGGGAAGTCATCATCAATCTTCAGGCGCAACCGGCGGATCGCCACTTCGATAACGTTGGTGTCGCTGTCGAAATTCATGTCCCACACCTGTGAAGCGATCAGCGACTTGGGCAACACCTCGCCCTGACGGCGCAACAGCATTTCCAGCAAGGCAAATTCCTTGGCGGTGAGGTCGATGCGCTGCCCACTGCGTTCAACCCGGCGCCGGATCAGGTCCAGGCGCAGGTCCGCCAGTTGCAAGCTGGTGTCCTGGGGCGGGGCGCTGCCACGGCGTAACAGGCTGCGCACCCGCGCCAGTAATTCGGAGAAGGCAAAGGGTTTTACCAGATAATCGTCGGCCCCCAGCTCCAGGCCATGGACCCGGTCCTCCACGGCGTCACGGGCGGTGAGAAACAGCACTGGCGTGTCGAGGCCTGCGCCGCGCACGGCCTGCAAAATTTGCCAGCCATCGCGCCCGGGCAGCATCACATCAAGAATCAACAACGCGTATTCGCCGCTCAGTGCCAGCTGTTGACCAGTGCTGCCGTCGGCCACCAACTCGGTATTGAACCCGGCCTCGGTCAGGCCCTGGCGCAGGTATTGGCCGGTTTTCGCTTGGTCTTCGACGATCAACAGTTTCATGGAGAGCTCGGGGTCAATGGAACGAAGGCTTTATACCGTGGGCCGCGCGAGTGCAGGCCAACCTGACAAAGTTGTAATCTGCCTGTCAGGTTATGGGCAGTCGTGGCAGTTTAGAGTTTTCTACAGGCTGAACCTTATCTTGTTGGAGAAGACCCATGTTTTTGCGCAAACCCGTGCTGTTGACCGCATGCCTGCTGGCGCTGAGCGCCCCGGCGTGGGCGTCGCCGGCGCACTCCGTCGATTTTGGTCAGCCGGCCCCGGCAGCCAAGGCGACCCGCAGCATTGAAGTGGTCATGGGTGACATGTCGTTCGATCCTCGGGCAATCAAGGTCAAGGCGGGGGAGACCGTCCGTTTTGTGTTGGTCAATAAAGGCCAGTTGCTGCACGAGTTCAACCTCGGCGATGCAGCCATGCATGCCCAACATCAACAGGCCATGCTGCAGATGCAGCAAAGCGGCATGCTGACACCGACCGGCATGAAGGGCATGGATCACGCCGCCATGGGGCATGGCATGAAGCACGATGACCCCAACAGCGTGCTGGTCGAGCCCGGCAAAACCGCCGAACTGACCTGGAACTTCACCAAACCCACCAGCCTCGAGTTCGCCTGCAACATCCCCGGCCACTACCAGGCCGGCATGGTCGGCAAACTAACCATCGAATCCCCGTAGCCGCTGCGCATGAGCTGTGTAGGAGCTGTCGAGTGCAACGAGGCTGCGATCTTTCCAAAACCACCCAATTCCCAATCCCCAACCCCCAACAAAACCCCTGAACACTGATAGAATCCCCTGATTCTTCAGTCAGGTTTCCGCCATGCATCCCGCAGCCGAACACTCGCCGCTGGGTAAATCCAGCGAATACATCGCCACCTACACGCCGTCCCTGCTGTTCCCGATCCCGCGCACCGCAAAATGGGCCGAGCTCGGCCTGACGGCGCAAACCCTGCCGTACACGGGTGTGGACTTCTGGAACTGCTTCGAGCTGTCGTGGTTGCTGCCTTCCGGCAAGCCCGTGGTGGCGATCGGCGAATTCAGCATTCCGGCGGACTCGCCGAATATCATCGAGTCGAAGTCGTTCAAGCTGTACCTCAACTCGCTGAACCAGACGCCATTCGCTGACACGGCAAGCCTTGAGGCAACCCTTGCCAAGGACTTGTCCGCTGCCGCCGGCAAACCGGTGGGCGTGCGCATCCGCAGCCTGAAGGAGGTGGAGGCCGAAGGCGTCGTCGCATTGCCGGGCGTGTGCATCGACGACCTCGATATCAGTGTCAGCAACTACGAACACCCGCGTCCGGAGCTGCTGCGTTGCGATGATTCGCGCATCGTCGAGGAGAGCGTCCACAGCCATCTGCTCAAATCCAATTGCCCGGTCACCAGCCAGCCGGATTGGGGCAGTGTGGCAGTCGAATACCGTGGTGCGGCGCTGGATCACGCGAGCCTGCTGGAGTACATCGTCAGCTTCCGCCAGCATTCGGACTTCCATGAGCAGTGTGTTGAGCGGATCTTCCTTGACCTGCAACGGTTGCTCAAACCCGAGAAGCTGACCGTGTATGCGCGTTATGTGCGCCGTGGCGGTCTGGATATCAACCCGTATCGCAGTACCGAAGCCGTGCAACTGCCGAACCACCGCCTGGTCCGCCAATAAAGAACTCGTGCTCCCACTGGGAAAGCATTGCACATTGCGCACAATAAAAAGCCCCGCCATCACTGGCGGGGCTTTTTTGTCTCGGGCGAATTCAGATACCCATGTTGCCCAGCGCCTGCACAATGTTGCGCAAGGTGCCAGCAAGGGTCGGGTGCTCGATTTCGAAGCGCTCGACCGCCAGGTTCACATTATCGGACAAGCTTGAATCCTGGGTTTTGGTCTCAAGCTCAAGCTCAAGTTCGATCTGCTGCATCAGTACGCGCAGGTCTTCACGCTCCACTTCCGTCAGTGGCGGATTCTGTTCCAGTTGCTCGCGCAGGGTATTGAGCTGTTCTTGCAGTTCGCGGGCAGGCATGACGTTCTTCCTTTTATCGATAGGCACTGGCATAGACCGCAGCAGCGCGCCAAAGGTCTATGGCTTGCCTTTAGATTAATCCACTCGCGGGCAACCTGCATGCGTTGATCGTGGCGAGGCGCCAATCAGGGCTTTTCGCCCTTGAGCCGGCGCAGGCTGATGTCCGCCAGGCAAGTGTCGAGTTCGCCCAGGTGGTCGATCACTGAATGCACGCCCAGGCCGAACAGTTGCACGGTGGCCTTGCCGCGTTTGAGCTCGCGCTGCTGTGCGCTCAACGCCTGCCATTCATTCGGCGCCAGCCCGCACAGCGATCCGCAGGAGGCCAGGCCGATGGTCCACAAACCGGCGTTCAGGCCTGACTGCAGCAGCCGCGGCTCACCGCTCACCAGCACGCAGCCATCCAGTTGGGCAACGTTGAGGGCCATCAAGGCTTCCCAGCAGGCATGGGGGGACGGCCATGGATTGTTTGTTGCAAGTTGTGTCGAAGGTTTGATCCATTCCGGCAACGCGAGCGCCAGGGAGTGGCTGAGGGCAGGGGGCAGTTCATCGAGCCAGGCACAGGGGATTTGCTGTCGCTGCAAGCTGTGCAGACTGTCCAGGGCGCCAGGCGTGGCTTCGGCATGCTCCCCTTGATGGCCGGCGTGTTGGCGGGTGCGCGCGCCGAAATCCACCAGGCAGCCACTGAGGCCAAACAACACGGCGGTCAGGCGGGGCGCGGCGAGGGGCAAGGGTTCGGCGTGCGGCATTTCAGCATCCTTGAAATAGTACCGAGGCTATTGGACGCGGGTGACAGTTGAGTGACACTGCTGTTATCGACCGTAAGGCCACCTGTACTTGCGCGCGGGCTTACGGCGATGCTGCCTAAAACGGCCTTTACGTCTTATACTAGCCAGCTCAACGCTTGGGCCCAGAGCCCGCGTCAGTACAATCCAAGGAGTTTTTCTATGCGCTGGAGCAACCTTCTAGCTCAGCTGTGTGTGTGTTCCAGCGTGTTGCTGGTGCCTTTCGTTGCCCAGGCAGCCACGGAAGAAGACCCTTGGGAAAGCGTCAACCGCCCGATCTACAAATTCAACGACGTACTCGACACCTATGCGCTGAAGCCATTGGCCCAGGGTTACCAGTACGTGACGCCGCAGTTTGTCGAAGATGGCATTCACAACTTCTTCCGCAACATCGGTGACGTGCGCAACCTCGCCAACAATGTGCTGCAGGCCAAGCCGGCTGCAGCGGGCGTCGATACTGCGCGCCTGATCTTCAACACCACGTTTGGCCTGCTGGGCTTCATTGACGTCGGTACCCGCATGGGCCTTCAACGTAACGATGAAGACTTTGGCCAGACCCTGGGTTACTGGGGTGTCCCGAGTGGCCCGTACGTGATGCTGCCGTTACTCGGCCCGAGCACCTTGCGCGATGCGCCGGCCAGGTACCCGGACTCCTATGTCGGCGCCTATCGCTATGTCGACGACGTCGCCGTGCGCAACTCGTTCATGGCGCTGGATGTGGTCGATGCCCGCGCCAGCCTGCTGTCGGCCGAGAAGCTGATCAACGGCGACAAGTACGTGTTCATCCGTAACGCCTACCTGCAGAATCGTGAATTCAAGGTCAAGGACGGTCAGGTCGAAGACGATTTCTGATTTCGACCAGGCATAAGGAAAGGCGGCCATTGTGCCGCCTTTTTCAATGTCCGGATCACGCAAACTCCAGGTTTTACGGGGCTGGGCATGCGTTTTGCGCACCGAGTCTTACCTAACATTGAGTTACGGTTTTAGCGGTTCTTATAACTACTGGTCATTTGCCAGGTAAAGTCCTCAAGTGACCTTCGCCACGAGCTTGAAACGCCCAGCGGATGGGAGTACCGTCTGCGCCTTAGAGGGCACCTCTGGTGTGAGCTGTGCGTAGGGCAAAAGCCCGAAACCGGCGCGTCAGAGAGGCTAGAAAGCGAATCCAGTAGTGAGAGCCGGGTCTGAACCCCGCCTGCTACGCCAACCTAATTCTGGCGCCGTTTGCCCACATGCCAAAAACCAGTGCCACGCTGCTGATAATCGATGATGACGAAGTAGTGCGCGCGAGTCTCGCCGCCTATTTGGAAGACAGTGGTTTCAGCGTCCTGCAGGCCAGCAATGGCCAGCAAGGTCTTCAGGTATTCGAGCAAGACAAGCCCGACCTGGTCATCTGCGATCTGCGCATGCCACAGATGGGCGGACTCGAACTTATCCGTCAGGTCACCGAGCGGTCTGCGCAAACCCCGGTCATTGTGGTTTCGGGTGCCGGCGTGATGAATGACGCGGTCGAGGCCCTGCGCCTGGGCGCGGCTGACTACCTGATCAAGCCTCTCGAAGATCTGGCTGTGCTCGAGCACTCCGTGCGCCGGGCCCTGGATCGCGCGCGCCTGCTGCTGGAGAACCAGCGCTACCGTGAGAAGCTGGAGAAAGCCAACCGCGAGCTGGCAGCCAGCCTCAACCTGCTGCAGGAAGATCAGAACGCCGGTCGCCAGGTGCAGATGAACATGCTGCCGGTCAGCCCCTGGACCGTCGATGAGTTCCAGTTCGCTCACCAAATCATCCCGTCGCTGTACCTGTCGGGTGATTTTGTCGACTATTTCCGTGTCGATGAGCGTCGGGTAGCCTTCTACCTGGCGGACGTTTCCGGTCACGGCGCTTCGTCAGCCTTCGTCACCGTGCTGTTGAAGTTCATGACCACGCGCTTGCTGTTCGAATCCAAGCGCAGCGGTACATTGCCGGAATTCAAGCCTTCAGAGGTGCTTGGTCATATCAACCGAGGCCTGATCAGTTGTAAGCTGGGTAAACACGTCACAATGGTCGGTGGAGTCATCGACGAGGAGACAGGTTTGTTGACCTATAGCATCGGTGGTCATTTGCCGTTGCCTGTGTTGTACACGCCAGACAGTGTTCGTTATCTGGAAGGGCGCGGTCTGCCGGTGGGCCTCTTCAATGAAGCCACCTACGAAGACCACGTACTGGAACTGCCACCGACCTTCAGCTTGACGCTGATGTCCGATGGCATCCTGGACCTTCTGCCAGAGCCTACACTGAAGGAAAAAGAAGCGGCTTTGCCCCAGCGGGTCAAGGCAGCGGGCGGCACCCTGGATGGGTTGCGGCAGGTTTTTGGATTGGCCACGCTTGGGGAGATGCCGGATGATATCGCCCTGTTGGTGTTGAGCAGGAATCTTTAATGAGTACCGGTAGAATCCAGTTCGCCGAGCAGGACGGCACCTTCGTCCTGAAGTTCGTCGGTGAAGTTCGCCTGACCCTGTGTTCGGCGTTGGATGCGACTATTGAGCGGATCTTCACGGCGTTGAATTTCAACGCCATCGTGATCGACCTGACCGAGACCCGTAGCATCGACAGCACCACCCTTGGCCTGCTGGCCAAATTGTCGATCCTGTCGCGGCAAAAAGTCGGCCTGCTGCCGACCGTCGTCACCACCCACGAAGACATCACCCGTCTGCTGCAGTCCATGGGCTTCGAGCAGGTGTTCAACATAGTTGACCGCCCGATCCCGTGCCCTGAGTGCCTGACCGACCTGCCAGACCAGGATCAGTCGGAAGAAGTGGTGCGGATCAAAGTGCTGGAAGCGCACAAGATTCTGATGGGGCTCAACGACTCCAACCGTGAAGCCTTCCATGACCTGGTGAACGCGCTCGAGCGCCACTGATACTGTCAAATTCCCACACTGGAATTCACACACAAAAAAGGCGAACCCCTGAGGGTTCGCCTTTTTGCACTGCCTTGGACTAGATCACAGCTTGGCTTGCAGAAGCGACTCAAGCTTTTCCTGATCCCGGGCAAACTGGCGAATCCCCTCAGCCAGCTTCTCCGTCGCCATTGCATCCTCGTTGGACAACCAACGGAACTGCGCTTCATTCAAGCTCAGGCGCGCCTCACCGGCATGCCCAGGGGCCAACTTGCGCTCCAGCTTGCCGTTGTCCGCCGCCAGTTTCTCCAGCAGCTCCGGGCTGATGGTCAGGCGATCACAGCCTGCCAGTTGCTCGATCTGGTTCAGGTTGCGGAAGCTCGCGCCCATGACCACGGTCTTGTAGTCATTGGCCTTGTAGTAGTTGTAGATACGGGTCACCGACTGCACGCCCGGATCGTCCGCGCCGGTGTAGTCGCTGCCATTGGCTTTCTTGTACCAGTCGTAGATGCGGCCCACGAACGGCGAAATCAGGAACACGCCAGCGTCGGCACAGGCCGCTGCCTGGGCGAACGAGAACAGCAGGGTGAGGTTGGTCTGGATGCCTTCCTTCTCCAGCTTCTCGGCGGCACGAATGCCCTCCCAGGTAGAGGCGATCTTGATCAGCACGCGGTCACGGCCCACGCCTGCCTTGTCATAGAGCTCGATCAGGCGGTGCGCGCGCTTCAATACCGCGTCAGTGTCGAACGACAGGCGCGCATCCACTTCAGTGGAAATCCGCCCCGGTACTACCTTGAGAATTTCCTGCCCGACCGCGACGCCAAAACGATCGCTGGCCAGCCCTACGTCACCTTTGCAGTCATGCACACACGCATTCAGCAACTCGGCGTAGCCAGAGATTGCAGCGGCTTTGAGCAGCAGCGAAGGGTTAGTGGTAGCGTCTACCGGCTTGACCCGGGCAATGGCTTCGAAGTCGCCAGTGTCGGCAACCACGGTGGTCATTTGTTTCAGTTGTTCCAGCTTGGAAGTCATGGGCGTGCTCTGTCCTTTGGATCTGATGACATTACCCGAGCGCTGACAGCCACTCAAGGGCGCGTGTACCTATCGAAGGCCCCAGCGGCAACAACCTGAAAACGGCTGTTTGAAAGGTGGGGCACGGTGTTGATAAATACGATGCCGAAATGCGGAACTGGTTCAACCGAGCTGACCAAGCAGTAAAAGCCGTAGCAGCGTATAAGCGTAGGAGCGTAGGAGCTGTCGAGTGAAACGAGGCTGCGATCTTTTTAAAAACGGCTGCGATCACCCCCCCCCCCGGCATCAACGCCCCTCCAGCAACTCCGCCGCCTGATCCAGCAACGCCAAAGGCTCCTTGGCCTTGTGAATATCCACCGACAACAACTGCCGAAACCTGCGCGCGCCAGGGAATCCCGTACCCAACCCCAGCACATGCCGGGTGATATGGTGCATCGACCCACCCGCAGCAATATGCGCCGCAATATACGGCCGCAACTGCGCCAGCGCCTCAGCCCGGCTGATCACCGGCGCAGTGCTGCCGAACAGCTGTTGATCCACCTCGGCCATCACATAGGGATTGTGATACGCCTCGCGCCCCAGCATCACCCCGTCGAAAGTCTGCAAATGCTCACGGCAGGCCTCCAGCGTCTTGATCCCGCCATTCAGGATGATCTCCAGATCCGGGAAGTCAGTCTTCAACTGCGCCGCCACGTCATAACGCAGCGGCGGAATATCGCGGTTCTCCTTCGGCGACAACCCCTCCAGGATCGCAATCCGCGCATGCACGGTAAAACTCGTGCACCCGGCATCCCGCACAGTGCCTACGAAGTCGCATAACTGCTCATAACTGTCCCGGCCATTGATGCCGATCCGATGCTTCACCGTCACCGGAATCGACACCGCATCACGCATCGCCTTCACACAATCCGCCACCAACTGCGGATGCCCCATCAACACCGCGCCAATCATGTTGTTCTGCACCCGATCACTCGGGCAGCCCACATTCAGGTTCACCTCGTCATAGCCGTGCTCCTGGGCCATGCGAGCGCAGGCAGCGAGGTCCAGCGGGACGCTACCGCCCAACTGCAGGGCCAGCGGGTGCTCGGCTGCGTTGTGACGCAGGAAACGCTCGTGATCGCCATTGAGGAGCGCGCCGGTGGTGACCATCTCGGTGTAGAGGAGGGCGTGCTTGGAGAGCAGGCGCAGGAAGAATCGGCAGTGGCGGTCTGTCCAATCCATCATCGGCGCGACGGAAAAGCGACGGGAGAGCGGTGCAGGTGTGGCAATGGCTGAAGGCATCGGGGGAATCTGGAATCGACAGGGCTGGGAGATGGGAGTTTATCAGGGTTAAGCCGCCTGCCGAATCATTCACCTCGGGCGCCACCGTCACCAGTCCTCAGGACGCCACCAGCCGCTAATGGGAGTGTGGGAAATAGACGCTGAACTCAGTCCCGCCTTCCTCACTGGAGTGCACGCCGACATCGCCGCCATGCGCCTTGGCAATTTCCCGGACGATAAACAATCCCAGGCCGACGCTGCGCACTTCACTGTCGCTGTCGGTGCCGCGGGTCATGGGTTCGAACAGGACGTCCATCAGGGAGGGCGGGATGGCGGGGCCCTGGTTGTGCACTGACAGGATGGCGGTATGGTGTTCGATGCGTGAGGTGATGATGACCGGCTGCAGCGGATCGCCATAGGCCACGCTGTTGGCGACCAGGTTGCCGATGATTTGCTGCACTCGGTCGCCGTCGAGCAGGGCGCTGCCGCTGCCGCTTTCCTGGTGGATGAGGTTTGCGGCCGGGAAGGCCACCCTCAGTTCGTCGACGCTCAGGCGGGTGACGCCGTGCAGGTCCGCAGGGGCGACGGCGATGCTCAGGCCTTGGCCGACCCGGGCGAGGGCGAAGTCCAGCAGGTCGGCGATCATCCGTTGGGCGCGTTCGGAGGATTGGCTGATGTGGCCGAGCAGGGTGGTTTCCCGGGCGGTGCGCTCGCTGCGGGCGAGGAGGTCCGAGGCCATGTTGATTGCGGTGAGCGGGTTTTTCAGGTCGTGGCTGACGATGGCGACCATCTGTTCAGCAAATTGGGCGCGGCGCTGGGCCTTTTCGTAGGCGTCGCTGAGTTCGTCCTGTGCTTGCTGCAAAGCCGCTTCGGTGGCGGTCTTTTCTTTCAGCAGGGCCTCGGCGAGCTTGCGGGCGTTGAGCAGTTCGCGCTCGTATTTGTCGCGGTCAGTGGTGCCGAACAATGCCAGTTCGTAGAAGGCGCCGCTGGCGTGCTCGCGCCGGACGCCGTTGAGCAGCATGGTAATGATGTGCCGGTCGCGGTGAACCAGGTCGAGCTTCACTTCCGCGACCGAGCCCTGCATGCGCATCAGCGGTGCCCAGTGGGTCTGGTGAAAGATCCGCCCGCCCATCGTCAGCAGTTCCTGGAAGCGACGCCCGCACAGCTCCTCCTGGCTGAAACCGATCCAGGTGCAGAAGGTCAGGTTGGCTCGCAGGATGCTGCCATCTTCACGGGTGACCACGAGGGCGCAAGGGGCGCCTTCAAACAGCGAGTGGGCATCCGGCAGGTACGACTCTTCAGTCATCGGTTCCGGCCCAGGGCTGCAGGAAATCGTCCATGGCGATGGAACAGGCTCCCGGTGCGCTCATGTGCGGGCAGTGGCCGACGTTGTCCACCAGGCAATAGCGGCTGTTGGGGATTACGGCGCGCAGGTATTCGCCCACGGCAACAGGCGCGATCAGGTCGTCGGTGGACTGCAGGATCAAGGTGGGCGTGGTCAGCCCTGCGACGTCCTTGCGGTTGTCGGACATGAAGGTGGTGCGGGCGAACTGCTTGGCGATTTCCGGTTCGGTGCGGCAAAAGCTGTTGGTCAGTTCTTCGCTCAGGTCCGGCTGCCCCGGTGCGCCCATGATGACCGGCGCCATGGTGCTCGACCAGCCAAGGTAGTTGCTGTCGAGGGTGTCGAGCAACGAATGGATGTCTTCGAGCTTGAAGCCGCCCACGTAGTCATCGGAATCGATGTAGCAGGGCGATGGGCCAATCATGACGTGGGCGGCGATTCGATCAGGCAATTGGCGATCAGCGATGACGCCGATCATGGCGCTGACGGAGTGGCCGACCAGGATCACCGGGCCTTGGGCATACTCGTCGATGATTTCGTTGAGGTCCTGGGCATAACCCGCCAGCGAGCTGTATTTTTGTGGATCGTAGGCGCCTAGATCCGACCGGCCGGCACCGACCAGGTCAAGCATCACCACACGAAAACGCCCGGTAAAGTGAGGATACAGGTAGTTCCACATGCTCTGGTCGCAGCCGAAGCCGTGAGACAGGATCAGTGTCGACGGACCGTCACCCAGCACAGTTACGTTGTTACGATGCTGAAGGTCCATGCTTGATTCCCGGGCAGGCCAAAGAAAGTAATGGCGCCCCGGGAGTTTAAATAGTCAGGGCCGGCAGGTCACGCTTCGCGAGCGCTGATTACACTTTTGCAACGAGTTCGGGAGGGCGCCCCACCTACTTCCGAGACGTAGCCTTGCCCGCCGAAGCAACCGTAGCGCCACTGCAGTTGATATAAGGCGATGACTTCAGCCAGCGCTGGTCCGGATAATAAGAAAACAACAACTGCCCATTTTTCATCGAGTCAATCAACGGGCGTGCAACGGCAGGTCTCACGGCCGGGCAGCCCAGGCTGCGGCCAATCCGGCCGTTGGCGCGGGCCAGTACCGGGCTGACGTATGGCGCGCCGTGGATGACGATTGCCCGGTCAAACGCGTTATCGTTAAAGCCTGGGTCCAGGCCTTGCATGCGCAGGGAGTAACCGTTCTGCCCGACGTAACTGGCTTGGGTGCGATACAACCCTAAACTGGTGGCGAAACTCTCGTTCTGGTTGGAAAAGTTGACCGCCATGTTCTCGCCGCTGTTACGGCCATGGGCGACCAGTTCACGAAACAGCAACTTTCTCTTTTTCAGATCGAACACCCACAGGCGTTGTTCGGTCGAAGGCAGGGAGTAATCGATCACTGCCAAGCGTTGGGCTGGAGCTGAACCCTGGGCCTGCGTACATTGTGAAGCACGTACTGCCAGGTTTATAACGGTGGCGTTGGCATCTGGAGCCGCTTTGACGAGGGCGGCGGCAAGCGAATCGGCGTAGGCTGCCGGTACTGAAAAGGATGTCAGCAGCAGGGCCGAGATAAGCAGACGAATGCGAGCTGGCGCCATATAGATGTCTCATCGTGATAGGTTCGAGTCTAGCTGTTTGCGGGAAGCTAGCCGTTGAAATCGGGAGATTAAGGATTATCCATGGTGCAATTAACAAGGTTATTCGTCATAAGCCGCGTCTTTTTTATGGTCTTTCTGATCAGCGGTGCTGCGCATGGAGAAAATTCGTCGAACGAGGAGGTAATTGCACCCATCATCCAAAGGGATGCAGCAGCGGATGACAACGTCGGGCTGGCGATCCAGGCACACCTGTCGCCGCTGACGACATCTTTTCCTCCGTTACTGACTGCACCGCGGCATAAGCGGGTCGATGTCAGCCGCATGGTCCTGGATTTCTACTCCCATCGCGGCTATCGCGCGGCGTGGACCAACGAGGGCGATACCGCGCAATTGTTTGCCAGCTTGCGGGCCACTCAGGTCGATGGCTTGAACCCGGCGGATTTTCATATCGACGAGTTGGCTGCGTCGCGGACATTGATGCAGGCTGATTCGGCGACACCTGAACAGCGTGCGGCATTCGATGTTGCGGCCACTCATACTTTTCTCACGGCATTGCTGCAGTTGCGTCGCGGCAAGGTCGATCCTTCCCGATTGGATATCCATTGGAATTTCGACCCTGCGGACGTCGATCCCCGGGAAGACGTGAATAAATTCTTCATCGCCCTGAATGCCCATGACGTGGCCGGCGCCTTCGCCCAGGCGCCACCGCAAGAGGCGGTGTATCGCGGCTTGCGCGAAGGCCTGGCGCAGTTGCGCAAGGTGCACGACGCGGGTGGCTGGCCAAAAGTGGCCGAAGGTCAATCGCTCAAGCCGGGCATGGATGACCCCGCCGTCGCCCAGTTGCGGGCCAGGTTGGTGGCCGGTGGTTTTCTCGAACCGCGCCTGGTCCGTGGAACCAAATATGACGGCGCAGTGATTGCGGCAGTGAAGAAATATCAGGCCGAGCAGTACCTGGGGGCTGATGGTGTGGCCGGGGCGACCACGCTGGCGGCGCTGAATGTGTCGGTCGATGCGCGCATCGATCAGGTCCGGGTGAACATGGAGCGGGCGCGCTGGCTGCTGTACAAGCTGCAAGGCACCTTCGTGATTGTTGATATCGCCGGGTATAAAGTCGCGATGTACCGCGACGGCAAGCCCATCTGGCGCTCGCGGGTGCAGGTAGGCAAGCCGTTCCGTAATACGCCGGTGTTCCAGTCCGAGATCACCTATGTCACGTTTAACCCGACCTGGACGGTGCCCCCCACCATCCTCAAGGAAGACGTGATCCCCAAGATCCAGAGGAATCCCGGGTATCTCGCCGCCAACCACATTCGCGTGATCGATCGCGAGGGTGCGGTGCTGGATCCGTCGAGCGTCGACTGGAGCAACCCGCGTGGCGTCAGCCTGCGCCAGGATGCGGGGCCCGACAGTTCGCTGGGGCAGGTGGTGATTCGTTTTCCCAACGACTATGCGATTTATTTGCACGACACGCCCCATCGCGAGTTGTTCTCCAAGTCGATGCGCGCCACCAGTTCCGGCTGCATTCGCGTGGAAAACCCCTTGCAGCTGGTAGAACTGTTGTTCAACGATCCGGTGCGCTGGGACAGTGCCGGTATCCAGAGACAGTTGGCCAAGGGCAAGACCGAAAATATTCGGCTGCCGGTGAAGGTGCCGGTGCTGTTGGCGTACTGGACGGTAGACCTGAGTAATGACGGGCGAGTGACGTTCAAGCCCGATGTGTACGGCTACGATTCGGCTGTCCTGCGGGGGCTGAACCTGCCCTCCAGGTTACCGATTCTGGATTTGCTGCGGGCAGGGGCTCCCGCCGTGGTGCTCAACCCGAAATAAGGGGGCTGAATATGGATGTTGCGCAAAAAACCACGGAACTGGTCAAGAGTCCGGTCCAGGTCCGTGACCTGGATGAGTGTCGCAATATAGGTAACGGGGCGGTGTTTATCATCGCCTCGGGTGCGTCAGCCAAGGACTTTCCTCTCAAGAAGTATGCTGACATGCCGATGATTACCATGAACGGTGCGATATCGATGTTCATCGGCACGGGCATCAAACCGTACTTTTTCATGTGCTCGGATGACGCGTTCTACAGGGAGCAGCCGCGTCTGTTCGCTGAAGCCATGCGCTTGAGCCAGCGGGTTGCGGTGCCGCAAAGTCACGCTTATTACCAGGCGCTCAACCCCAAGGGGGAGCTGTACCTGTTGACTCGTGCTCCCAGGCTGTCATGGCTGGGGCTGCTGGGCCGGCGTGACAGGGAACTGATCCGAAGCCGCAAGCTGGGGGCAGGGCGTAATCGCAGCCTGGGTTTCAGCAAGAACCTCAAGCGTGGTTTTTTTGATGCGCGCACGGTGGCTTATGTGGCCCTGCAGGTTGCTTATCACCTGGGTTTTTCCAAGGTGTTCCTGGTGGGCGTCGATCTGAATCAATCAGTGAAACGTTTCTACGAGACCCCGGGGACCTTCGTTTCGCCTTGCACGCTGGACGAGCATTTCCATACCCGGATCCTGCCGTCGTTCAAGATTCTGTCGAAATACGTGATGAATCCGGACTTCCAGGTCTACAACCTGTCCAGCACTTCGAGGATCCCTGCTGAACTGGTGCCCCGTGTGACCTTTGAAGATGTCGACAGAATGATCGGCGCCTGACGCGCCTTCCCCAGGATGAAGTTTTTTTGCCAATTCCCATATACGACCCCCAGCACAGCCCCGGCCGGCCGCTGAAACGATTGCCGCTGCTCAAGGCGGCGGTGCTGTTCATCGTAGCCGTGTGCCTGACCCTTGTGGGTTTACTGTACCTGCAACTGGACCAGTCGCGCCGTTACGATCTGGAACAGGCGCAAGTGGCGTCGCAGAATCTGACCCGTGCCATGGCGCAGCAGGCTGAAGATACCTTCATGAAGGCTGACCTGGTGTTGAGCAGCCTGGCCGACTGGATTCAGGCTGACGGCTACGGCGCTGCGCAAGTGCCAAGGCTGCAGAGGACCTTCGCCCGGCGAGTGGCGGCGCTGAATCAGTTGCACGGCATTTTCCTGTTCGACCGCCAGGGGCAATGGGTGGTGACGTCGTTCGAAGACCTGCCCCGTGGCAAGGGCGTGGCGGATCGTGACTACTTCAAGTTTCACCAGCAGAACATTTCTTCGCAGGCGCACATCGGCCCGGCGATTCGCAGTCGCGAGAATGGCGAGTGGATCATTCCGCTGTCCAAGCGGGTAAACGACAAGGATGGCAAGTTCCTGGGCGTGTTGATGGCCGGGATCAAGATGTCGTATTTCGACCAGTTCTTCAAAAGCTTCAGCATCGATGACAACGGCTCGATGTTCCTTGCCATGGCCGATGGCACCCTGCTCGCACGCAGGCCTTTCGTGGAAGCGCAGATTGGCTCGAGCCTGGCCCAGGGGGAAATCTTCCAGAAGTGGCTGCCCGGTGCGCCTTCGGGCAATGCCATGGTCAGCTCGGTAGTGGACGGCGTGATGCGGCTGCACGGTTACCGGCAGCTGGACGCCTATCCGCTGGTGGTGTCGGCGGCGTCTTCGCAAACGGCGATTCTCAAGCGCTGGTCAGACACTGCATTCCAGTCCAGCATGATCGTCGGCCTGGTGGTGTTGGGCGTTAGCCTGTTCGGTTGGGTGTTCATCCATCAGGTGCGTAATGGCGAGCGCATCGAGGCGGATTTGCGCGCGGCCCAGGAAACGCTGGAGCTGATCGCCACCCACGACAGCCTGACGGGGCTGGCCAATCGGAGGTTGTTCGAGCGCGCGCTGGACATCGAGTTCGGGCGCGGGGCACGGCAAGCCAGTCCGCTCAGCCTGATCATGCTCGACATCGATTTTTTCAAGCGCTACAACGATACCTACGGCCACGTGGTCGGTGACCATTGCCTGGCTGAAGTGGCGGGTGCGGTGAAAGCATGCTGTCAGCGCAAGGCTGATTTGGCGGTGCGTTATGGCGGTGAGGAATTCGCGGTACTGCTGCCAGACACTGATCTGCGCGGGGCCAAGATTATCGCAGAGGAAATTCGCCATAAAGTCATGGGCAAGAACATCACCCATTCCGAATCGCCCACGGGATACGTCACCGTGAGCCTGGGGTGCTACTCGTTCGTGCCAAACGGGCGCGACAGTATCGAAGTGTTTATCGGGCGCGCGGATGCAGCGCTGTATCAAGCCAAACATTCCGGTCGCAACCGGGTGGCGGTGCTTTCGATGGAAGGCGCCGAAGAGGCGCTGATGCGCTCAGATCGCTGATACAGCGAGTGTTCGGTCAGGGCAACGCAGGCAGTCGAGTTCATCGGCTGCCTTTACGCGTTCAGCTGCCCGTTCCACCGCCCGCACCGCCCGTGCCACCACCCGGAGCCCCGGTGCCGCCGCCTGCACCCGAGCCGCTGGTGCCGCCATTGGTGCCGGTACCGCCGCCAGTACTGCTGCCGCTACCGCTGCCGGTAGAAGGGGTCGAGCTACTTTTGCTGCCGCCCGAGGTGCCCGACGGCATGGCAGGGTTGTTATTGGGGGACATCGTCGAGCCACCGACGGATCCCGATTTGGTCCCGGTAGCGTCCGCTCCATCGCCGGACGCCGCATAGGCACCCAGTGACGCCACGGACATCAACCCGGCCAGAAGCAATGAGGAGATCTTGAGATTTTTCATGGTTCGTCTCCGAAAATGAGTCGTTACCTGATGTTGGGGTGGTGAGGGAGGCGGTTGGTGCCGATTGGATGACGAGTGGTCGCGAGGTGAGCGCAGCGGGCAGGGTGCAACCCCATCCCGACGCAACCCCGTAAACGGCCTGCTGTCACAACCTGGACACCTCGCCGCTTACGTTTGCCAGCAGGAGCGCCGGCCTATGAAAAAATTGCGAATCGCCACGTTCAACGTCAATGGCATGCGCGCGCGTTTGCCGAACCTGCTCGCCTGGCTCGAGCGCGAGCAACCGGACGTTGTCTGCTTGCAGGAGCTCAAGTCAGTGGACAGCGCTTTTCCCGCCGCCGAGCTTGAAGCTGCCGGATATGGCGCGATCTGGCAGGGCCAGTCGTCGTGGAACGGGGTAGCGATCCTGGCGCGGGATGCGCAACCGCTGGAAAGCCGGCGCGGGTTGCCAGGCGATGACAGCGACACGCACAGCCGCTACATCGAGGCCGCCGTTCACGGGGTGTTGGTGGGGTGTCTTTACTTGCCTAATGGCAACCCCCAGCCCGGGCCGAAGTTTGATTACAAGCTGGCCTGGTTCGAGCGATTGATCGCCTACGCCAAGGATCTTCAGGCCAGCGACCATCCTGTGGTGCTGGCCGGGGATTACAACGTAGTGCCCACCGACATGGATATCTATAACCCGCGCTCCTGGCTCAAGGACGCCTTGCTGCAGCCGGAAAGTCGCGAGTGCTACCAGCGCCTGCTCGACCAGGGCTGGACCGATTCCCTGCGTCACCTCTACCCGGAGGATCGGCTCTATACCTTCTGGGATTACTTTCGTCAGCACTGGCAAAAGAACTCGGGCCTGCGCATCGACCACCTGTTGCTCAACCCGGCGTCGAGTCCTTACCTGGAGGAGGCTGGCGTGGACGCCTGGGTGCGCAATGAACCCCACGCCAGCGACCATGCCCCGACCTGGATTCGCCTGGGCTCACGCAAGCGTCGTTGATTTCAAAACAGGCTGATTGGTGAAATCAATTGTCGGTCCGGGGCGTTTTTGGCCTATACCTGTGGCCCATCGGCGGAGCGATCCGCAGCACCGGTACAGGATTGAGCAATGAGCGAGACACGCCTGAGCAACCTTGCGCACTATCTGCAACTTCTAGGGTTCGAAGCACCGCCCGCGCCGACACTCGATACCTTGCGTCAGCTGCAACTGCGTCACACGGGCGTATTCCCGTTCGAAAACCTGGCGACGCTGGCGGGCGAACCGGTGCCGATCGACTTGCCGTCCATCGAGCGAAAACTGCTGCAGGAACAGCGCGGCGGCTATTGCTACGAACTCAACCACATCTTTTTCGCCTTGCTCCAAGAGCTGGGCTTCGATGTTCGGGGCATTACCGGTCGGGTGGTAATGGGCCAGCCCGAAGGCGCCTGGACCGCCCGCACTCACCGCTTGAGCCTGGTGCACCTGGACGGCGTACGCTACATCACCGACGTTGGCTTCGGCGGCATGGTGCCCACTGCGCCACTGCTACTCGACTCCAGAGCCGAGCAGCCCACCTTCCACGAACCCTACCGGATCGACCAGCATGAGGATGGCTATACCTTGCGCGCCAAGGTCGGGGATGAATGGCGGCCGATGTACATCTTCGACCTGCAGCGCCAGGAGGACGTCGATTACGCGGTCGGCAACTGGTACGTCTCGACTCATCCGGACTCGTCTTTCTCCAGGCAACTCATGGTGGCGCGGACCGGGGATGGCTGGCGGCGCACCCTCAACAACGGCAGTTTTGCCATCCATCGAACCGGCCATGCCAGCGAGCGGCATGAAGTGACCGACGTCGCAGAGCTCATCGACTTGCTACAGCGCGAGTTCGGCATTCGGTTGCCCGCGCATGCGGGATTGAGGCTAACCCTGGCCCGCCTGGTGAGCGGCGCTTAGAGGCCGTACTTTCCAGCTGCGGGATGCAGCGAGCGACTCAGGGTTTGAGCACTCGCTGGATCTCGCTCAACGCCTCTACCAGTTTTTTCTCCAGACTTAGCAGCTCGCAAGGCTTGAGCCCTTCCTTGAAATGCCCGGCATTGACAATGGCGCTGCGCGGATCCGACTCGCAAGCACTGGATGTTTCGCTGAGTAAAGCCTGGCGCAAAGTGTTGTTGATCACCGTCTGATAGCCATAGCCCTCGCTTTCGGCGAGGGCTCTAGCGGCAGCGATGACCACATCGTCGAGCATGATGGTGATCCGGGTTTTTCCTTTGGTAGAAGCAATCGCTCCCCGTTTGGCGTGGCTGAAGTCGTACTCGTTTTTCATGGCTCAAATTCCTTGTATGTATCGCGCTCGCGTCTGGTGGCCAGTCGCGCAGAGATAACTCGAACGACATTCGGATCGCGGTAGGTGTAGGCGACTACCAGCAATCGGCCTTTGACATCCATGCCCATGATCACCCAGCGATGCTCGTTGTGATCGCGGTCCTGCACCGTAAGTGCTCGCTCGTCATAAAACACTGCCTCCGTTTCGGCGAGGCTGATGCCCCGATGCTTTAATTTATTGGCGGCATTTTTCGCCTTGTCATATTGAATCTCGAATAAGTTCATTATGCATACTTTATATGTATATTCTAGATGGCGTCCGTGCCAATGATCGCGTGGAATGCAAAAGACTAGCGGGGGCGGGGACATGGGCCGTGCAAGATTTGTTTGCTGATTTTTCGAGAAAAGCCAGCGTAGTAAGGGGTGGGATGGACATGTGTCCATAATCTGACTGGTGAGTTGTATACAACTCTATAGACATTTGTCCTGAGTCTTGCATACAGTGTGCGCATAACAAAAAACCAGGGAACCCCCCAATCATGAAAACGCCCCATGTTTCACACCAACGGCCTGAGGATGAAAACCTTGGGATCGGCGCGAATATGGCTTATGGCCTGCAACACGTTCTGACCATGTACGGTGGCATTGTTGCGGTGCCGTTGATTATCGGACAGGCGGCCGGGCTGTCGCCGGCGGACATCGGTTTGTTGATTGCTGCGTCACTGTTTGCAGGGGGCCTGGCAACGTTGCTGCAGACCCTTGGTTTACCGTTTTTTGGCTGCCAGTTGCCGCTGGTCCAGGGCGTCTCGTTTTCCGGCGTCGCGACAATGGTGGCGATTGTCAGCAGCGGCGGGGAGGGCGGATTCCAGTCGATCCTGGGGGCGGTGATTGCCGCGTCGTTGATCGGGTTACTGATAACCCCGGTGTTCTCGCGTATCACCAAGTTTTTCCCGCCGCTGGTGACCGGCATCGTGATCACCACCATCGGCCTGACGCTGATGCCGGTGGCCGCGCGCTGGGCCATGGGGGGCAACAGTCACGCGCCTGACTTCGGCAGTATGGCCAACATCGGTTTGGCGGCAGTGACGCTGGTGCTGGTACTGCTGCTGAGCAAGGTCGGCAGCGCGACCATCTCCCGCTTGTCGATCCTGCTGGCCATGGTGATCGGCACGGTCATCGCGGTGTTCCTTGGCATGGCAGACTTCTCGTCCGTGACCCAGGGCCCGATGTTCGGTTTCCCGACACCGTTCCACTTCGGTATGCCAACGTTCCACTTCGCCGCAATCCTGTCGATGTGCATCGTGGTCATGGTGACGCTGGTGGAAACCTCGGCCGACATTCTCGCCGTGGGCGAAATCATCGAGACCAAAGTCGACTCCAAGCGCCTGGGCAACGGTCTGCGCGCTGACATGCTGTCGAGCATGATCGCGCCGATCTTTGGCTCGTTCACCCAAAGCGCATTCGCCCAGAACGTAGGGCTGGTGGCGGTGACCGGAATCAAGAGTCGCTTCGTGGTAGCGACGGGCGGGTTGTTTCTGGTGATCCTCGGCCTGCTGCCCTTCATGGGGCGGGTGATTGCCGCAGTGCCGACCTCTGTGCTCGGTGGTGCCGGTATTGTGCTGTTCGGCACTGTGGCGGCCAGTGGCATTCGGACGCTGTCCAAGGTTGATTACCGCAACAACGTCAACCTGATCATCGTCGCCACCTCGATCGGTTTCGGCATGATCCCCATCGCTGCGCCCAACTTCTATGACCAATTCCCGAGCTGGTTCGCGACCATCTTCCACTCGGGCATCAGCTCTTCGGCGATCATGGCCATCGTACTCAACCTCGCGTTCAACCACCTGACGGCGGGCAACTCCGACCAGCAGTCGGTGTTCGCTGCGGGTACCGAGCGGGTGTTGCGTTACCAGGACCTGGCCGCACTGCGTGAAGGCGATTACTTCAGCGACGGCAAGCTGCACGACTGCGATGGCAAGGAGATCCCGGTGGTGGAGGTTGACCATGGGCATGGAGAACCGCGACCGGTGCAGGCCAAGACGGGTGAGCATGTCTGAATAATGCAGGAGCTCGCTCCTGCAACAGACTGAAGCCCACAAAAAAGCCCCTGAATCTTTCGATTCAGGGGCTTTTCAGTTCTTGCAGTCTGGCTCCACGACCTGGACTCGAACCAGGGACCCAGTGATTAACAGTCACTTGCTCTACCAACTGAGCTATCGCGGAATGGCGTGTATGTTACTGATTCAAAAAGAGAAGTCAAGCACCTGTGGTTAAATTCGACAATTCGTCGAGACCCGCAGTGGTTTTTCCGGTTTTGGCGGTTACCAGAATCCCCTCAGGGGTCTACCATGGCCGCCCGGAAGTGGTTACACGCGCTGCCGGCCATTCGCCGAAAAGGTACGCGCCATGAATCACCCAGTTTTCACCTGTCCAGCCAACGGGGTGTTCGCATGAGCATCGCCCAGATCAGCCTGCCAAAAGGCGTTGGCCCACACGCTGAAAAGCTGTTCGACGCCATCACCCAGGCCAGCACCGCCGAAGAATTGAATCGTGCGGGCGGCAAGGCCGAAGGTTTCGTCCTAGGCCTGGAAAGCACCAAGGCCATCAAGAGCCAGGTCGCCGAATCGCTCTACGTCGCTTATGACGATGCGGCCAGCCAGCGGGCCGGCGAACTGGTTTAACCGCCGAAGGTAAAAGTGCCAAGCATCAGCTTGCCATACACCATCGTCACCGCCAGTTGCACCAGCCACAGGGCCAGGCCGCCAAGAAACACCCCGGCGGCCACTTGCAGCACCAGGTTGTTGCCGCGTTTGGCCGCAGGGCGAGGGACGAAGTGGTCCAGTTCATCCAGGTCATCGCGCTCGGCGCGCAGGTCATCATTTTTCATCTACGTTCTCGCAGGAATTCAGGCTGTACACAAAGCTGTAGGAGCTGCCGAGTGCAACGAGGCTGCGATCTTCTGATCTTGATTGTAAAAGGGTCAAAAGATCGCAGCCTCGTTGCACTCGGCAGCTCCTACGGTTAGTTGAGATCTGATGCAGTCTAGAGGTTTCGAGCCGCATTCTTCAGACAAATAAAAACGGGAAGCCCAAAGGCTTCCCGTTTTTCGTCAACAAGCCGAATCAGATCACCTGAACGATGGCATCCGTGACTGCCTTGATGTTGCTCTGGTTCAGCGCCGCAACGCAGATGCGGCCCGTGTCCAGCGCGTAGATGCCGAACTCGTTGCGCAAGCGGTGAACCTGTTCGGTGGTCAGGCCGGAGTAGGAGAACATGCCCCGCTGGCGACCGACGAAGCTGAAGTCACGCTGCGGCGCTTTTTCCGCCAGCAGGTCGACCATCTGGGTGCGCATGCCGCGAATGCGCAGGCGCATCTCAGCCAGCTCCTCTTCCCACTGCGCGCGCAGCTCAGGGCTGTTCAGTACAGCAGCGACGATGCTTGCACCGTGGGTCGGCGGGTTGGAGTAGTTGGTGCGGATCACGCGCTTGACCTGCGACAGCACTCGCGCGCTTTCTTCTTTCGACTCGCTGACGATCGACAGGGCGCCAACGCGCTCGCCGTACAGCGAGAACGACTTGGAGAAAGAGCTGGAGACGAAGAAGGTCAGGCCCGATTCAGCGAACAGGCGCACGGCCGCCGCGTCTTCGTCGATGCCGTCGCCAAAGCCCTGGTAGGCCATGTCGAGGAATGGCACGTGGCCTTTGGCTTTGACCACGTCGAGCACGTTTTTCCAGTCCGCCGGGCTCAGGTCCACGCCGGTCGGGTTGTGGCAGCAGGCGTGCAGTACGACGATCGAGCCGGACGGCAGGGCGTTGAGGTCTTCCAGCAGGCCGCTGCGGTTAACGTCGTGGGTCGCGGCGTCATAGTAGCGATAGTTCTGCACCGGGAAGCCGGCGGTTTCGAACAGCGCGCGGTGGTTTTCCCAGCTTGGGTCACTGATCGCCACGACGGCGTCGGGCAGCAGCTGCTTGAGGAAGTCGGCACCGATTTTCAGTGCACCAGTGCCGCCGACGGCCTGGGTGGTCAGAACACGGCCAGCGGCGATCAGTGGCGAATCGTTGCCAAACAGGAGTTTTTGCACGGCCTGGTCGTAGGCTGCGATGCCGTCGATTGGCAGGTAGCCACGGGACGCGTGTTGAGCGACGCGAATCGTCTCGGCTTCGACAACGGCGCGCAGGAGTGGAATTCGCCCCTCCTCGTTGCAGTAAACACCGACCCCCAGGTTGACCTTGGTGGTGCGTGTATCGGCGTTGAATGCTTCGTTGAGGCCCAGGATTGGATCGCGTGGTGCCATTTCGACAGCGGAGAACAGGCTCATTTTTGCGGCGGCTCTGAATGGGGAGTGGAGGGACGTGTCGCGCTCCAGCCGAATGCACTAGAGCGGTGCACAAACGGGGAGCTAGTATAGAGGCCATCAACGAGTGAAGGCGACAGACGATTCGGTTTTTCCTGTAAGTTTTTTGCATTATTTTTCGACCGTTAGTCGCACTGCGTCGTCAAAGACCCAGAGTGATGTAGGACGTTTGCCTTGAAAGCGCAGGCAATCGGCTCCACATTGAGCACAATCCAGTTTTTTCCTCGGGCGGCGTCAGTCGTTTGCGGCTTTTCTCGTTCCAGCCGGTTTAACCTGCAGGCGCGATTCCCTGCTTCGAGAACCCAGAGGTATGCATGTCTGAATTCCAGCTAGTCACCCGCTTCGAGCCCGCCGGCGATCAGCCGGAAGCCATCCGCCTGATGGTCGAAGGCATCGAGGCCGGGCTGGCGCACCAGACGTTGCTCGGTGTGACCGGCTCGGGCAAGACCTTCAGCATCGCCAACGTCATTGCCCAGGTTCAGCGCCCGACCCTGGTGCTGGCGCCGAACAAAACCCTGGCCGCGCAGTTGTATGGCGAATTCAAGGCGTTTTTCCCCAACAACGCCGTCGAATATTTTGTTTCCTACTACGACTACTACCAGCCCGAAGCCTATGTGCCGTCCTCGGATACCTTTATCGAGAAGGACGCCTCGATCAACGACCACATTGAGCAGATGCGACTGTCGGCGACCAAGGCCCTGCTGGAGCGCAAGGACGCGATCATCGTGACGACGGTGTCGTGCATCTACGGCCTGGGCAGCCCCGAAACCTATTTGAAGATGGTGTTGCACGTGGATCGCGGCGACAAGCTGGATCAGCGCGCCTTGCTGCGCCGCCTGGCGGACCTGCAATACACCCGCAACGACATGGATTTCGCCCGGGCGACATTTCGGGTTCGCGGCGACGTGATCGATATCCATCCGGCGGAATCGGACTTTGAAGCGATCCGCATCGAGCTGTTCGATGACGAAGTCGAGCGGATTTCCGCGTTCGATCCGCTGACTGGCGAGGTGACGCGCCAGCTGCCGCGATTCACCTTCTATCCAAAGAGCCACTACGTGACCCCGAGAGAAACCCTGCTCGGCGCCATCGAGGGGATCAAGGTCGAACTGCAGGAACGCCTGGACTACCTGCGCTCCAACAACAAGCTGGTGGAAGCCCAGCGCCTTGAGCAGCGCACGCGTTTTGACCTGGAGATGATTCTCGAGCTGGGCTACTGCAACGGTATCGAAAACTACTCGCGCTACCTGTCCGGGCGTGCTTCCGGCGAGGCGCCGCCGACCTTGTTCGATTACCTGCCGGCCGATGCGTTGCTGGTGATCGACGAATCCCATGTCAGCGTGCCCCAGGTGGGGGCCATGTATAAGGGTGACCGTTCGCGCAAGGAAACCCTGGTGGAGTACGGCTTCCGCCTGCCATCGGCCCTGGATAACCGGCCGATGCGCTTCGACGAATTCGAACACATCAGCCCGCAAACCATTTTCGTCTCCGCGACGCCTGGCAACTATGAGGCCGAACATGCGGGGCGGGTGGTCGAGCAACTGGTGCGGCCGACCGGCCTGGTGGACCCGCAGATCGAAATCCGTCCGGCGCTGACCCAGGTCGACGATTTGCTGTCGGAAATCTCCAAGCGTGTCGCGCTGGAAGAGCGGGTGCTGGTCACGACTTTGACCAAGCGCATGTCCGAGGACTTGACCGACTACCTGGCCGATCACGGTGTACGCGTTCGTTACCTGCACTCGGACATCGACACGGTGGAGCGCGTGGAAATCATCCGCGACCTGCGGCTGGGGACGTTTGACGTGTTGGTGGGGATCAACTTGCTGCGAGAAGGCCTGGACATGCCGGAGGTCTCCCTGGTGGCGATTCTTGACGCGGACAAGGAAGGTTTCCTGCGGTCCGAGCGGTCGCTGATCCAGACCATTGGCCGCGCGGCGCGTAACCTCAATGGCCGGGCGATCCTGTATGCGGACCGCATCACCGGATCCATGGAGCGGGCGATCGGCGAGACCGAGCGTCGCCGGGACAAGCAGATAGCCTTCAACCTGGCCAACGGCATCACGCCCAAAGGGGTGTTCAAGGACGTTGCCGACATCATGGAAGGTGCCACTGTGCCAGGTTCGCGCAGCAAGAAGCGCAAGGGCATGGCCAAGGCTGCCGAGGAAAGCGCCAAGTACGAAGCCGAACTGCGCTCACCGGGCGAAGTGGCCAAGCGGATCAAGGCGCTGGAGGAGAAAATGTACGCCTTGGCGCGGGATCTCGAGTTCGAGGCTGCGGCGCAGATGCGCGATGAGATTGGCAAGCTGCGCGAGCGCCTGATCACTGTTTGAGGTGTGCGGTGCCTGACTGGCCTGATCGCGGGCAAGCCCGCTCCCACAGGTTTTGTGTCGATCCACAAATCCTGCGAACGGCTCTGAATCTTGTGGGAGCGGGCTTGCCCGCGATGAGGTCAGTCGCCGCACTACAAAATCAGTGCGCCTCCCCAGCCTTGATCCCCGCCGGCAATGCCTTGGTCAGCAACACCGCAATCATGCTGATCCCCAGCGCAATCCCGACAAAGTGAAACGCATCGTTGTACGCCATGATCGAGGCCTGCTGATGCGCGATCTCGCTCAGTTTGCCCAAGGCCGCCGTCTCGCTGCCAAACCGGTCCGTCATCGACGCCATGCGCTCCGCCACCTGCGGGTTGGTCGGTACGATCGCCTCGCGCAAATAATCGAAGTAGGTCTTGGTTCGCGCATCCAGCAATGTGGCGAGGAGGGCGATGCCAATCGCGCCGCCCAGGTTGCGCAGGATGTTGAACAGGCTCGACGCCGACCCCGCATCCTGGGGCAAGATGTAGGCGGTGGCGATCAGTGAAATGGTGACCATGATCAGCGGCTGGCCCAGGGCGCGAATGATCTGGATCTGATTGAACTGTGGCCCGGCAAAATCCGGATTCAACACCCCCGATGAGAAGCTCGCCAGCCCGAACAGCCCGAAACCCAGCGTGCACAGCCATTTGGGTGAGATGTACTTCATCAGTTTTGGCACCAGCGGAATCAGAAACAGCTGGGGTACACCCATCCACATGATCACTTCGCCGATCTGCAGGGCGTTGTAGTTCTGGATCTGCGCCAGGTACAACGGCAGCAGGTAAATCGAGCCATACAAGCCCACCCCCATGCCCAGGCTGGAAATGCTCGACAGGCCAAAATTGCGATTGCGCAGGATGCCCAGGTTGATCAGGGGGTTGGGCCTGGATACCTGCACGATCACAAAGGTGATCAGGCTGATCAGCGCGATGCTGCCCAGGGTCACGATCAGGCTCGATTCCAGCCAGTCCTTGCGGTGGCCTTCTTCAAGAAAAACCTGCAGGCAACCAAGGCCGACGCCCAGGGTGAGAATGCCCATGTAGTCGGTGCTTTTGAGCAGTTCCCAGTGCGCCTCTTTTTTCTCCAGGCCGTACATCAGCCCGGCAATCATGATCAGGCCCGGGGGGATGTTGATGTAGAAGATGTATTCCCAGCCCCAGTTCTCCGTCAGCCAGCCGCCCAGCGTCGGGCCAATGGAGGGCGCGAAGGTGGCGGTCATGGCAAACATGGCCATGCCCTTGGCGCGATGGTGTTCGGGGAGTTTGATCAGGGTCAGGGTGAACGCCAGCGGAATCAGTGCGCCGCCGGTGAAGCCCTGCAAGGCGCGGAACACGATCATGCTTTCCAGGCTCCAGGCCATGGAGCACAGCAGCGAAGCCACCAGGAAACCCAGCGAGACCCAGACCGCCAGGCGACGTGCTGACAGCAACTGCACCAGCCACGCCGTCAGCGGGATCATGATGATTTCCGCGACCAGGTAGGAAGTGGAAATCCACGAGCCTTCCTCCAGGGTCGCCGAGAGCGCGCCCTGGATGTCCTTGAGTGACGAGTTGGTGATCTGGATATCGAGCACGGCCATGAAGGCGCCGAGCATCACGCTCATGACCGCAATCCAGTCCCGCCGCGTCGGCTCGCCGACCGGGCGGATCAGTGGGTCACCGGCCATCGTCAGGGGCGTCTTTGATGTTCACTTTGGCGGTGACCGACATCCCCGGACGAATCTTGCCGTGCAGCGGGTTATCCGCGGCGAAGGTCAGTTTGACCGGGATCCGTTGTACGACTTTGGTGAAGTTGCCGGTGGCATTGTCCGGTGGCAGCAGGCTGAATTGCGCCCCGGAGGCAGCAAACAGGCTGTCGACCCGCGCTTCAATCGGCGTATCGCTGTAGGCGTCGAAGGTCAACTCGGCCTTCTGCCCTGGCTGCATGTGGCCGATCTGGGTTTCCTTGAAGTTGGCCTGGATCCAGATGTCCTGGTCCGGCACGATCGACAGCAGGTACGCGCCGGCCTGCACGTATTGGCCGTTGCGCGCGGCGCGCTGGCCGATCAGGCCGCTGATGGGCGCGTGGATCTCGCTGCGGGTCAGGTTCAGCTCGGCCTGGGCCAGATCGGTCCGGGCATTGGCGATCATCGCATCCAGGCGCTTGATTTCGGCGCTCAGGGAGTTGACCTGCTGGCGCTGGCTCTGGGCATCCGCCTGGGCCTTGGTCACTTGGGAGCGGGCAATATGGTTGTCGGCGGAGAGGGTGGTCACCCGTTCTTCTGATACGTAGCCGGGTTTGCGCAAGGTTTCGGCGCGGGACAAATCGATTTGCGAACGGCTGAGGCTGGCCTGGCTGGAGGCCACCTGCGCCTCGCTGGCCGCAATCAGGCTGGCCTGTTGCGTGAGTTTGCTCTGGGCTTGCAGGCGCTCGGCCTGGCGGGTTGCAAGGGCGGCGTTGGCGCGGTCGACGGCCAGGTGGAAATCATCACCTTCGAGTTTGACCAGCAGCTGGCCTTTTTCAACGTGCTGGTTGTCCTGCACCAGAACCTGATCGATGCGCGCACCGAGCTGGCTCGACACGCGGGTGATCTCGCCCTGCACATAGGCGTTGTCGGTGCTCTCGTAAAAGCGCCCTTTGAAAAACCAGTGAGCAAAAAATGCCCCGGCGATGAGCAGGACGAGCAACAGGAAAATAAACAGGCGACGCTTGAGTTGGGCAGGCATGGGCAGACTGTAGTCGAGAAATTGTAAGGAAAGGTATCAGCAGCCAAATCTGGCATACAGCCGATAAACGGTAAATGCCGACCGTTGATAATCGGCCATTCACGGGTGCAAAGCGCGTTGCAGACGCAAACTTGGCTTAAATGCCCTGCTCACTGGAGCCGGGCCGGTGTCGCCTGTTACCATTCGCCCTTTGTTTTATCTTCATTTCGAGACTTGCCATGACCACCGTCCGCACTCGCATCGCGCCATCGCCTACCGGGGATCCCCACGTAGGTACCGCTTACATCGCATTGTTCAACTACTGCTTTGCCAAGCAGCACGGCGGTGAGTTCATCCTGCGGATCGAAGACACCGACCAATTGCGTTCGACCCGCGAGTCCGAGCAGCAGATTTTCGACGCCCTGCGCTGGTTGGGCATCGACTGGAGCGAAGGCCCGGACGTTGGCGGCCCGCACGGTCCTTACCGGCAGAGCGAACGTGGCGAGATCTACCAGAAGTACTGCCAGCAGCTGGTGGAAATGGGCCACGCTTTCCCGTGCTTCTGCACCGCCGAAGAGCTGGATCAGATGCGCGCCGAACAACAGGCCCGCGGCGAAACCCCGCGCTACGATGGGCGTGCGCTGCTGCTGCCTGCGGAAGAAGTGGCCCGTCGTCTGGCCGCTGGCGAGCCGCACGTTATCCGCATGAAGGTGCCGAGCGAAGGCGTGTGCGTGGTGCCGGACATGCTGCGTGGCGACGTCGAGATCCCGTGGGATCGCATGGACATGCAGGTGCTGATGAAGACCGACGGACTGCCGACCTACTTCCTGGCCAACGTGGTCGACGATCACCTGATGGGCATCACCCACGTGCTGCGCGGCGAAGAATGGCTGCCATCGGCGCCCAAACTGATCCTGCTCTACGAGTACTTCGGCTGGGAACAACCGGAGCTGTGCTACATGCCGCTGCTGCGTAACCCGGACAAGAGCAAGCTGTCCAAGCGCAAGAACCCGACCTCGGTGACGTTCTACGAGCGCATGGGCTTCATGCCCGAGGCGATGCTCAACTACCTGGGGCGCATGGGCTGGTCGATGCCGGATGAGCGCGAGAAGTTCTCGCTGCAGGAAATGGTCGACAACTTCGACCTCAAGCGCGTCTCCCTGGGCGGGCCGATCTTCGATATCGAGAAGCTCTCCTGGCTCAACGGCCAGTGGCTGCGTGACCTGCCGGTGGACGAGTTCGCCTCGCGTCTGCAGACCTGGGCGTTGAACCCTGAATACATGATGAAGATCGCGCCTCACGTGCAGGGCCGCGTTGAAACCTTCAGCCAGGTCGCACCGCTGGCCGGGTTCTTCTTCGCCGGCGGGGTCAACCCGGATGCGAAGCTGTTCGAGTCGAAGAAGCTGTCCGGCGATCAGGTGCGTCAGTTGATGCAGTTGATCTTGTGGAAGCTCGAAAGCCTGCGTCAGTGGGAGAAGGACAGCATTACCGCGACGATCCAGGCGGTGGTCGAATCCCTGGAGTTGAAACTGCGTGACGCCATGCCGCTGATGTTCGCCGCGATCACCGGGCAAGCAAGCTCGGTCTCGGTGCTCGACGCCATGGAGATTCTCGGGCCGGACCTGACCCGTTTCCGCCTGCGCCAGGCCATCGATTTGCTCGGTGGCGTGTCGAAGAAGGAAAACAAGGAGTGGGAAAAGCTCCTGGGCAATATCGCCTGATTACGGGCAGCGCCTAAAAAGATCGCAGGCTTCGCCAGCTCCTACAGTTGAAATGCAATCCCGTAGGAGCTGCCGAAGGCTCGGGCCGCGATCGGACGATTTTTTGATCTGGCTGTTGCCAGCACCCCCATTTTCCGGGGGAGAGCGGTAAGTGATTGTTATCCCGGCAAAAAACTTTGAAATATTTTAAAAATAAGTTTGACAGCCTTTCGATCCGCCATTAAGATTCGCCCCGTCCTCAGCGATGAGGGGCTATAGCTCAGCTGGGAGAGCGCTTGCATGGCATGCAAGAGGTCGACGGTTCGATCCCGTCTAGCTCCACCAATTTACACTTCAAGGTCTGGCCACACCGGCCTTGAAGCGATCAACACTCAGCGTTGATCTGTTGTATAGAAGGGTTTGCGTCCCCTTCGTCTAGTGGCCTAGGACACCGCCCTTTCACGGCGGTAACAGGGGTTCGAGTCCCCTAGGGGACGCCAGTTTTACAGAAGTGATGTTGCAAGATGTCACTCCGCCGCGAGGCGAAAAATCCGGGGCTTTAGCTCAGCTGGGAGAGCGCCTGCATGGCATGCAGGAGGTCAGCGGTTCGATCCCGCTAAGCTCCACCAATTTTACAGTTCAAGGTCTGGCCACACCGGCCTTGAATCGATCAGTACTCAGCACTGATCAGTTGTATAGAAGGGTTTGCGTCCCCTTCGTCTAGTGGCCTAGGACACCGCCCTTTCACGGCGGTAACAGGGGTTCGAGTCCCCTAGGGGACGCCAGTTTTACAGAAGTGATGTTGCAAGATGTCACTCCGCCGCGAGGCGAAAAATCCGGGGCTTTAGCTCAGCTGGGAGAGCGCCTGCATGGCATGCAGGAGGTCAGCGGTTCGATCCCGCTAAGCTCCACCAATTTTACAGTTCAAGGTCTGGCCACACCGGCCTTGAATCGATCAGTACTCAGCACTGATCAGTTGTATAGAAGGGTTTGCGTCCCCTTCGTCTAGTGGCCTAGGACACCGCCCTTTCACGGCGGTAACAGGGGTTCGAGTCCCCTAGGGGACGCCAGTTTTACAGAAGTGATGTTGCAAGATGTCACTCCGCCGCGAGGCGAAAAATCCGGGGCTTTAGCTCAGCTGGGAGAGCGCCTGCATGGCATGCAGGAGGTCAGCGGTTCGATCCCGCTAAGCTCCACCAATTTTACAGTTCAAGGTCTGGCCACACCGGCCTTGAATCGATCAGTACTCAGCACTGATCAGTTGTATAGAAGGTTTTGCGTCCCCTTCGTCTAGTGGCCTAGGACACCGCCCTTTCACGGCGGTAACAGGGGTTCGAGTCCCCTAGGGGACGCCACGATTACCCGCTCTGCGGGATTTTATAAGGGTCATTCAATTATTGAATGGCCCTTTTGTTTGTCTGGCGTTTGGCCAAATCCCCCTCTCTACCTCAAACTGATCTTCAGACCAGCGGTCACATCCACGACTTGCGGAAAATTATTATGAGAATAATATTCTAGTCGTAATATTCGGAGGCAACGATGAACGATAAAAAAGCTCAAACCCGCGAACGCATTCTCAAGGCCGCCAGTGCAGCGCTGATCCAGCGCGGCCCGGCCGAACCGAGCGTGGGCGAAGTGATGGGCGCAGCCGGCCTGACGGTTGGCGGCTTCTATGCGCACTTCGAAAGCAAGGACGCCATGATGCTGGAAGCGTTCAAGCAGTTGCTGGGTCACCGTCGTGGCCTGATCGCCGACATGGACGCCGAACTGACCGGCGAAGAACGCCGCGCCCTGGTGGCCGCGTTCTACCTGTCACGCAAGCACCGCGATTCGTCTGACTCCGCGTGCCCAATCCCCGCGTCCGTCGGCGAGTTGGGCCGGCTGCCCGACGAATTTCGGGTGGCCTTGAACGAACACGTGGAAATGATGGTCGCGCAGTTGGCGGCCAGCCCGGAAGAAACCGACAAGGCCCTGGCCGACATGGCCTTGATGGTGGGTGGCCTGGCACTGGCGCGGGCGCTGGGGCCAGGAGAATTATCCGATCGACTGTTGCGCGCCGCCAAATCGGCGGTGCTATGACCTGAAGGCCTGGGCCTGGGGAGTGAGAGCGATGAGCGGGTTAAAGTGGGTTCGTGGCGTCAACGGCACGTTGGGCTGGTTTGCCCCTCAACTGGTCGCAAGCAAGATGCGACTGGCGTTCATGACTCCGCGAGAGCTGCCCCCGCGGGATTGGGAGCTGCCCTTGCTGGCCAGGTCGGAGCGCATCACCTTGCGCTTCGGTCTCTCGGCACTGCGCTGGGGACAAGGGCCGACGGTCTTGCTGATGCATGGTTGGGAAGGGCGCCCAACCCAGTTCGCCAGCCTGATCAACGCACTGGTGGACGCCGGCTACACCGTGGTCGCCCTCGACGGTCCCGCCCACGGGCGCTCGCCGGGCAGCGAAGCGAATGTCGTCCTGTTCGCCCGCGCCATGCTTGAAGCCGCCGCGGAGCTGCCGCCGCTGCAAGCCGTGATCGGCCACTCCATGGGCGGCGCCAGTGCGATGCTGGCGGTGCAGTTGGGTCTGCGTACCGAAACCCTGGTGACCATTGCCGCTCCGTCGCGAATACTCGGGGTTTTGCGCGGATTTGCCCGGTATGTGGGCCTGCCGCCCAAGGCCCGGTCGGCGTTCATTCGCCAGGTCGAGCAAGACGTCGGCATGCGCGCCGCGACGCTGGATGTCGCGCACTACCAGCTCGATATGCCCGGGCTGATCGTGCATGCCGAAGATGACCGTCTGGTCTCGGTCAAGGAGTCCCAGCTGATCAACGACGCCTGGTTCGACAGCCGTCTGCTGCGCCTTGAAGAAGGCGGTCATCAGCGGGTGCTGGCCGACCCACGGGTCATTGATGGCGTGCTGTCACTGCTGGCTGGCCGCAGTCTGCAATCGCGCCAATCGGCCTGAGCATCCGTTACACTGCCCAGGTGACTATCTGACTGGAGTGGGGCATGGGCTGGGATCGGGCAACGCCGTTTATCATTGACCTGGAAGTGGGCGCCGAGGACATCGACGGGCTGGGGCACGCGAACAACGCGGTGTATGTCACCTGGCTCGAACGCTGCGCCTGGCGCCACTCCCAGCGCCTGGGCCTGGACCTGGTCGAGTATCGGCGCCTGGATCGGGCAATGGCGGTGGTGCGGCACGAGATCGATTACCTGGCCGCCGCCTACGAAGGCGACGGCTTGCAATTGGCGACCTGGATCGTCGACTGGGACCAACGCCTGAAAATGACCCGGCACTTCCAGCTCAAGCGCCCGAGCGACAACACCACGCTGCTGCGTGCGCAGACCACTTTCGTGTGCATCGAACTTTCCACGGGCAAGCCCAAGCGCATGCCGGCGGAGTTCATCGGAGGTTATGGTCCGGCGTTGCAAGTCGCGATCTAAGCGACCCCTTCGCGGGCAAGCCGCGCTCCCACAGGTCTTGGGTCGTTCATCTTTTGTGTGAGCGACGCAAGACCTGTGGGAGCGCGGCTTGCCCGCGAAAGCGTCGGCACAATCAACACCTTCCGGCCTTACGAAATACCTTCTCTCAGCCGAAACCAGTAAACTGCCGCACGTTTTTCGTAGAGTGTGTTTTTCATGCAAATTGCCTTGGCGCCCATGGAGGGTTTGGTCGACAACATCCTGCGGGACGTGCTCACTCGTGTCGGTGGTATCGATTGGTGTGTGACCGAGTTCATCCGCATCAACGACCAACTGCTCACGCCTGCCTATTTCCACAAGTTCGGCCCTGAATTGCTGACCGGAGCGCGCACGGCCTCTGGCGTGCCGCTGCGCGTGCAATTGCTCGGCTCGGACCCGGTGTGCCTGGCAGAAAATGCCGCACTGGCCTGCGAATTGGGTTCCGAGGTGATCGACCTGAACTTCGGCTGCCCGGCCAAGACCGTGAACAAGTCCCGCGGTGGCGCGGTATTGCTCAAGGAGCCGGAACTGCTCAACCAGATCGTCGAGCACGTGCGCCGCGCGGTGCCGGCACACATTCCTGTGACCGCAAAAATGCGCCTGGGCTTTGACAGCCCCGACGGCGCGCTGGTCTGCGCCACGGCCCTGGCCGAAGGTGGTGCGGCGCATATCGTCGTGCATGCGCGCACCAAGACCGATGGCTACAAGCCTCCGGCCCACTGGGAGTGGATCCCGCGGGTGCAAGAAGTGGTCAAGGTGCCGGTGTTTGCCAACGGCGATATCTGGGATGTCCAGGACTGGCGTCGTTGCCGCGAAATCAGCGGCGTCGAAGACATCATGCTCGGTCGTGGCCTTGTCTCGCGCCCGGACCTGGCGCGGCAAATCGCGGCGGCGCGGGCGGGTGAAGAGGTCGTCGAAATGACCTGGGCCGAGCTGTTGCCGTTGATCCAGGACTTCTGGCTGCAAGCCAAGGCGCAAATGACGCCACGCCAATCGCCGGGGCGTTTGAAGCAGTGGCTGGCAATGCTGACCCGCAATTATCCCGAAGCGGTCGAGCTGTTTACGGTGCTGCGCCGCGAGACAGAGCTGGATAATGTCTCGCGTTTACTGGGGCTTCAGGTGTCCGAAGCGGCCTGAAAAAAATTTTCAGATAATCTCTTGAAATGCAATCAGCGGTCCCTATCTAAGGGGTACGCGATGCCGAATTCGGGTCGCGGAGACATAAAACCTTGCTGATTGTTTTCAGGAGATTTGAATCATGAGTACTGCATTTTCCCTGGCCCCACTGTTCCGCTCCTCGGTAGGCTTCGACCGTTTTAACGACCTGTTCGAAACCGCCCTGCGTAATGAGCCAGGCAGCACCTATCCGCCCTACAACGTGGAAAAACACGGTGACGACCAATACCGCATTGTGGTCGCCGCAGCCGGTTTCCAGGAAGAAGACCTGGACCTGCAAGTCGAGAAGGGCGTGCTGACCATCAGTGGCGGCAAACGCGACGCTACCGAAGGCGTGACCTTCCTGCACCAGGGCATTGCCCAGCGTGCATTCAAGCTGTCGTTCCGCCTGGCGGATCACATCGAAATCAAGGCCGCTGACCTGCGTAACGGGTTACTGAGCATTGATTTGCTGCGGGTGATTCCGGAGGAGGCGAAAGCCAAACGCATCCCGATCAACGGGATGGAACAGCCGGCTTTGCAGCACTAAGGCCGAGCAATGAAAAGGGCGCCATTGGCGCCCTTTTTTATGCGCGTTCAGCGGCTATTGCAGGAGTTTTTGGAAGGCTTCCACCGGCAACGGCCGGCTGTGCAGATACCCTTGGTAAAAATAACACCCCAGTCCCTGCAGAAATTCCAGCTGCTCCAGGGTTTCCACCCCCTCGGCGATCACCTTCAACCCCAGGCTGCGCGCCATGGCGACGATGGCACGGATGATTTCGGCGTCGTTGGGGTCGGTGGTGGCGTCGCGGATGAAGGACTGATCAATTTTCAGGGTGTCGACCGGCAGGCGTTTGAGGTAGGTCAGGGACGAGTAGCCGGTGCCAAAATCGTCCATGGCGAAGCTCACGCCGAGTTTTTTCAGGCGGCACATCTTGCTGATGGTGTCCTCCAGGTTCTGGATGACGATGCCTTCGGTGATTTCCAGTTTCAGCAGCGAGCAGGGCAGGCCGTGGCTGCGCAGGCTGTGTTCGACGCGTTCGACGAAGTCATTCTGGCGAAATTGGCGCGGGCTGATGTTGACGCACAGGCTGAAGTCGAGCGGGTCGATCAGACCTTCGGCCATCAGGTGCTGGAATGCGCGACAGGCTTCGTCGATGATCCAGTTGCCGACTTCCAGGATCAGTCCGCTGTCCTCCAGCACCTTGATGAACTCGCTGGGTGACTGGGCGCCCAGTTCGGGGTGGCTCCAGCGCACCAGGGCCTCGGCCCCGACGATGCGGTTGTCCCGGGCGTCGATCTGGGGCTGGAAGTGCACGCGAAATTCGTTGCGCGACAGGGCCAGGCGCAGGTCGGTTTCCATCCGCAGGCGTTCGCTGGCGGCCTTTTGCATGGTGTTGTGGTACATCTGCGCGGTATTGCGGCCTGAGTCCTTGGCCCGGTACAGGGCGATGTCGGCGCGCTTGAGCAGGTCGGTGGGGGTCGAGCCGTGGTCGGGAATCAGTGCGATGCCGATGCTGGGCGTGACTTGCAGGCGTTGTCCGTCGAGGAACATGGGCTCCGACAGCAGTTCGCGCAGGGTGTCAGCCAGGCTGCGCACCTGGGTGCTGACCTCCTCGCGCGAGCCTTCCAGGCCGCTGAGCAGCACCACGAACTCGTCACCCCCCAGGCGTGCCACGGTGTCTTCCATGCGCACGCTGGCTTCGAGGCGCGCGGTGATGATTTTCAGCACGGTGTCGCCCACGGGATGTCCCAGGGAATCATTGATGTGCTTGAAGTGGTCGAGGTCGAGAAACAGCAGGGCGCCGCGCAGGTTGTGGCGCTTGAGCAGGGCGATCTGCTGGCTCAGGCGGTCCATCAGTAATGCGCGGTTGGGCAGGTTGGTCAGGGGGTCGTGATAGGCCAGGTGGCGAATCTGCGCTTCGGCGTTTTTCAGCAGGCTGACGTCCCGCGCGGTCAGCAGCAGGCAGGCGGTTTCGTTGAGGGTGATGGGCTCTACCGACACTTCAACGGTGAGCAACTCGCCGCGCTTGTTGCGCCCGAGCATTTCCTGGTGATGCACCCGGCCGTTGAGCTGCAGTTCGGCCAGCAGTGAGGAGCGCTGTTTCTCCTCGGCCCAGATGCCGACCTGATACACCGTGCGCCCGACGACTTCATCGGCCTGGTAGCCGGTCAGGCGGCAGAAGCCGTCGTTGACCTCCAGGTAGCGTCCGGTGTCGCGCTCGGTGATGGTGATGGCGTCCGGGCTGGAGTGAAACGCCTTGGCAAATTTCTCTTCGCTGGCCTTGAGTGCCGCTTCGGACCGCTGCTGCTGGGTGATGTCGCGCAGGGTGGTGACCACGCAGGGATGGTCGCTGACACTGATCTGGCGGCTGGAGATCACACAGGTGAGCGAATGCCCATCTTTGTGCTGGACCTGGATGGCCACGTTACTCAAGCCCTGTTCGCGGATTACCTGTTCAATGCGGTGCAGGCTTTTCGCCGAGGCGTCCCACAGGCCGATTTCGTCGGCGCTGTGCCCGATCACATCGGTGGCGCTCCAGCCAAATGTCTGGGTGAAGCTGGAGTTGATCTCGATGAACTGGCCGCTGTCCTGGCGAGTGACGCAAATTGGATCGGGGCTGACCTGGAACAGGCTGGCAAATTTCTCTTCCGACGCGACCAGCTGTTGCTCACGCTCCACCTGATCAGTGATGTCGAGCAGGGTGCCGGCCATGCGCAGCGGGGCACCGTTTTCGTCGCGGTACAGCCGCGCGCGGCTTTCCAGGAAGCGCGAGCTGCCGTCGGCCAGTTGCACCCGGTAGGTCAGCTGATAATTGCCTGCCGGGCCCTCGCGCAAGCTGCGGTAGGCGTCGCGCATGCTGCCGCGCTCTTCATCGGGTACGCCTTCGAAAAACTCGTCGAAGGACTCGTGGAAAGGGATTGCCTCCAACCCGTGCAACTGCGCAGCGCGTGCCGAGCCATAGAGCATGCCGCTGGGGATGTGCCAGTCCCAGGTACCCAGTTGCGCCGAATCCAGCGCCAGGTCGAGGCGTTCCTGGCTGTCTTTGAGGGCGTGCTCGGCGGCTTTGCGTTCGGTGGTGTCGAGGAAGGTGCTGAGCAGATAGGGTTGGCCTTCGAGTTCGACCTTCTGCGCGCTGAGAATGCCGTCGTGTATCTGCCCGTTGCTGGCGCGAAACTGCACCTCCATGCTGATGAGTTCACCTTTGGCCTTGGTCGCCTTGACCAGTCGCTCGCGCTGCTCGGGATGCACCCAGAGGCCCAGCTCCAGGGTGGTGCGGCCGATGGCGTTCTGTACCGGCCAGCCGAACAGGCTTTCAAAATACTGGTTGGCCTCGGTGATCAGGCCGTCCTCCTGGCGGGTCAGCAGCACCATGTTCGGGCACAGGTGAAACAGCGTCGCGAAACGTTTCTCCGAGCTGCTCAGGGCCTGTTCGCGCTGGCGCTGGTGGGTGATTTCGCGGATCACGCCGATCATTCGCGGGCGGCCGTCCTTGTCTGGCAGCAGGCTGCCATTGATCTCCAGCCAATGCAGGCTGCCATCGGGCCAGCGAATGCGGTGGTGCATCGCCTGTTCCAGCGGTGCGCCGGCGATCACTGCATGGAAGGCGCGTACGGTTTTTGCCCGGTCTTCCGGCGGCAGCAGGTCGAGGTATTCCAGGTCGGCGGGCAGCGGCGCATGGGGGTCGAAGCCAAACAGCGCCTGGGTACCCCGCGACCAACTGATCTGCCCACGCTCGATGTCCCAATACCAGGCGCCCAGGCGGGCACCGTTGAGGGCCGCCAGCAACTGTGGCGCGCTTTCCCAACTTTGCTCGGACCGTTTGGGGTCCAGCGCCTGGATACGCGGCATCGGCGGAATACGGTCAACAGATTTCGGCATTGGCAAGCCTTGGACTGAATTGGGCGTTAGGCGCTGGGTCTCGCGGCACTATAGGAGTAGCACAAGTTAGCCATGTGTCCCTGGCTGATCGATTTGTGCGTCCAGCAAAGCCATGAAAGCCCGTGCCGCGTTCGACAGCGTCCGTTCTGTGTGCAGGATATAGCCTAGCTGGCGAGTGAGCTGTATGCCCGGCAAAGGGATGCTTGCCACCTGCTCATCAAGCATGGTGCGCGGCAACACGCTCCAGGCCAGGCCGATGGACACCATCATCTTGATGGTTTCGAGGTAGTTGGTGCTCATGGCGATGTTCGGCGTCAGCCCTTGAGCCTCGAACAGGCGCTGGACGATGTGGTGGGTAAAGGTGTTGCCGCCGGGGAACACGGCCGGGTGCAGGGCTATGTCTGCCAGGCTCACCGCGCCATTGCTGATCAGCGTGTGTTCCGGCGCGACCACGAAATCCAGCGGGTCGTCCCACACAGGGGTGGCTTTGACCAGGGTGTGAGGTTCGGGGGCCAGGGTGATGACCGCCAGTTCCGCGCGGCCATGGAGGATTTCTTCGTAAGCCACTTCCGAATCGAGGAACTGAATATCCAGCGCTACTTGCGGGTAGCGTCGGGTGAACTCCCTTAATAAAGGCGGCAGGCGGTGCAGGCCGATGTGGTGGCTGGTGGCCAGGGTCAGGCGCCCGCTGACTTCGCCGGTCAGGTTGGTCAGGGCGCGGCGTGTATCGTCCAGCACGTTGAGAATCTGGTAAGCCCGCGGCAACAGGGCGCGGCCAGCTTCGGTCAGGCCGACTTCGCGGCCCAGGCGATCGAACAGCCGAACTTTAAGTTGTTGTTCCAGCCCGGCGATGCGTTTGCTGATCGCCGGTTGCGTCAGGTGCAGCCGTTCGCCCGCGCCAGAGAAGCTGCCCGTCTCGGCAATCGCGATAAAAGCATTAAGGTTGGCCAGGTCCATTGCAGTATTCCAGATGGTTATCCAAAGCATAAAAAATATGAATTTGAGTTATTTAATGTAACCCCCTAGGATCGACCTCACAAGCCAAAGGGTTATTGAGTCGTTCAAAACCCGGGGCATAGAAACAAATGATGAGGAAACCGTCTGATGGCCGGCAAAACGCTCTACGACAAGCTCTGGGATTCGCATTTGGTCAAACAGCGCGACGATGGTTCTGCGCTGATCTACATCGACCGTCACATCATCCATGAAGTGACTTCGCCGCAAGCCTTCGAAGGGCTGCGTCTGGCCGGGCGCAAGCCTTGGCGCATCGATGCCAATATCGCGACCCCGGACCATAACGTACCGACCACGCCGGAGCGCAAGGGCGGCATCGAAGCGATTGCTGACCAGGTCTCGCGCCTGCAGGTCCAGACCCTCGACGACAACTGCGATGAATACGGCATTGTCGAGTTCAAGATGAACGACGTGCGCCAGGGCATCGTCCACGTCATTGGCCCGGAGCAGGGCGCCACCTTGCCGGGCATGACGGTGGTCTGCGGCGACTCCCACACCTCGACCCACGGCGCATTCGGTGCTTTGGCTCACGGTATTGGCACTTCCGAGGTCGAGCACGTGCTCGCCACCCAGTGCCTGGTCGCCCAGAAAATGAAGAATATGCTGGTGTTGGTCGAGGGCGAACTGCCGTTCGGCGTGACGGCCAAGGACATCGTGCTCGCCGTGATCGGCAAGATCGGCACGGCCGGCGGTAATGGCCACGCCATCGAGTTCGCTGGCAGCGCGATCCGCGCCCTGTCGGTGGAAGGGCGCATGACCATCTGCAACATGTCCATCGAGGCCGGCGCACGCGTGGGCCTGGTGGCGGCGGATGAAAAAACCGTGGCCTACGTCAAGGGCCGTCCATTTGCGCCGAAAGGCGCGGAGTGGGACTTGGCTGTCGAGGCGTGGAAAGACCTGGTGTCTGACGCGGACTCGAAGTTCGACACCGTCGTCGAGCTCGATGCCACGCAGATCAAGCCGCAAGTCAGCTGGGGCACTTCGCCGGAGATGGTCCTGGCCGTTGATCAGAACGTGCCAGACCCGGCTCAGGAACCGGACCTGGTCAAGCGCGGCTCCATCGAGCGCGCCTTGAAATACATGGGCCTCACTGCCAATCAGGCGATTACTGATATCCAGCTGGACCGCGTGTTCATCGGCTCCTGCACCAACTCGCGCATCGAAGATTTGCGCGCCGCTGCCGTGATCGCCAAAGGCCGCAAAGTGGCGTCGACCATCAAGCAGGCCATCGTGGTGCCGGGCTCGGGCCTGGTGAAGGCGCAAGCTGAATCCGAAGGCCTGGACAAGATTTTCCTCGAGGCCGGTTTTGAATGGCGCGAGCCAGGCTGCTCGATGTGCCTGGCGATGAACCCGGACCGTTTGGAGTCGGGCGAGCATTGCGCGTCCACCTCGAACCGCAACTTCGAAGGCCGTCAGGGTGCCGGTGGTCGTACCCACCTGGTGAGCCCGGCCATGGCCGCCGCCGCCGCAGTAAACGGTCGTTTCGTCGACGTCCGTGAATTGATCTAAAGGAGCGCAGAATGAGAGCTTTTACCCAGCACACTGGACTTGTCGCGCCTCTGGATCGTGCCAACGTCGACACCGATCAGATCATCCCGAAGCAGTTCCTCAAGTCGATCAAGCGCACCGGTTTCGGCCCGAACCTGTTCGACGAATGGCGCTATCTGGATGTGGGGCAGCCGTATCAGGACAATTCCAAGCGTCCGCTGAACAAGGACTTCGTGCTTAACGCCGAACGTTATCAGGGCGCCAGTGTATTGCTGGCCCGCGAGAACTTCGGTTGCGGCTCCAGCCGTGAACACGCGCCGTGGGCCCTGGAAGAATATGGCTTTCGCAGCATCATCGCGCCGAGTTACGCCGACATTTTCTTCAACAACAGCTTCAAGAATGGCTTGTTGCCAATCATCTTGAGCGACGCTGAAGTCGATGAGCTTTTCCAGCAGGTTGAAGCCAGCCCTGGGTACCAGTTGCAGGTTGACCTGCAAGCGCAGACGGTGACTCGCCCGGATGGCAAGGTGCTGAGCTTCGAGATCGATGCGTTCCGCAAGCATTGCCTGCTCAATGGCCTGGACGATATTGGCCTGACGTTGATGGACCACGAGGCAATTGCGTCGTTTGAAGCCAAGCACCGGGCGAGCCAGCCTTGGCTGTTTCGCGACGCCTGATGTTTTGAGGTGACCGTTGAAAAGATCGCAGCCTTCGGCAAGGCGTACACCCGTAGGAGCTGCCGAAGGCTGCGATCTTTTGATCTTGAAACTACAACCCCAACAGGAAGTCCCCATGACCCGCACCGCCCAGCACAGCCAGGTAGTCCAGAAGCAATTCGGTGAACAGGCCTCGGCCTATCTGAGCAGCGCCGTCCACGCGCAAGGCACTGAATTCGCTTTGCTACAGGCTGAATTGGCGGGGCAGGGCAACGCCCGCGTGCTGGACCTTGGCTGTGGCGCCGGCCACGTGAGTTTTCACGTGGCGTCGCTGGTGAAAGAAGTAGTGGCGTACGACCTGTCGCAGCAAATGCTCGATGTGGTGACCGCCGCGGCTGTCGATCGTGGTCTGGGCAATGTCACCACCGTCAATGGTGCCGCCGAGCGCCTGCCGTTTGCCGATGGCGAGTTCGAATTCGTCTTCAGTCGGTACTCGGCGCACCATTGGAGCGATCTCGGTGTGGCGTTGCGGGAAGTTCGGCGGGTGCTGAAACCGGGTGGCGTGGCCGCTTTCATCGATGTGTTGTCACCGGGCAGCCCGTTGTTCGACACTTATCTGCAAAGCGTTGAAGTGCTGCGCGACACCAGCCATGTGCGCGATTATTCCGCCGGCGAGTGGTTGCGCCAGGTCAGCGAGGCAGGATTGCACACCCGCAGCACCACGCGTCAACGCCTGCGGCTGGAATACAGCAGCTGGGTCGAGCGCATGCGCACACCCCAGGTGATGCGCGCCGCGATCCGCGAGTTGCAGCAGGCGATGGGCAGCGAGGTGCGCGAGTATTTCGAGATTGAGGCCGATGGTTCGTTCAGCACCGATGTGCTGGTGCTGTTCGCCGAAAAATGAGTCACGCAACGATAGAATTTTTCCGGGTGTGCTCCAAGGGCGCACCGACTGATGACAAGAGGAAAGCATGAGCAAGCAGATTCTGATTCTCCCAGGTGACGGTATTGGCCCGGAAATCATGGCCGAAGCGGTCAAGGTCCTGGCATTGGCCAGCGACAAGTTCAACCTGGGTTTCGAGCTGAGCCACGACGTGATCGGCGGTGCTGCCATCGACAAGCATGGCGTGCCCCTGGCTGACGAAACCCTGGAGCGTGCCCGCGCGGCCGACGCCGTGCTGCTGGGCGCCGTGGGCGGCCCGAAGTGGGACACCATCGAGCGTGACATCCGCCCTGAGCGCGGCCTGCTGAAAATCCGTGCGCAACTGGGCCTGTTCGGCAACCTGCGCCCGGCGATCCTCTACCCGCAACTGGCCGAGGCGTCGAGCCTGAAGCCGGAAATCGTCGCGGGCCTGGATATCCTGATCGTTCGCGAACTGACCGGCGGCATCTACTTCGGCGCGCCACGCGGCACCCGCACCCTGGAAAACGGCGAGCGCCAGGCCTACGACACCCTGCCGTACAGCGAAAGCGAAATTCGCCGCATTGCCCGTGTCGGTTTCGACATGGCCATGGTGCGTGGCAAGAAGCTGTGCTCGGTGGACAAGGCCAACGTCCTGGCATCCAGCCAGCTGTGGCGTGAAATCGTCGAGCAAGTGGCCAAGGATTACCCTGAAGTCGAACTGAGCCACATGTACGTCGACAACGCTGCCATGCAGCTGGTGCGCGCACCCAAGCAGTTCGACGTGATCGTCACCGACAACCTGTTCGGCGACATCCTGTCCGACCAGGCGTCGATGCTCACCGGGTCCATCGGCATGCTGCCATCGGCGTCCCTGGACACCAACAACAAGGGCATGTACGAGCCTTGCCACGGTTCGGCGCCGGACATCGCCGGCCAAGGCATTGCCAACCCGTTGGCGACCATCCTGTCGGTGTCGATGATGCTGCGTTACAGCTTCAACCAGCAGGTTGCGGCCGATGCCATCGAGAAAGCGGTCAGCCTGGTTCTGGACCAGGGGCTGCGCACCGGCGACATCTGGTCGACCGGTTGCACTAAAGTCGGAACGCAGGAAATGGGTGACGCAGTAGTCGCCGCGCTGCGGAATCTGTAATCTCTCGGGCCCGCTGCCACTTTCAACTTCGAAAGCAGCGGCCCACTTTTTAAAGAAGGTGTAGTTGCGATGAAACGTGTAGGTCTGATCGGTTGGCGCGGTATGGTCGGTTCCGTGCTCATGCAGCGGATGCTGGAAGAGCAGGATTTCGATCTTATCGAGCCGGTGTTTTTCACCACTTCGAATGTCGGTGGCCAAGGCCCGTCCGTGGGCAAGGACATTGCTCCGCTCAAGGACGCTTACAGCATTGAAGAGCTGAAGACCCTCGACGTGATTCTGACCTGCCAGGGTGGCGACTACACCAGCGAAGTCTTCCCGAAACTGCGCGAAGCCGGCTGGCAGGGTTACTGGATCGACGCCGCTTCCAGCCTGCGGATGCAGGATGACGCGGTGATCGTGCTGGACCCGGTGAACCGCAAGGTCATCGACCAGCAGCTCGATGCGGGCACCAAGAACTACATCGGCGGCAATTGCACCGTCAGCCTGATGCTGATGGGCCTGGGCGGCCTGTTCGAAGCCGGCCTGGTGGAGTGGATGAGCGCCATGACGTATCAGGCGGCTTCCGGTGCCGGCGCGCAGAACATGCGTGAGCTGATCAAGCAGATGGGCGCCACCCACGCCGCTGTCGCTGATCAACTGGCTGACCCGGCCAGCGCCATCCTCGACATCGACCGCCGTGTCGCCGAAGCCATGCGCAGCGACGCGTACCCGACCGAAAACTTCGGCGTACCGCTGGCCGGCAGCCTGATCCCGTGGATCGACAAGGAACTGCCGAACGGTCAGAGCCGTGAAGAGTGGAAAGCCCAGGCCGAGACCAACAAGATCCTCGGTCGCTTCAAGAGCCCGATCCCGGTGGACGGCATCTGCGTGCGGATCGGCGCCATGCGCTGCCACAGCCAGGCGCTGACCATCAAGCTGAACAAAGACGTGCCGATCGCCGATATCGAAGGGCTGATCAGCCAGCACAACCCATGGGTCAAGCTGGTGCCGAACAACCGTGAAGCCAGCATCCAGGAACTGAGCCCGACCAAGGTCACCGGCACCCTGAATGTACCGGTGGGCCGTCTGCGCAAGCTGAACATGGGTTCTCAGTTCGTCGGCGCATTCACCGTGGGCGACCAGCTGTTGTGGGGCGCCGCGGAGCCGCTGCGTCGCATGCTGCGGATCCTGCTTGAGCGTTAATCGACTGAAGTAGACAAAGAGCCCGCGCCTTGAAAGAGGTGCGGGTTTTTTTATGAAATTGCCTGCGCTCCCACCACCCGGTAAAGTGCCGCTCCCCCCGTTCCGCCAGAGGTAGCACCATGACCCAGTCCTTTGATATTGCCGTAATTGGCGCCACCGGAACGGTCGGCGAAACGCTGGTGCAGGTTCTCGAAGAGCGCGACTTCCCGGTGGGCAACCTGCACCTGCTCGCCAGCAGCGAGTCAGCCGGGCATTCGGTGCCGTTTCGCGGCAAGAACGTGCGGGTGCGTGAAGTCGACGAGTTCGACTTCAGCAAGGTCCAGCTGGTGTTCTTCGCCGCCGGCCCCGCTGTCACCCTCAGTTTCGCATCGCGCGCCACGGCTGCCGGGTGCTCGGTGATTGACTTGTCCGGCGCCTTGCCGGCCGATCAGGCTCCGCAAGTGGTGCCCGAAGCCAACGCCCACCTGCTCGACGGGATGAAAACTCCGTTTCAGGTCAGCAGCCCGAGCCCGTCGGCCACCACGCTGGCTGTGGTGCTGGCACCCTTGCTGGGCATTATCGACCTGCAGCGCATCAATCTGACCGCTTGCCTGGCTGTGTCAGCCCAGGGCCGCGAAGCCGTCACCGAGCTGGCCCGGCAGACCGCCGAGCTGCTCAATGTGCGCCCTCTGGAGCCCAGCTTCTTTGATCGGCAGATGGCATTCAACCTGCTGGCCCAGGTCGGCAAGCCTGACGAGCAGGGCCACACGCAGCTGGAAAAACGCCTGGTACGCGAAGTGCGTCAAGTCATGGCGCTGCCTTCGTTGAAAATTTCCGTCACCTGCATTCAAGCCCCGGTGTTTTTCGGCGATAGCTATAGCGTGACCCTGCAGACTGCAGGCGAGGTCGATCTGGCGCAAGTCAACACCGCCCTGGACGATGCGCCGGGGATTGAACTGGTCGAGGCCGGTGATTATCCGACTGCGGTCGGTGACGCAGTAGGGCAGGACGTTGTCTATGTCGGCCGGGTTCGCCGGGGAATCGACGACCCGTCGGAACTAAATCTGTGGCTGACGTCAGATAACGTACGCAAAGGTGCGGCCCTCAATGCAGTGCAGGTGGCCGAATTGTTGATAAAAGACCTTTCGTAAAAGATACTTGCCAATAATTTGTCGACTGAATGCTGTCGGGCGCTATGCTTGCCCGCAGTGCTCGACAGCGCGGTTCAAACTAAGGATGAGGCTATGGTTCAAGTTCGCAAACTGGTGTTAGCAATAGCGGCCGCCTCGGCGCTGTCCTCCGGTATGGCGCATGCCCTCGGGCTCGGGGAGTTGACCCTGAAGTCCACCCTGAACCAGCCGCTGGTCGCGGAGATCGAGCTCCTTGATATCAAGGAGCTGACGGCGGCCGAAGTGGTGCCTAGCCTTGCTTCGGCAGAAGATTTCGCCAAGGCCGGGGTCGATCGCCAGGCGTTCCTCAACGACCTGACCTTTACCCCGGTGCTCAACCCCGGCGGCAAAAGCATCCTGCGCGTCACGTCGAGCAAGCCATTGTCCGAGCCGATGGTGAAATTCCTCGTGCAGGTCATGTGGCCCAACGGCCGCTTGCTGCGCGACTACAGCGTATTGCTTGACCCATCCAAGTTCTCTCCGCAGACCGCTGATGCCGCTGCGCAGCCAGCGCCGAGCCAAACTGTCACCGCACCGGTCACGGGTGCGACCAAGCCGACCGAGTACACCACCACTCGCCGCGACACCCTGTGGGAAATCGCCGCGAAGGCGCGCAATGGCGGTTCGGTGCAGCAGACCATGCTGGCGATCCAGGCGCTCAACCCGGATGCGTTTATCGACGGCAACATCAACCGGTTGAAAACCGGGCAGGTGCTCCGTCTGCCAGACCAGGCGCAGAGCACCAGCCTGCCGCAATCCAAAGCCATCGCCGAAGTCGCCGCGCAGAACACCGCCTGGCGTCAGGGCCGTCGTTATGCGCCGCAGCCCGGTGCCGGGCAGCAGCAGCTCGACGCGACCAATCGGCCTCGCGGTGACGCCCCTTCAACGCAGGCTGCCCGGGATAACCTCAGCCTGGTCTCGGCCGAAGCCGGCAAGGCGGGTGCGAAAGGCGCGGGGGGCGACGCGAAGAATTTGAGCAACAAGCTGGCGGTGACCCAGGAAAGCCTCGACACCACCCGTCGCGACAACGAAGAACTGAAAAGCCGCATGGCCGATCTGCAGAGCCAGCTGGACAAGCTGCAGAAGCTGATCGAACTGAAGAACAATCAGCTGGCCAAGTTGCAGGCAGAAGGCGGTCAGGACGCGCCTGCGGATGTGGCGGCCGCCCCGGCGATCAACGCCGAACTGGCCACCGATCCTGCCGTGACTGCTCCGGAACAAGGCCTGGCACCAGAAGCCGTGCCACCAGTACCCGCAGCGACCCCCGAAGCTACACCGGTGGTCGAGGACAAGCCGGTCGAGCCAGCACCGGCGACGGCCACGGACGAGCAGAAATACAACGACCTGCTGACCAACCCGTGGCTTCTGGGCATGGTTGGCGGTGGGGCAATCGTTCTGCTGCTCCTGCTGTTGCTGCTGGCCCGTCGCCGCAAGGCCCAGCAGGAAGCAGAGAAACACCTGCGCATGGCTCGCGCCTTGTCCGAAGAGCAAGAGTTCTCTGTCGATCACGACCTGCCGGAGAGCAGCTTCGAAGGCCTTGAAGTTCCACCGCCGAGCGTGAAAATGGCGACTATGCCCGAGCCGACTCCGGCGCCAGCACCTGCACCCGCGCCGGTGATCGCTCCGGTAATCGTTACTCCACCCATCGCAGCGCCACTGATCTCGCCGGCTGCAGAGCACTCCGACGACGTCTTGCCCCGGGCTCAGTCGCACATCAACGCCGGTCGGTTTAACCAGGCGGGCGCGTTGCTGGAAGACGGCATCAAGCAAGAGCCTCAGCGCAGCGACTTGCGCCTCAAGCTGATGGAAATCTACGGCCGGCAAGGCGATCGCGAAGCCTTCGTCGCTCAAGAGCGCAAGCTGGTGGCCAATGGCGATAACTACGCCCAGGTCGAACAGCTCAAAAGCCGCTTCCCGGCCATGGCGATGGTCGCCGCGGGCGGCATTGCTGCCGCAGCCCTGGCTGCGCAAATGGATGCGCAGTACGTCAAGGACCTCATGCTGGACGAGCCACAGGAACCAGCCGCAGAGCCGGCGCCAGTGGCCGATGAGGCGCTGGACCAAAGCTTCGACCTGAGCCTGGATGACCTGGAAGCCGCCTCTCCAGCAGTGGTTGCACCCGAAACTGAGCCGGATACCCTCGGTGAGCTGGACGAATTCCCGTCCGACGATGACCTGAGCTTCCAGTCGGTGTTGCAACAGCAGACCGAGATTAAGGAAAACCTCGACGACCTGTCGGATTTCGATCTGGACATGGACCTCGGCGGTGATACCTCCCCGGCGATCCTGGCCGAGGATGACTTCCTCCTGGACCTGGATGAAGGCGTCAAGGACCTGCCTGTCGCTGACGTGTCAGGTATTCCAGAAGTGCCGCAGGACGACCTGGAACTGCCGGATGACTTCGACTTGTCGCTAGCCGACGAGATGGATGCGCAGGGGGCGTCTGAAGCCTTGCCTGCCGAGCCGGACGACCTGAGCGCCGAACTGGATCGTCTGTCCCGGGATATTAGCGCGCCGACCTTTACCGCCGACGACGCGCTGGTTTCCGCAGACGACGAGCCCGAGTTCGATTTCCTCTCGGGCACCGACGAAGTCGCAACCAAGCTCGACCTGGCCCAGGCCTACATCGACATGGGCGACAGCGATGGCGCGCGCGATATCCTCAATGAGGTCGTGAGCGAAGGCGATGACGGGCAGAAGAGCGAAGCGAAGGACATGCTGTCGCGGCTGGTCTGATGGCAGGGGGGTAAACAACAGCGGCAGCCATTGAGGCTGCCGTTTTTTGTTATAGAAGACGATCTTTTGACTTTGGCTGGCATCCCCGCCCCACAGCCTTATAATGCCCGCCTTTGCGCACATCAGCAGGCTGTCACCCCTTGGCAAATATAGATAATCCGGCCGCCGAAATGGTGCCTGAAGGTTTTTTCCGCATCGCACTGGGCGTCGAGTACAAAGGTTCGCGCTATCGCGGCTGGCAGCGCCAGGCATCCGGTGTGCTCACCGTGCAGGAAACCCTGGAAAATGCCCTGTCGAAAGTCGCCAACTCGCCGGTCTCGCTGCTCTGCGCCGGGCGCACTGATGCCGGTGTGCACGCTTGTGGCCAGGTGGTGCACTTCGACACCCAGGTCGAGCGCTCGATGAAAGCCTGGGTCATGGGCGCCAACATCAACTTGCCCCACGACGTCAGCGTCAGCTGGGCCAAGGTCATGCCTGCGCATTTTCACGCGCGGTTCAAGGCCATCGCCCGGCGCTATCGCTACGTTATCTACAACGATCAGATCCGTCCGGCCCACCTGAACGAAGAGATCACCTGGAACCACCGGCCGCTGGACGTCGAGCGCATGGCCGAAGCGGCGCAATACCTGGTTGGCACTCATGACTTCAGCGCCTTCCGCGCCGGCCAGTGCCAGGCCAAGTCTCCGGTCAAGGAACTGCACCACCTGCGCGTCACTCGCCACGGCAAGATGATCGTGCTGGACATACGTGCCAGCGCGTTCCTGCACCACATGGTGCGCAACATTGCCGGCGTATTGATGACCATTGGCGCCGGAGAGCGTCCGGTGGAGTGGATGAAGGAAGTGCTGGAAAGCCGCATCCGTCGCTCCGGCGGGGTAACAGCACATCCGTTCGGGCTGTATCTGGTGCAGGTGGAATACCGCGACGAGTTCCAGTTGCCCGAGCGTTACATTGGCCCACACTTCCTTACCGGTTTCGCCGAACTTGACGGCTGACGCCCTCGAACGCATTTGTTACCATCCGGAACTTTCCCGGAATTAGCTTGGGGTTTTATCGACATGTCAGCCGTTCGCAGCAAGATTTGCGGGATCACCCGCTTAGAGGATGCGCTGGCAGCGGTCGAGGCGGGGGCGGATGCCATAGGTTTTGTGTTCTATGCCAAGAGCCCGCGCGCCGTTACCTTTCAGCAGGCACGCTCGATCATCCAGGCACTGCCGCCGTTCGTCACCACCGTTGGCCTGTTCGTCAACGCCAGTCGCTGCGAACTGGGGGAAATCCTCGACGCCGTGCCGCTGGACCTGCTGCAGTTCCACGGCGACGAGACTGCGGCCGAGTGTGAGGGCTGGCATCGACCGTACATCAAGGCGCTGCGGGTCAAGGCCGGCGATGATATCGCGGCAGCCTGCAATGCATTTCCCAGCGCCAGCGGTATTCTGCTCGATGCCTATGTCGAAGGCGTGCCGGGCGGAACCGGGCAGGCGTTCGACTGGTCTCTGATTCCCCAAGGCCTGAGTAAGCCGATCATCCTGGCGGGCGGCCTGACACCGGATAACGTCGCCGAGGCGGTCAGCCGTGTGCGGCCTTACGCGGTGGACGTCAGCGGCGGGGTGGAAGCGAGCAAGGGCGTCAAGGATCACGCAAGGATTCACGCGTTCATCGCCGCAGTACGCGGCACGTTGATGTGACGGCTGGCAGACTGCCGCCGTCCACAGGCATGGCTGAGGGTTTTTGGGTGGTACGCAGGTCACGATTCGCTGATCCGGCCATCCATGGATCATCGCCGCACATATGAATTTAGCTCAAGGGCATACGCGGGGCTGCGAACCAGAGCGTTCGAGCCGCCGGTACTGGAGAAAGAAAGCATGAGCAACTGGTTGGTAGACAAACTGATCCCTTCGATCATGCGTTCCGAGGTCAAGAAGAGCTCGGTGCCTGAAGGTCTGTGGCACAAATGCCCATCTTGCGAGGCGGTGCTTTACCGTCCGGAGCTGGAAAAGACCCTGGATGTTTGCCCAAAGTGCAATCACCACATGCGTATCGGCGCACGTGCGCGCATCGACATCTTCCTCGACGCTGAAGGCCGTGCCGAACTGGGCGCTGACCTGGAGCCAGTGGACCGTCTCAAGTTCCGCGACGGCAAGAAGTACAAGGACCGCCTGGTCGCGGCCCAGAAAGCCACCGGCGAGAAAGATGCGCTGGTGTCCATGAGTGGCACCCTGCTGGGCATGCCAGTGGTGGTTTCGGCGTTCGAATTCTCCTTCATGGGCGGTTCCATGGGTGCCATCGTGGGCGAGCGCTTTGTTCGCGCCGCCAACTACGCCCTGGAAAACAAATGCCCGATGATCTGCTTTGCCGCTTCCGGCGGCGCGCGGATGCAGGAAGCCCTGATTTCCCTGATGCAAATGGCCAAGACCTCCGCGGTACTGGCGCGTCTGCGTGAAGAAGGCATTCCGTTCATCTCCGTACTGACCGACCCGGTGTACGGTGGTGTTTCCGCCAGCCTGGCGATGCTGGGCGACGTGATTGTCGGTGAGCCAAAGGCCCTGATCGGCTTCGCCGGCCCGCGCGTGATCGAGCAGACCGTGCGCGAAAAACTGCCGGAAGGCTTCCAGCGCAGCGAATTCCTGCTGGAACACGGTGCGATCGACATGATCATTCACCGTCAGGAACTGCGTCCACGCCTGGGCAACCTGCTGGCACAGATGATGGGCCTGCCGACGCCGAAGTTCGTCGCCGCGCCAATCGAGCCAATCGTGGTTCCGCCGGTGCCTGCCAACATATGACCCAACGTACCCTTGGCGAGTGGCTCGCCTACCTGGAACAGTTGCACCCTTCGGCCATCGACATGGGGCTGGAGCGCTCGCAACAGGTAGCGTCCCGCATGGGACTGGGCAAGCCGGCGCCTCGGGTGATCACGGTCACCGGCACCAACGGCAAGGGGTCTACCTGTGCATTCGTGGCTTCATTGCTGCGCGCGCAGGGCCTCAAAGTCGGTGTCTACAATTCTCCGCACCTGCTGCGTTACAACGAGCGGGTGCAGGTCAACGGCGTCGAAGCGACTGACGCCGAGCTGTGCCAGGCCTTCGCGGCAGTCGAGGCAGGCCGTGGCGATACCTCCCTGACTTATTTCGAAATGGGCACCCTGGCGGCGTTCTGGCTGTTCCAGCAGTCGGGGCTGGATGCCGTAGTGCTCGAGGTCGGCCTGGGCGGGCGCCTGGATACGGTCAACGTGGTGGACGCGGACATGGCGCTGGTCACCAGCATCGGCGTCGACCACGCCGATTACCTGGGTGATACCCGCGAGTCCGTGGCCTACGAAAAAGCCGGCATCTTCCGCCAGGGCGCCCCCGCGCTCTGTGGCGATCTGAATCCTCCGCAACCTCTGCTGGACAAAGCCCGCGAGCTGGCCTGCCCGTTTTTCCTGCGTGGGCGTGACTTCGACCTGGGTGTCACCGATCACCACTGGCAATGGCGCGGTCTTGACAGCCAGGGTCGGGTAGTCGAACTGCGGGACCTGCCCCTGCTGGACCTGCCGATGGAGAACGCCGCGCTGGCCTTGCAGGCTTATCTACTGCTGGGGCTGCCTTGGGTAGAGGCAAAGATCATTGAAGCCTTGAAGGCGACTCGTGTGGTGGGGCGCCTCGACCGTCGCGAGTTCGACTGGCAGGGCAAACGTCTGCACCTGTTGCTCGACGTGGGGCATAATCCTCATGCGGCCGAATACCTGGCTCGCCGTCTGTCCAGTCGTCCGCCAGTCGGCAAGCGTCTGGCAGTGTTCGGCTTGCTCGCGGACAAGGATCTGGACGGTGTCGTTGGCCAGTTGAATGCCAGTGTCGAGCATTGGGCGGTTGCACCGCTGGATTCGCCCCGGGCGCGCCCGGTGGCTGATTTAAAAGAGGTGCTGCAGAACCTTGGCGCTTCAGTAACGTCCTATGCCAGCGTGGCCGCCGCCCTGGAAGGGCAGTGCGCACGAGCGACGAGCGACGACGAAATTCTGTTGTTCGGATCATTTTATTGTGTCGCCGAGGCCCTTGAGTGGTTGGCCCGGCGCTCCACGGAGGAAGCGGCAAATGGCATTGCTGGATAAGGCTTACAAACAACGCATGGTCGGCGCCCTGGTGCTGGTCGCGCTGGCAGTGATTTTCCTGCCGATGCTGTTTTCCCGTCAGGATGAGCAGCGCCAGGTGACTGTCGAGGCGCCTGCTGCCCCGCAAGCGCCTTCGGTGCCCCAGGTGCAGATCGAGCCGGTGGTCGTACCTGAGCCTCAGGTGCTGCCGCAGGAGCCGGTGCCGAGCGACGAAGAAATCGCCGAGCAGCAAGCGCCGTCGACGCCAATCGCCCCCGCGGTGCCCGTCGCCCCTGCGCCGGCCTCGGCAGCCAAGCCGGTCGCGCCAGCCCCGGCACCCGTCCCGGCATTGGCCGCCAAGCCAAGCACGCCACCGGCCCAGCCAATCACGGCGACGCCCGGCAAGCCGGACACCAGCCAAAGCCGCGTCGATGCCAATGGCCTGTCGGTCAGCTGGTCGGTGCAACTGGCCAGCCTGTCGAACCGTGCCAGTGCCGAAAGCCTGCAGAAATCCCTGCGAGCCCAGGGCTACAACGCCTACATTCGCACCGCTGATGGCAAGAATCGGGTATTTGTCGGGCCGCTGATCGAGCGCGCCGAGGCCGACCGTTTGCGCGATTTGTTGAGCCGCCAGCAGAACCTCAAGGGGTTTGTGGTGCGTTTCCAGCCCGAGCGCGGATAAAAACTATCGCTGCGATTGAAATGCACTGCTAATCGCAGCTTACCGACAGGCATGCGCTCTGCTAAAATGCGCCGCCTTATCCGTCTGTAGGCTGCACTGTGCCATTTACCTGGGTTGATTGGGCGATCGTTGCAATTGTCGCCATCTCCGCATTGATCAGTCTTAGCCGCGGCTTCGTCAAGGAAGCATTATCGCTGGTGACCTGGATCATCGCAGGAGTCGTCGCCTGGATGTTCGGTGGTTCATTGTCCGAGTACCTCGCCGGATACATCGAAACGCCATCGGCTCGCGTGATCGCGGGCTGTGCCATCATGTTTGTCGCCACTTTGATAGTAGGCGCAATGATCAATTATCTTATCGGCGAGTTGGTACGTGTCACCGGGTTATCCGGGACCGATCGATTCCTCGGCATGGCCTTCGGCGCTGCGCGTGGCGTGTTGCTGGTGGTCGTGGCGGTCGGGCTGTTGAGCCTGGGGCCGGTACAGCAGGACGGGTGGTGGAAAGAATCACAGCTCGTACCAAAGTTTCTATTGGTCGCAGACTGGTCCAAGAACCTGATTCTCGGGTGGAGCAGTCAGTGGCTTGCCAGCGGTATCAGCGTACCCGCTGAGATACCGTTCAAGGAGCAACTCTTGCCGACGGCCAAAACGCCGCAGTGAGTGTTGCTCAGTTCAGATCCATTAAGTAGGGGTTGCGTCGCATGTGTGGCATCGTCGGTATCGTCGGTAAGTCGAACGTCAATCAGGCGCTGTATGACGCGCTAACCGTCCTCCAGCACCGCGGCCAGGACGCTGCCGGTATCGTGACCAGCCATGATGGCCGGTTATTCCTGCGCAAGGACAATGGCCTGGTGCGTGACGTGTTCCATCAGCGTCACATGCAGCGTCTGGTCGGTCACATGGGTATCGGCCATGTCCGTTACCCGACCGCTGGCAGCTCGACTTCGGCCGAAGCTCAACCGTTCTACGTCAACTCGCCTTATGGCATTACCTTGGCGCACAACGGTAACCTGACCAACGTTGAACAACTGGCCAAGGAGATTTACGAATCTGACCTGCGCCACGTCAATACCAATTCCGATTCGGAAGTGCTGCTTAACGTGTTCGCTCACGAACTGGCCCAGCGCGGCAAGTTGCAGCCAACCGAAGAAGACGTGTTCGCCGCTGTCACAGACGTGCACAACCGTTGCGTCGGTGGCTATGCGGTCGTGGCGATGGTGACCGGCTACGGCATCGTCGGTTTCCGTGACCCGCACGGTATCCGTCCGATCGTCTTCGGCCAGCGTCACACCGACGAGGGCGTCGAATACATGATCGCCTCCGAAAGCGTGTCCCTGGACGTGCTCGGTTTCACCCTGATTCGCGACCTGGCACCCGGCGAAGCGGTCTACATCACTGAAGACGGCAAGCTGCACACCCGCCAGTGCGCAAACAATCCGTCCCTGACCCCGTGCATCTTCGAACACGTCTACCTGGCGCGTCCGGACTCGATCATCGACGGTGTATCGGTCTACAAGGCCCGCCTGCGCATGGGCGAGAAGCTGGCCGAGAAGATCCTGCGCGAGCGTCCGGATCACGACATCGACGTGGTCATCCCGATTCCGGACACCAGCCGCACCGCGGCCCTGGAACTGGCGAACCACCTGGGCGTGAAATTCCGCGAAGGCTTCGTGAAGAACCGCTACATCGGCCGGACCTTCATCATGCCGGGCCAGGCAGCGCGGAAAAAATCCGTACGCCAGAAGCTTAACGCCATCGAACTGGAATTCCGCGGCAAGAACGTCATGCTGGTGGACGACTCGATCGTTCGCGGCACGACCTGCAAGCAGATCATCCAGATGGCTCGTGAAGCCGGCGCCAAGAACGTCTACTTCTGCTCCGCGGCACCGGCCGTTCGTTACCCGAACGTGTATGGCATCGACATGCCGAGCGCGCACGAACTGATCGCCCACAACCGTTCGACCCAGGACGTGGCTGACCTGATCGGCGCTGACTGGCTGATCTACCAGGACCTGCCTGACTTGATCGAAGCGGTCGGTGGCGGCAAGATCAAGATCGACAAGTTCGATTGCGCGGTGTTCGACGGCCAGTACGTCACAGGCGATGTCGACGAGGCTTACCTGAACAAGATCGAGCAGGCACGCAACGATGCCTCCAAGGTCAAGACCCAGGCAGTCAGCGCGATCATTGATCTGTACAACAACTGAGTAACTGGCCGGCCTGTGGGGCAAGGCTTGCCGGCGATGGCGTCTGCAAAGACGCCATCGCCGGCGAGCCTTGCTCCCACAGGCCGGTTTAGTATCCATTACCGAGTAAGGCAAGGAGTGACAGCATGAGTCAGGATTGGGATGCCGGTCGGCTGGACAGCGACCTTGAAGGCGTAGCGTTCGATACCCTGGCCGTACGCGCCGGCCAGCACCGCACGCCGGAAGGCGAACACGGTGATCCGATGTTCTTCACTTCCAGCTACGTATTCCGCACCGCTGCCGATGCCGCGGCGCGTTTTGCCGGGGAAGTGCCGGGCAACGTTTACTCGCGCTACACCAACCCGACCGTGCGTGCGTTCGAAGAGCGCATTGCCGCGCTTGAAGGCGCCGAGCAAGCCGTGGCCACTGCCACCGGCATGGCGGCGATCATGGCCGTGGTCATGAGCCTGTGCAGCGCCGGTGATCATGTGCTGGTGTCGCGCAGCGTTTTCGGTTCGACCATCAGCCTGTTTGAAAAATACTTCAAGCGTTTCGGCGTAGAAGTCGATTACGTGCCCCTGGCGGACTTGTCCGGCTGGGATGCGGCCATCAAGGCCAATACCAAATTACTGTTCGTCGAGTCGCCGTCCAACCCGCTGGCAGAGCTGGTGGACATCGCCGAACTGGCGAAAATCGCCCATGCCAAGGGCGCGATGCTGGTCGTGGACAACTGTTTCTGCACCCCTGCGTTGCAGCAGCCGCTGAAGATGGGCGCGGACATCGTCGTGCACTCGGCGACCAAGTTCATCGATGGCCAGGGGCGTTGCATGGGCGGCGTGGTTGCCGGTCGTGGCGAGCACATGAAAGAAGTCGTCGGCTTCCTGCGCACCGCCGGGCCAACCCTGAGCCCGTTCAACGCCTGGATTTTCCTCAAGGGCCTGGAAACCCTCGGCCTGCGCATGAAGGCGCACTGCGCCAACGCCCAGCAACTGGCCGAATGGCTGGAGCAGCAGGACGGTATCGAGAAAGTCCATTACGCCGGTCTCAAGAGCCATCCACAGCATGAGTTGGCCTTGCGCCAGCAGAAGGGCTTTGGCGCGGTGGTGAGTTTTGAGGTCAAGGGTGGCAAAGAGGGCGCGTGGCGCTTTATCGATGCGACTCGCCTGATCTCGATCACCGCCAACCTGGGGGACAGCAAGACCACCATTACCCACCCGAGCACCACTTCCCACGGTCGCCTGGCGCCGCAGGAGCGTGAAGCCGCCGGGATCCGCGACAGCCTGATCCGCGTCGCGGTGGGCCTGGAAGACGTGGCGGACCTGCAAGCCGATCTGACGCGCGGCCTGGCTGCGCTGTGATCGAGTTGTCCGCGCCCGGCACGGGCACCAATGGCCGCGTCGCGCTGGTCACGGGTGCTGCGCGTGGCATCGGCCTGGGCATTTCGGCTTGGTTGATCAGTGAAGGCTGGCAAGTCGTGCTGACCGACCTGGATCGGGTCCGTGGTTCGAAAGTGGCGAAGGTGCTGGGTGATAACGCCTGGTTCATCGCCATGGACGTCTCGAACGAGGGGCAGGTAGCGTTGGGGGTGGCCGAGGTGCTGGGGCAGTTCGGGCGGCTCGATGCGCTCGTGTGCAACGCGGCAGTAGCCGAGCCGCACAACATTACCCTCGAAAGCCTCGATCTGGCCTACTGGAATCGGGTGCTGGCGGTCAATCTCAGTGGCCCTATGTTGCTGGCCAAGCACTGCGCGCCGTACCTGCGTGCTCACAGCGGCGCGATCGTCAACCTGGCCTCGACCCGCGCCAGCCAGTCGGAACCCGACAGTGAAGCCTACGCGGCGAGCAAGGGCGGCTTGTTGGCCCTGACTCATGCGCTGGCCATCAGCCTGGGGCCGGAGATTCGGGTCAATGCCGTCAGCCCGGGCTGGATCGATGCACGCGACCCTTCAGCCCGCCGCGCCGAGCCGTTGTCCGACGCCGACCATGCCCAGCATCCGGCGGGCAGGGTAGGGACGGTGGAGGATGTCGCGGCAATGGTGGCCTGGTTGCTGTCCAGGAACGCCGGTTTTGTCACGGGGCAGGAGTTTGTGGTGGACGGCGGCATGACCAAGAAGATGATTTACAGCGAGTGACCGGCAGCCGTATTGATGCTGGATGCTCTGCAGATTTGGCGAGCAAGCCCGCTCCCGCAGTGGCGTTGTGTGGGACCCATAGCCTGTGTTCACTCACAATCCGCTGTGGGAGCGGGCTTGCTCGCGAAAGCGGTCTGGCGGCAGAACCATTCGCCACTGACACGATTTAGTCTTTTTCAGAAAAACTTCAATCCTGCTATTGACTTAGGTTCGCTACCTGCGTAAATTTCGCGGCCTCGGAGATGCAAACGGGTGATTAGCTCAGCTGGGAGAGCGTCTGCCTTACAAGCAGAATGTCGGCGGTTCGATCCCGTCATCACCCACCACTTCCGAGAGTCTTGCGAAAGCAAGATGGAAGCCTTAAAAGCCTCCACCGACGCGCAGCGGTAGTTCAGTCGGTTAGAATACCGGCCTGTCACGCCGGGGGTCGCGGGTTCGAGTCCCGTCCGCTGCGCCATATTTTCCGAGTCAGGTCTGACCTGATTCGAGATCAAAAGAGAGATTGAAAAATCTCGGAGCTTTTGATCAGACGAGTTAGGACGCAAGTCCAAAGCGACGCGCAGCGGTAGTTCAGTCGGTTAGAATACCGGCCTGTCACGCCGGGGGTCGCGGGTTCGAGTCCCGTCCGCTGCGCCATATTTTCCGAGTCAGGTCTGACCTGATTCGAGATCAAAAGAGAGATTGAAAAATCTCGGAGCTTTTGATCAGACGAGTTAGGACGCAAGTCCAAAGCGACGCGCAGCGGTAGTTCAGTCGGTTAGAATACCGGCCTGTCACGCCGGGGGTCGCGGGTTCGAGTCCCGTCCGCTGCGCCATATTTTCCGAGTCAGGTCTGACCTGATTCGAGATCAAAAGAGAGATTGAAAAATCTCGGAGCTTTTGATCAGACGAGTTAGGACGCAAGTCCAAAGCGACGCGCAGCGGTAGTTCAGTCGGTTAGAATACCGGCCTGTCACGCCGGGGGTCGCGGGTTCGAGTCCCGTCCGCTGCGCCATATTTTCCGAGTCAGGTCTGACCTGATTCGAGATCAAAAGAGAGATTGAAAAATCTCGGAGCTTTTGATCAGACGAGTTAGGACGCAAGTCCAAAGCGATACGCAGCGGTAGTTCAGTCGGTTAGAATACCGGCCTGTCACGCCGGGGGTCGCGGGTTCGAGTCCCGTCCGCTGCGCCATATCTGCTACAAGGCCCACTGAACGCCTTGGAGCTACGAAGAAGCCGTTGGTGACTTCGAGTCGATAGCAAAAACCCTGGTCGAAAGACCGGGGTTTTTTGTGTCTGCGATTTGCTTCTTTCCTGAACCGCTATCCCCCGTCCTGCAGGAGCGAGCTCCCACAGGACGGTCTTTATGCGCGCTCAATGCATAAAGAGCTTCCTTCCCGGCACTGACATTAATTAGAATCACTCTCATTTACGATAACTCCTGGCACAGGGCTTCTAGATGAGTGATGCAGTGGTGCCGAAGGAGCCAACCCTTCACGACCTGTACCGCGATCACCGTGGCTGGCTTGAAACCTGGTTGGGGAGGCGCTTGGGCAACGGCTGTGATGCGGCTGATCTGAGCCAGGACACTTTCCTGCGGGTGCTTGCCAGTTCGCAGCGGATCGCCGACCTGCAAGAGCCCCGTGCCTATTTGCTGACTGTGGGCAAACGCCTGCTAAGCAACTTCTATCAGCGCCGCAGCCTGGAACAGGCCTATCTCGCCGCGTTGGCGGCGATGCCAGAGGACTGTGCGCCATCCCCCGAGCAACGCTGGCTGCTGCTGGAAACCCTGCAAGCGCTGGATGAGCTGCTCGACGGCTTGCCGCGGGCGGTGCGCCGGGCGTTTTTGTGGAGCCAGCTCGAAGGCCTGACCTACGGGCAAATCGCGGAACGCCTGCAAGTGTCCGAACGTACCATCAAGCGTTACATGGCTCAGGCTTATGAACATTGCCTGCTGGTGGACCTGTGAACACTCAGGCGTCCGACTCGCGCCAGGCCGTTCGCGCCGCCGCGCAATGGCTTGCGCTGCTGGAATCCGGCGGTGCCAACGAGCAGGACCGGGCGAACTTGCAGCGCTGGCGTGACACCTGCGCCACCCACGAGCAGGCCTGGCAGAAAGCCCAGGCGCTGCGCCAGCGTTTTGCCGACCTGCCATCGGGGCTGGCGCTGAGCAGCCTGGATCGTCCGGATGCGGCGAGGCGCAAAGTGCTCAAGCGCGCCCTGGGCGCGGTGGCCCTGTTGCCGGCGGCGTGGCTGATCAGTCGGCAACTGCCGCTGGATGCCTGGCGTGCCGATCTGCACACCGCCACCGGCGAGCGCCAACAGATCCGGCTTGCCGACGGCAGCGCGCTGCAGCTCAACACGGCCAGCGCGGTCGATGTGGACCTGCAGGCACGCCGCGTCAAGCTGATCGAGGGCGAAATGTCCCTGACAGTGCCAGGTGATTCGCCGCTGACCATCCAGACCCGTTTTGGCAATGTCATCGTCAGCCGCAGTGAAGTCTGCGTTCGCCAGGACGCACGCGGCTGTCGGGTTTTGGTCTACAACGGCGCCGTCCAGTTACAGCCTTTGCATGGGGCGGGCCTGGCCTTGCGCGCGGGCCAGCAGGTCAGCCTGCAGGCCGCCGGTGCCGGATCCATCAGCGCATTCGACACCTTGGCGCCGGGTTGGCGCGAGGGCGTGCTGATGGCGAAAGACCAGCCGCTGGGGGACTTCCTGCGCGAACTGAGCACCTATCGACCAGGTGTCCTGCGCTGGGAGCCGGAGCTGGAAGCCCTGCGAGTTACCGGCAGCTTCCGTCTGGACGACACTGACCGGGTGCTCGCGCTGCTCGCCGCCAGTCTGCCCCTGGAGGTGCATTCCCGGACTCGCTATTGGGTCACGTTGCTGCCGCGCAAAAATAGTGTGTAAACCCTGGCCCCTTTTTTCGACTCGCCTGTCATTGAAGGCATGTGAACGATCAAGAGAGCCTATTCAAATGCCTAACGCTTCTTCCCCGCGCCTGCGACCGTTGTTGCACCTCAGCCTGCTGCTGGGCCTGAGTGCCAGTCCATGGTTGATCTCCCCAACCTGGGCCGAGGACGGTAACCGGCGCACCTATCAGGTGCCGGCCGGCAGCCTGAGCGATGCATTGACCCGGTTTGCCGGTCTGTCCGGGGTCAATCTGTCGGTGGACCCGGCACTGGTCAGCGGCCGCAGCAGTGGCGGGCTGTCCGGTGAGTTCGCCGTCGAGGAGGGCTTTGCCCGGTTGCTGCAGGGTTCCGGTCTGCAACTGCAGGCGGTAGGTGAGCAAGCGTATATTCTCACCCCGGCCCCGGAAAACAGCAGCTTGCAGCTGGCCCCCACCTCGATTCTCGGCGCCACCGGCGGGGAGGGCAGCGAGGTGTTCGCCGGCGGCCAGGTTGCGCGTCGCGGCTCCCAAGGCTTGCTCGGCTCGAAAGACTTCATGGAAACGCCATTCAGCATGACCACCTACACCAGCGAGGTGATCGAGAACCAGCAAGCCCGGACCTTGGGTGACCTGATCGCCAACGACCCATCGGTTCGCGCCACCAACCCTGCCGGCGGTCGTTACGAGCAATTCACCATTCGCGGGCTGAGCCTGTTCAACAGTGACGTCGCCTACAACGGCCTCTATGGCGTATTGCCGACTTACACCATCGACATGGAAATGGCTGATCGCGTGGACATCCTCAAGGGCCCCAGCCAGCTCATCAACGGCATCTCGCCGCGGGGCAGCGTGGGTGGCGGGATCAACGTGGTACCCAAGCGTGCCACCGACAAGCCGATCACTTCATTCACCGGCAGCTACGCCTCCAACAACCAGCTCGGCGGCGCCGTGGACGTCGGTCGACGCTTTGGTGAAGACGACAAGTTCGGCTTGCGCTTCAACGGCGTGAAACAGTCCGGTGACACCGAGTGGGATCACCAGAGCGTCGACCGCGAGATGGCCGTACTCGGCCTGGACTTTCGCGGAGAGCGCCTGCGGCTCTCGACAGACATCGGCCACACCGAGCGCAATACCGACGCGCCCCAGGAACGGGTGCAGGTGGGCGTCAATGCCCAGGTCCCGCATGCTGGCGATGTCCGCCACAACTACGCGCAGGCCTGGAGCAAGGCGCGCACCGAAGACACGTTCGGCACCGTCAATGGTGAGTTCGACGTCAACGATTCGGTCATGCTGTATGGCGGCGTCGGCGCGCGCAAAAGTAATCATGACTTCCTCCGGCATGCGGTCTCGGTCACCAACGACGCTGGCGACTTCAGCGTTCAACCCCGCGACTTCACCCGCGACGAGAATGTGCGCACGGCCACGGCCGGAGTGCGTAACTGGTTTAAAACCGGCCCGGTCAGCCACGAGGTCAATCTCGCGGCCAGCTACTTCTACATGGATTTCGAAAACGGCGGCGCCCGTTATGCTGCCGCGCCCAGCAATCTCTACGATCCGGTGCAAACCCCCACCCCGGCCAGGCCAACCCGCCAGGATGCCAAGGTCTACACCGAGAACCGCTTCAGCGGTGTGGCCTTGTCCGACACCCTGGGGTTCTTCGAGGACCGCTTGCTGCTGACCCTTGGCGCCCGGTGGCAGCGGGTGAAGGTCGATGACTGGTCCGACAACATCAAGGGCGCCACTGCCTATGACGAAGAAAAAGTTTCGCCGTCGGGCGGTATCCTGTTCAAGGCCACTGACAAGTTGTCGCTGTACGCCAACTACATGGAGGGCCTGAGCCAAGGCAAGATCGCCCCGTCGACCTCGGTCAACGAAGATGAAATCTTCCCGCCTTTCGTCAGCCGCCAGGTCGAGGTCGGCGCCAAATACGACGCCGGCCCATTTGCGGTTACTGCGGCGGTCTTCCGCATCAAGCAGCCGGCATATGAAACCAACGCGACCACACGGGTCTTCGGCCCGAACGGCAAACGCGAGAACACAGGTGTGGAGCTGAGTGTGTTCGGCGAACCCCTGGATGGCTTTCGCCTGCTCGGTGGGGTGATGTACATCGACAGCGAATTGACCCACACCACCAACGGCACTTTCGACGGCAACCGCGCGCCCGCAACGCCCAAATACAACGTCAACCTCGGCGCCGAGTGGGACGTGCCCACCGTCCAGGGCCTGACCCTGACCACGCGTGGCATCTACTCCAGCTCGCAGTACCTGGACCAGTCCAACAACAAGGAAATCGACTCCTGGGAACGCTTCGACGTGGGCGCCCGCTACGCGTTCAAGGTCGACGACAAGACCATCACCCTGCGCGGCAACGTCGAGAACGTCGCGGACAAACGCTACTGGAGCTCCGCAGGCGCCTCGGATGACAGCGAGCCTGGCTTGACACTGTCTACGCCACGCACTTACCTGCTTTCGGCGACAGTGGATTTCTAGGGTCGCTCGCGCGCCTTGCCTGCGATGACCCCGGTTCAGGTGTCATCGGCAGGCTGACCTCAAGCCATCGCCAGCAGGCGGACTCCCACAGTTATTGGTTGTGAACTCCCCTATGTGTTCACTGAAAATCCCTGTGGGAGCCGGGCTTGCCCGCGAAGGCGATGGTGCATCCGATAGACATCTGACTGGCTTGGCGCCATCGCGCTCACTGCCCAGCGCCCCCCAAAAAAACCAAAAATTTTTGATCATCCGGTCAGTTTTTTGTAACTGGTTGTTTGCCCCGAGCGCATAAACCTTTAAAGTTAACCTTTCGGTCAGCTTTGCACTGTCAACACAGCCCTTTGCTCGTCCTAAAAGGGTTCCTGCAAGACTCGAGATTCCCAGAACATAACCAGAAGGGCGGGCCCATAACCGCTCAGAGGATGATCCATGTCCAACCGTGATATATCCCGGCGCTCGTTCCTACAGGGCGGGCTGGTGGCGGGGGTGAGCGTGACGCTTACGCCGCTCAGCTCCCAGGCCCTGGCCGCCTTGATGGAGAACAGCGTGACCGTGCCGTCCGAGCAATGGCTCGGCAACAACGGCAAGGCGCGCTCGCGTAACGATGCCCTGTCCAAGGTGTGCGGCAGCAAGGTTTTTGCTCGCGACATCCGCGCCAAGGACATGCCGGGCTGGCCCGAACAGCAAGGCCACGCCATGCTGCTGAAAATCACCAAGGCCGACCGCCTCTACGCCGGTTATGACCTGGCGTGGCTCGGTGCCGACTTGCAGCCGGACCGTATCGTCACCGCAGAAGACCTGGAGAAAGACGGCATCGTCTTCCCCGAAGAGCATGCCCCCGACCCGCTGCTGCCGGTCGGCAAGGTGCCGATGTTCATCGGTCATCCGGTGGCGATCCTGATCTGGAATGACTTCGAGCGCTTCCGCCAGGCCAAGGCCAAACTCAAGTTCAACGACAAGGCCATTCGCTACGGTGCCCAGGTGCCGTTCTACGAGGGTGATCCCTACGGCAGCTTCCGCTACGTGCGGGTCGGTGGTGCGACTTCGGCGGACGAAGACGAATTCGCCAGCCTCAAGGATTCGATCCTGTTCCCGATGCTGCGCAACCGCCGTCCGGTCTGGGATTCGCAGCCCAACCTGCACGGCAACCTGACCGAGCGCGGGCTGTTCTATGCCGATCGCATGAAGCAGCAGATCGACACCCCGCCGGACAACTGGCTGGTGTTCGACGAGCGCTACAAGACGCCGTCCATCGAGCCTGCAGCCATGGAGCCGGACAACGGCAACGGCTGGTACGACCCTGCGACCAAGACCCTGCATTTCGTAGTCGCCACCCAGTGCCCGCTGGAGACCGCCACCGAGACCGCGAAGATGATCGCGCCGTCGCGTTTCGGCCTGGCCAACCTCAACATGCACCCTGGCTACACCGTAGGTTACGGTTCCAAAGACCACAATATCTTTGTCTATTACGCAGCCCTGGCCGCCCTGTACGGGGCCGGTGTGCCGGTGCGCCTGGCCAACGACCGCTACGAGCAGTTCCAGAGCGGCATCAAGCGCCACCCGTTCGATATCCGCTATCAACTGGCGGTGGACAAGACCGATCACAGCTTCAAGATTTTCCTCGCCGAAATGAGCGTCGACGGCGGCGGACGCGTCAACTACAGCCCGTCGGTAGCGGCGGTTGGCGCCACGGCGGCGCAGTCGATCTACTACATGCCGCAGAACGATCTGCAGGTCACGGCCTACCATTCCCGCGCTGTGGAAGCCGGCTCGATGCGTGGCTACGGCACCCTGCAGAGCATGGCGTCGACCGAGATGATGGTTGACGAAATTGCCGGTCGCCTGGGCATCGACGCCATCGACCTGCGCAAGAAAAACGCCATGGTTTCGGGCATGAAAAATACCCAGGGTGCGGTGCCGGCGGGTGCCTTGCGCCTGCACGAGATTCTCGACAAAGCGGCTGTGCACGAGGTCTGGAAAAACCGCGACAAGCTCAAGCAGCAACGCGAAGCCCAGGACCCGGACCACTGGTACGGCGTTGGCTTCGCCATTTGCCAGAAGGACTTCGGCACCGGTTCCGAAGCGCCGATGGCGAGCATCGAATTCAGCGCCGAAGGGCGCATTCACCTGCGCCATATCGGGATTGAAATCGGCACCGGCATGTCCACCTCCCAAGCCATGGTCGTGGCCGATTTCCTCGGCAGCCCGGCTCACGAAGTGAAGACCGGCGAGACTGAATGGCAAGAGCTGCAACTGATCACCGGCGGCAACCCGTACATCATGAGCCAGGCCGAGCAGGACACCTTGCTGCGCAACCCGCGCTGGGTCGGCAAGCTGGCCTCGGCCTCGTCGGCCACCAACTCGGCCTACTACTTCAGCCACGCCACCCGCGAAGCGGCACGCGTGCTGTTCAACCACGGCCTGTGGCCGGCGGCGCTGCAGATCTGGCGCCAGGGACCTTATGGCGGCCAGGCCAACCCCTACGTGGTGCGCCGCGAAGACGCGCACTGGGTCGACGGCAAACTCACCGCCAACGGCATGCAACCGCTGAGCTTCGAACAGCTGGCCAGACACGCTCACGAAAAAGGCCTGGTCACCGGCGCCACCGTGCACGGTTTTAACCGCTGGAGCTGGGCCGAGGCCGAGTTCAGCATCGATGGCGTGCGCGAGCGCCTGCCGCTCGACAGCCTGGCGGTGAAGTACGGCGACGGCGCCCCGAGCGCGAAGAAGGCGCAGATGAACAGCGCCGGTTTCCATCTGCTCGATCGGCAGAACGTGCACTACCCGGACACCCAATTGAACAACGCCGCAGTGACTTACTACAGCCCGGTGGCAACCCTGGTTGAGTTGAAAGTGAACAAGGGCTCGGCCGAAGTGCAGGTGCTCAACCATCACTCGTGGGTCGAGTGCGGTCGGGTATTGGTGGAAGAACTGGTCAGGGGCCAGCTCGAAGGTGGCATCGCCATGGGCATCGGCCATGCGCTGCTGGAAGAAATGCCGCTGTACGAAGGCGGACCGGGGGAGGGTGACTGGAACTTCAACCGCTATCGCCTGCCCATGGCGCGCCACGTCGCGGTCTGGAAGCAGACGGCGGAAATCCTGCCGCCGCTGTCCCCGAGCGACCCCTCCAAAGGCATCGCCGAAGTGGTGATGATCCCGGTCGTGGGTGCCATCGGTAACGCCGTGGCCCACGCCATTGGCAAGCGCGTTCGCGACCTGCCTATCACTTCTGCCCGCATCAAGGAGGCCCTCAATGGCTAACCGTCCGCTTCAACTGACCCTCAACGGTCAAACCGTCGGCCCGGTGGACATCCCTGATGACCTGCCGATGATCGACTACCTGCACGAGTACAAGAACCTCACCGGTTCCCGCCTGGGCTGCGGCCAGGGCATCTGCCATGCCTGCGTGGTGATCGTCGACAACCCCGACGGCACCAGCGAGGAAGTGCGCACCTGTATCACCGGGGCGCACTATTTCGAAGGCAAGAAAGTACGGACCATCGAAGGCCATGCCACCCGCGATGAGCAGGGCAAAGTCATTGAGCTCAACCCGATCCAGCAACGCTTCGTCGATGAGTTCGCGTTCCAGTGCAGCTACTGCGCGCCCGGTTTCGTCAATGCCGCGACCGTGCTGGTAGAAAAGCTGCAGCGCCAGCCGATCGTGAAGAGCCAGCTGGAACAGGTCATCGAGGACAGCCTCGGTCACCACGTCTGCCGCTGCACCGGCTACGTGCGGTATTACAGCGCCACGCGCAATGTGCTGACCGATCTCGGCCTGGTCAAGGAGGGCTAACATGAAGCATCTATTTTCCCGCCTGGCATTGGCGGTCGGCCTGGCTGCGCCGGTCGTGATGGCGCACGCCGACGAGCAGGTCAAGCGCGGCGAATACCTCGCCCGCGCTGCCGACTGCATGGCCTGCCACACCGCTCCGGGTGGCGCTCCATACGCCGGTGGCCTGCCGATCGTTTCGCCATTCGGCACCATCTACGGCACCAACATCACCCCGAGCAAGGAGCACGGCATCGGTCAATACAGCGATGAGGAATTCTTCGCTGCGCTCACCGAAGGCAAGCGTCGCGACGGGTCTAACCTGTACCCGGCGATGCCGTACACCTCCTATCACCTGATGCCCCGGGCCGACTCCGACGCGATTCACGCTTACCTGAAAACCGTCGAGCCGATCGAGCGCGCGGCGCCGGTGACCAGCCTGACTTTTCCGTTCAACGTACGACTGGGCCTGACGGGCTGGAACATGCTGTACGGGAAAGACGTCAAGCTATCGTCCACCAAGGGCAAGAGCGAGGCGTTCAAGCGCGGCCAGTACATGGTTGACGTGCTCGGCCATTGCGGCGAATGCCACACCCCGCGCGGCTTGCCCGGTGCGATGCAGCAGGACAAGCGCATGACCGGTGGCGTCCTCAATGGCTACCTGGCACCCAGCCTGCTGGCCGACGACCTGGCCAGCCGTGGCTGGAATCACCATGACCTGAGTTCGTTCCTCAAGCACGGCATGAGCGCCCAGGGCACCATGTTCAACGAGATGTTCCCGGTGTTCCACAACAGCACCCAGGGCCTAACTGATCCGGATCTGGCAGCGATGGCCACCTACCTGCTTGGCGATCAACCGCCTGCGGCGAAAGTGCTGAGCGAAGTGCCCCTGGAGCAGTTGAGTGCCAGCGCCCGGCGCGGTCGCCAGGAATACCTCAACGTCTGCGCCGGTTGTCATGCGGTAGAGGGCGAGGGCAAGCCGCACATCGCAGTGGCCATGCGGGGCAACACCACGTTGCGCCTGGACGATGCGCGCAACCTGCTACGGGTGATCGAGGACGGCATCGGCGAGCAGCAGTTTGTCGGCTTCGAACGCATGCAACCGATGCTGGGCTTTGCCGACAAACTCAGCCCTGGCCAGCTGACCGACCTGCTCAATTACCTGCGTCAAGGGTGGGGTGGTCAGCCGGGAGAACTGACAATCGGCGACGTGCAGAAGCTACAAGCGGACGCCCCTCCAACCGAACACAAGGTGCATTGATATGCAGCATCTGGATCTGCAAGTGGTACGGCGCGCGCTGCAATGGTCAACGGCCGGCCAGCAGGTCTGGCTGTGTACGGTGCTCGCCACCTACGGCTCGGCGCCTCGCGCGCCGGGCTCGCTGCTGGCGGTGAACGGCGGAGGGCAGTGGATAGGTTCGCTGTCGGGAGGTTGCGTAGAGGAAGACTTTCTCGAGCGCGTCGCCGAAGGCGCATTCGAGCAAGCCGTGTGCGTGGTTCGGTACGGCGAAGGAGATGACCCGCGCTCGCGCATCAGCCTGCCGTGTGGCGGGATTCTTGACGTGCTGGTGGAGACGCTTGAGCCGACGTGCGAGGTTCAGGCGCATCTGCGGGAGCTGGAATCGGCGTTGCTGGGCCAGCGGCGCCTGATCCGCGAAATTGATCTGGCCAGCGGTGCCCGTGACGTGTTCGTGGACCGGGAGCAGGGCGCGCGTATCGAGCGCGAAGTCGATCGGGTTCGTGTGCGCATCGGCGCTGCCCAGCGCTTGTTGCTGGCGGGTTACTCCAGCGTCGCCCAGGCCTGTGCGGAGTTTGCGGTGGGCCTTGGGTTCGAAGTCATCCTCTGCGACCCCCGGGATGAAGTGCTCGAAGGCGTGGTGCTGAACAACGTCGAGATCCGCCGGCAGCTGCCTTCGGTCTTCATCGCCGACGGAGGCTGCCATAGCGATACGGCAGTCGTTGCATTGACCCACGACCCGCGCATCGATGACCTGGCGATGATGGAGGCGGTGCGTACGGACGCGTTCTACATTGGCGTCATGGGCTCGGTGCGAACCTCGCAAAAACGCTTCGAACGCTTGCGCCGCATTGGTGGGCTGGGCGAAGCCGAACTGGCACGGATTCACGCGCCCATCGGCCTCAACCTCGGCAGCAAAACCCCCGCAGAAATCGCCCTGGCGGTACTCGCCGACATCCTGCGAATCCGCAGCGGCATCGCCCGGGATCAGCTCTAAACGCCCTGTGGGACCACACCAGTGGGAGCGGGCTTGCTCGCGTCAGTCAGTACCCGAATTTGTCCCGCAACCCATAATACCAGGCCCCCAGCGCCGCAAACGGCGTGCGCAACAGCTGCCCACCCGGAAACGGATAATGGGGCAGGTCGGCAAACGCATCAAAACGCTCAGCCTGGCCGCGCAACGCCTCGGCCAGCACCTTGCCCGCCAGATGCGTATACGTCACCCCATGGCCGCTGCAGCCCTGGGAGTAGTAGATGTTGTCCCCAAGTCGCCCCACCTGTGGCAATCGCGACAAGGTCAGCAGGAAATTCCCGGTCCAGGCGTAATCGATCTTCACATCCTTGAGCTGGGGAAACGCCTTGAGCATCTTCGGCCGAATGATCGCCTCGATGTTCGCCGGATCCCGCGCCCCGTACACCACGCCACCGCCGAAAACCAGGCGCTTGTCGGCGGTCAGGCGGTAGTAATCGAGCAGGTAATTACAGTCCTCCACGCAGTAGTCCTGCGGCAACAAAGTGCTGGCCAGCGCATCGCCCAATGGCGCAGTGGTAATGACCTGAGTCCCGCAAGGCATCGACTTGGCCGCCAGTTCCGGCACCAGGTTGCCCAGATAGGCATTGCCGGCGACGATAATGAACTTGGCCCTGACCTTGCCCTGCGGCGTGTGCACCACCGGGCTGGCGCCGCGCTCGATCCGCACCGCCGGCGATTGCTCATAAATAGTCCCGCCCAGAGACTCCACCGCAGCGGCTTCACCCAAGGCCAGGTTTAACGGATGAATGTGCCCGCCGCTCATGTCGAGCATGCCGCCGACATACTGATCGCAAGCCACCACCTGGCGAATACGCGCCTGATCCATCAGCTCCAGCTGCGTATGCCCAAAGCGCTCCCACAAACGCTTCTGCGCCTCCAGATGGCCCATCTGCTTGGCCGTGATGGCAGCGAACACGCCGCCGTCCTTCAGGTCGCACTGGATATTATATTTGGCCACCCGCTCGCGAATGATCCGTCCGCCCTCGAACGCCATCTGCCCCAGCAGTTGAGCCTGCTTGGGCCCGACGGTGCGTTCGATCACATCGATATCGCGGCTGTAACTGTTAACGATCTGCCCACCGTTGCGCCCGGAAGCACCAAAACCTACCTTGGCGGCCTCCAGCACCGTGACCTTAAAACCGTTCTCCAGCAGGAACAGGGCAGAGGACAAGCCGGTATACCCGGCGCCGATCACACAGACATCAGTCTCTACTTCCTCCTGCAAAGCCGGGCGCGGCGGAGCCGCATTGGCCGATGCGGCGTAATAGGACTCTGGGTAAGGAGTGTTCGCCATCCTGCTGCCTCTGTTTAATATATTTTACGAGTCCCCCGATCCTACCCGAGTTGAAAAACCCTCGCCAGCCACCGGAAAATCTTCCTCGCAGCAGCAAAATTAAATATTTTGCATATTCATAGGGTTAGCGCGAAAAAAGGTGTTGACACCCCTCCGGAATTCCGTAGAATGCCGCCTCACAGCAGGCACGTAGCTCAGTTGGTTAGAGCACCACCTTGACATGGTGGGGGTCGTTGGTTCGAGTCCAATCGCGCCTACCAAACAAAATCCGCTCTGCTGGGCGGTCTAGAAAGGCTCACCGAAAGGTGGGCCTTTTTTTGTTGCCTGGGATTTGCGAAACTTTTGCAAATCCCACCTCAGAACGCCAGTTCAGAGAGTGGGTTGCCGATGGTAGCGCACACGGTCTTGAACCGACCGCGGGCAACGGGCTGGAAAGATGCGGTGCGACCAGTCGACCCGACTGCACCTGACGAGAGGGCGGGAGCTACATGGACGAGCTAAGCGTTTTCAAGAATCCCCACTGGGCGGTGACTCATCGCAGAGATGCCCGTTACGACGGCTACTTGATCATTTCATCTGAAGAGACGGCATCAGGGCTCAGCGGTTTGAGTCATGCAGCCCTGGCGTCTTTAGGTTCGGTAATGAAAGCGGTCGAGCTTCTATTGACCAAGGCGTACGCACCCTACAAAGTAGTGTTCTACAAGCTAGGGTTCTCACCGGGTTTCAACGTCCACTTTCATGTCGCTCCAGTCTCGCAAGCGTTGCTGGCAGAGATATCAAATCACCCCGGGTATTCCGACAACCCTGACGGTAATGACGCCATTGTTTTTCTTAGTCGGGAATACTGCGAACGGTCACTGAGCGCTGACGAAATAGAAAAGCAGCTTTCGGCAGTTTGTCTGCTTAAAGGGCTTTTTGACCAAGACCCAACAGGGTCAGAATAATCTTAAGGCCCGCGATAGGTGGCCCAGTTTACCGAATCTGCGATTTTCATCCCCTCAACTTGATTCAACTGGGTGAATGAATCTGTCATCTTGAACAGCTGGCATAGCTGGCATAGCTGGCGCTGCGGTCACCGCCCTCTGGAGCGGGCGACTGGCGATCAGGCGGCGAGGCAACCACATCCTCAAAACGTCTAAGTTCATGGAACATCCCGCACCTTTGAAGGAGCAACTCATGTCCAAATCTCGCTCATTGATTGCCGCTTTAACCTGTTTTGCACTGGTCTGCGGCCCGGCGACTACGTGGGCCGACCCTGGTAATGGGAAAGGTCAGGGAAAGGGGCAAGGAAATTCGCCAAACGGCCAGGTCCATGGGAACCAGCAAGGGCTTGGGGACAAAGGTAAAAATACCGGGGGTGATTGGAGTAATGGCCCAAGCATTGATCGCGGTAGCGTGCTCGGTATTTTGGGTGGCAATCGGGGCTACTGGAGCCCCGGCCCGACTTTACCACCCGGTATTCAAAAGAACCTCGCCAGGGGCAAACCCCTGCCACCCGGCATTGCGAAAAAACTCGATGGTCGATTGGTCGGCAGACTGCCGCATTACGATGGATATGAATGGCAGCAAGCGGGCACTGACCTGATATTGGTCGCGCTGGCCACCGGAGTCATCTTCGAAATTCTCAACGGGGCATTTGATTAGTGCCGGAATGTCGAGTGGGAGCGTAAGAAACGGAGCCCCTGCAACCTTGCGCCTGGTGGATGTTCCGGGGGAGGTACAGGCGACATTGATGACGACCTGCAAGTGGGCCGGGAAGATGGACCGTCAGTCTTGGTTAACTGAGAATCAAGGCCAGCCATTGATCCCACCAGAACACCATGGAAATTAATGCCAGGCCACAGGCGCCCGCAAACGCGAGGCAAACCCAATCTGAAACCACCATGCGCAGAATCATTGTTACCACTCCTCTTGGCGGGACCTGGACTCAGGTTAGTTGAACTTCTGCGCATTGAGGCTGTCCGAGCAGACCATTTCGGTATCCTCAGAGGCGTGGGCGACGAAAGGGCGACACGCCTCAGTCGATTCGGGCCTGGCTCAACGCATGGTGCAGCTTGTCCCGCAGCACGTGCTCACTGAAGGGCTTCTGCAACACGGCTGAGGCTTCCAGCCCCAGTACGTCCACGTCCGCGTAGCCGGTGACGAACAGCACGGGCACTTCGGGGGTCCGCTCCCTGATCAGTTGCGCCAGCTCGCCGCCGGTCATGCCCGGCATCGCGAAGTCGGTCACCACCACGTCGATCCCCGGCCCGAGCTTTTCCAGTGCCTGTATCCCGTCCTGTGCCTCTTCAACGCTGTAGCCCAGTGATTCAAGCATCTGCACGGTGACCGCGCGGACTGCAGGGTCATCGTCGACCAGGAGTACGGTGCGACCCTCAGCCACAGCCTGGGGCACCATTTCCGGCGGAGCTTCTACCGCAGCTGCGGCGGTTTTTTCCACGCAGGGCAGGTACACCATGACTTTGGTGCCCACTCCCAGTTGTGTCTCGATTCTCACGCCGCCGCCGGACTGCTTGGCAAAACCGAACACCTGCGCCAGGCCAAGGCCTGAGCCCTTGCCGACTTCCTTGGTGGTGAAGAACGGTTCGAAGGCCTTGAGCAAGGTGTCGTCGCTCATGCCGCTGCCCGAGTCCTGGATGGACAGGACTGCGTAGCGGCCTGGCTCCGGGTCTTCAGGGCGAACCGCAGGCTCGGTGATTTCGGCGTTAAAAGTCGAAAAGCACAGGGTGCCACCCATTGCCATGGCATCCCGGGCATTGATGGCGAGGTTGAGGATGATCATTTCCGTCTGGGTCGGGTCGCCCATGGCGTGCCACAGCTCTGGGCACAGTTCGCTCTTGATCCAGATGCTGCCGCCCAGTGCTCGCGCCAGCAGGCTGCCCATGCCGCGGATGGTGTCGTTGAGGCTCAGAACCACAGGTTCCAGGCGTTGCCGGCGCGAAAACGAGAGCAGTTGTGCGGTCAGCCGGGCGCCACGCTCGCCGGCCTCGATGACGTTTTGCAGGCGGCGGGTGGTCTTGTCCAGCGTGCCTTTCTCGACGTCGCGGATGGCAAAAGCGGTGCTGGTCAGGATCACCGTCAGCAAGTTGTTGAAGTCGTGCGCCACGCCAGCGGTGAGTTGCCCGACAACCTCCAGGCGCTGCATCTGTTGCAGTGCAGCCTCAACCCGCTCGCGTTCCTGGATCTGGTCGCGCAGCCGCTGGTTGGCTGAGGCCAGTTCGTCGACGACAGCGCGCTCTTCGGTGATGTCGCGCACGGCGGCATACATCAGTCCGTTTTCCGGCACGATGGTCCAAGACAGCCAGCGGTAGTCGCCGCACAAGTGGCGCATGCGATTGACGAAGCGGGTGGAGACGTTACCGCGGGCGATGCTTTCGGTTTCGCGTACGGTCGCCTCGAGGTCCTCGGGGTGGATCAGTTCCCACAAGCGCATCTGGCTGATCTGTTCATGGGACCAGCCCAGCGCGGCTTTCCAGGCCGGGTTGAAGGCAATGGGGGTCATGTCCAGGCGCAACACGGCCAGCAGCTCCCGGGACAGTTCCCAGGTGCGGTCGCGTTCGCGGGTGCGCTGCTCGACCCGCTGCCCGAGTGCCTCATTGAGCTCCACCAGCTCTTCAGTCGCGCGTTTGCGTTCGCTGATGTCTTGCATGACCCCGGTGAAACGCACGCATTGACCGTTCTCGAACACCGAGCGGCCATTGGAAAAAATCCAGCGCTGGCGACCGCCCTGCAGGATGACCCGGTACTCGACCTGATAATCCGCCTGGGCGGTCATGGCTTCCTGGACTTTGCCTTCAACCAGCAAGCGGTCGTCGGGGTGACAGCGGTCCAGCAGATAAGCCAGGTCAATCGTCGCAGTCGGCGGCAGCTCGTACAGCGCTTTGCAGCGCTCGTCCCAGAGCAATCGACCGGTGCTGGGTTCAAGCTCCCACACGCCCATTTCCGCCGCCTCGATCGCCAGCCGCGCACGGGCCTCGACCTCCTGCAGGGCGGCTTCGGCCACCAGCCGCTGCTTGCGCTCGCGCACTTCCGAAACGGCACGGCGCACGGCCTTGGGCAGCATCTTGAGGTTTTGCTTGAGGACGTAATCCACCGCTCCCAGGCGAATCATCTCCACGGCCTGGTGTTCACCGAACATGCCGGAGAGAAAGATGAAGGGAGTCTGTGGGGCGATTTGCTGGGCGATCTGCAGCACATCTGCGCCGGAAGACCCCGGCAGCAGGTAGTCGCACAGCACTACATCGTAGCTGCCCTGGTCGAGGGCCTGTTTGGCCCCTTTATGGTTGTGAACCAGGGTCGAATCGACCTCGATGCCACTTGCCTCCAGGGTCAGCACAATCAACTCGGCGTCGTGAGGGCTGTCTTCGATCAGGAGGATTTTCAGCGTGTTCAGTGGCATGTAGTTCAGCTGTGCATGTTCATCGAATGATCAGGAATTAGAGCGGCGCACGGTTCTGACAGAGCCCGGTGGCGGTTCGTTCAGCACCGCCCAGAAAATTCCCAGGTCGGAAATGGCGCCCACGAATTCCTTGAATTCCACGGGCTTGACCACGTAGGCGTTGACGCCCAACTGGTAGGCGCGCGACAGGTCCGGCTCTTCCCGGGAGGACGTCAGCATGACCACCGGGATGCTGCGCAGTTCTTCAGCCGAGCGAATCGCCTCCAGCACCTGCAGGCCATCGACTTTCGGCAACTTCAGGTCCAGCAGCAGCACGGCCGGGTTACCGTCGGCACGACCGGAGTGGGCGTTGCGGCGGAACAGATAGTCCAGCGCCTCGGCGCCATCCCTGACGACCACTACGTCGTTGGCCAGTTGGCTGCGCTCAAGGGCGACCAGTGTCAGCTCGAGGTCGTTGGGATCGTCTTCTACTAGCAGGATCGGTTTAAGCATGGCGGTTTCTCTGTGTCATCGAGCGACTGGGCTCAGGTGTTTTTTTGGAAGGGTGATCGAGAACGTGGCGCCCTGGTCGAGGACACCCTCGGCCTTGACGGTTCCGCCGTGGCGCTCGACGATCCGCCTGACGTTGGCCAGGCCGATGCCGGTTCCCTCGAACTCATCCATGCGGTGCAAGCGCTGGAATACGCCGAACAGTTTGCCGGCGTACTGCATGTCGAAGCCCACTCCGTTATCCCTGATGCTTACAGTCACGGTGTCGGCTGTCTCGGCCGCCGTGATTTCAATCACGGCGACTGCTTCATTGCGGGTGTACTTGATGGCGTTGGCGACCAGGTTGCGCATGGCCAGGTGCAGGAACGCGGGGTCGGCCACGATGATCGGCAGCTCGCCGGTGATCCATTCGATCGTCCGGCCTTGGTACTCCGGCTCCATTTCCCGCTTGATCGACTCGATCATCGCGGCGAGGTTGACTTCGGAAAGGCGCATGGCCGAGCGACCCATCTGCGAGAAACTCAGCAGGTTGTCGACCAGTGTCCCGGCAAATTTTGCCGACTCGCCAATGGTGCCGAGGAAGCGTTGGCCGCGCTCGGTCAGGTTGGCCTGTTCCATGTCCGTGAGCAGCTCGGCGTAACCGGCGATATGCCGCAGCGGGGCGCGCAGGTCATGGGAGACGCTGTAGGAGAACGCCTCGAGCTCCTTGTTGGAGCGCTTCAATTCGGTGGCCATCTGCGCCAGCTCTTCCGCCTTGCGCAGGACGATGCCCAGCACCGCCAGGCGCAACTCGGCGACGCCTTCGATCTCGGTTTCGTCCCACGGCGTGGAATAGCCCTCTACTGTCTGGTGCCACTTGGCAAAACTCTGGCGCGGCGAGAGTGAGCCGCTGACATCCACCACTTTCTCCGGCTTGCCCGCCCAGTGCACCACATGGGTCTGCTCGGGCTTGAACCACAGGATGTAGTTGGAGTGCACTTCGGAAATCGATACCGCCAGCACACCGCCGATGGATTTGGCGAGGCCAGGCAGGTTCGGGATGTCACGGCCGACATTGTCGCTGTGAAATACGTCCGAGCCCTGGCGATTGTTCAGCCAGGTGGCGAGCGCATGTACCTGATTTTGCGGTGGAGTGAGACCGTACAGGTCGCACTCGGTATCGGACACCACCGCCGCACCGCTGGCGCCGACGAAACCCAGAAATACGTCGGGCAAGGATTTCAGGCCGTTGAGCACGCTGTCGTGATCGGCCATGGCCCCGAGCATCTGCACGATCTGCTTTCTCAGGCTGAGCATTTTCTGGCTGCGCAGGTGGGCGCCCTTGGTCTCGACCTGCAGCGACAACACCCGGCCCAGCAGTTCGCACGCGGTACGGGTCTGGAAGCTCACATCCCGTGGCGCATGGTTGTGGCAGGAAATCAGCCCCCACAGTTGGCCATTCATGACAATGGAAATGGACATCGAGGCACCGGTGCCCATGTTGCGCATGTAATGCAGGTGCACCGGGGAAACGCTGCGCAGCGTGGCAAAGCTCAAGTCCAGCGGTTGCCCGGTGGCGGGGTTGTGCGCGGGGATGATCGGCGAGGGTGCGTAGTCGACGTCAGCGATGATGCGAATGCGGTTGGCGCAGTAAAGTTCGCGGGCCTGCTGCGGAATGTCGGAGGCCGGAAAGCATAGCCCCAGGTATTTGTCGTAGCCATCGTCAGCCAGTTCGGCGTTGACCACGCCATTGCCTTCCTTATCGAACCGGTACGCGTTCACCCGGCCATAGCCGGTGATGCGCTTGATGAACCCGACGGAGCGCAGGCACAACTCATCCACGCTTTCGTCTTCGCGCATCTGGCTGATGAACGAACGAATCAGCGGGTACAACCGGCCATGGGCGCTTGAGGCATCACTGGCGGGCTCGAACTCGGCAATCAGCACGCCGTCGTTACGATGCAGCATCATCGCGAACAACTGACCGGCCCGTTCACCTTGGATCAGCGTGGTGTCGCCGACATGAAACGCTTGCAGCTGATCTTCGTCCAGGTCGCTCAACTGATCGACGAAGGCCGAACCGCTCTTTACCAGGTCATCGAGGTGCATGCCCAGCAGTTGCGAAGGGGCTATTTCGATCCAGTCAGTCACGTTCTCGCTGACCTGCACCACCGTCATGCTGGCCTCGTCGATCACCAGCAGAAAACCTTGGGGCTGAATGCTGCCCGGGGTCCTGATGGGTTCGCGGGCGCAGTTTTCGATAGCGGCCTGGAGGTCGGCAGCGATTGCGGTTGTGGTCAAAATCTTCCCCTTTAAGGCGTTAAAAGCGGTTGGCGTTTGCCTGGCTGAGCTTTAGGTCGCCAAATCCATTCGCTTTAAAAAGTGCACGACACATTAGCAAAAAAAACCGGGCAGCAGGGGTGCCGGGCTGTCCTGATCTAAACATTACGACCAGCCGCCTGCGCGTTTGTTCGCCTGGTTGCGCTCGTGCCATTTTGCCAAGCGGGGCTTTTACGCGCAGGCGCGAGATCGCGAGCCGGCTGGGCCTCGACGCCAGCAAGGGGGCAGCATTCCTCCAAGTCTATGGCGCCGCCACCGGCCGCCGCTGGCGGGAGTTCATTGGCCACCTGGGTGCTGCAACCCTTGAGGCACCCGCACGTGACCGCGCAGTGACGGCAGCCCGGCATACCTTTGCCTGCTTCGAACGCTGGCTGGACAGCGCCTGGGTATTGTTCCCCGCCGGGGAGGAGGCACGCCAGGCCGCGATGGGCTACTACTGACAGACCGATCATTGGTGCTGACAGGGGTATTTCGATGCTGACTCACTGGTTGCTGGCTGCGATTCATCTATTAGCGTATGCGCTTGGCTTTTGGGCCGTATTGTCCCGGGGGACGGCGTTTCGGCGACTGGCGGCGGGCACGGGAGAGGCACGCAGCGTGCTGATTGCCGATAATCTTTGGGGGCTCAGCGCTCTGGTGCTGCTGGTGACGGGTGTTATGCGCGCCTTTGCAGGCTTCGAGAAGGGCACTGACTACTATCTGCACCAGCCGTTGTTTCACCTGAAGATGACGCTCTTCGTGCTGATCCTGCTATTGGAGCTGGCGCCGATGATCACGTTGATCAAATGGCGAATTGCACGAGGAAGGGGCGGGGCAGTAGACACTGGGCGTGCAAAGCTGTTCGCACGAATCAGTCATGTGGAGGCGTTGCTGGTATTGCTGATGGTGGTGGCGGCCACAGGGATGGCGCGAGGGGTGACCTTTGCGTAGCCAGCTTTGGGTCAGGTGCGTTGCACTGGAATTCTAGCCAGCCGAAGCTCAGGGGCGAACGGGCTGGCTACTGGGTGCCGCAAGATCAGTTTTGTGGCTTGTCCGGTGCGGTCAGGCCAGCCTGAATGCGCTGGTAGATCTCTTCGCGATGAACCGCGACGTCCTTTGGGGCGTTGATGCCAATCCTGACTTGTTGGCCGCTGACGCCGAGGATGGTGATCGTAATGTCATCACCAATGTTTATGCTTTCACCGACTTTGCGGGTGAGTATCAGCATGGTCTTCTCCTTGATTGCTTTGTAGGGCACCTGATTCGAACAGTGCAGAGGTCGGTGGTACGTATAGATTAGTGCGAAGTCTCACAGTTTGGGTGCCTCTTTCTGACGCGCAGATGCAGCATTAATTCCCAAGGCGTAACTATACAGAGGCCGCACCCATCATTCTCGTTGTTTTATCTCGATTTTTCGGCCCTAAAGAACTATTCATGAATGCTAAAATGCGTGCTTTAGGCATTCAGAGGGACAACTCGTGCGCAAATGGGTCTGGGTAGTGGCAATACTGGCGTTGGCAGGGTGCGATCAAGGCAAGCGCGGCGACGTGCCACCGCCGAAGCCGACAGTCGCCACGACGCCGGCCGCAGCTGCCGCGCCACAGTGGGATCTGGAAGTTCGGGGCGAGATCACCCAGGCCGTCAGCGACCTGAGCGGCTGGTTGATCGAGCACAGTTTTGTTTCCAGCGTGGTCAGGGAAAACGGCAAGACCCGTATCCTGATGGGCCCCTATGGTTCCGAGGCTGAGGCCAAGGCCAAGCAAGCCGAAGTGCAGGCCGCGCTGGTGCGGGCGAAAAAACAGAACATCGAATTGCTGGTGATCGAGCGTCCGCTGAGTCAGTAAGACACCCATGCACTTTGCAGGAGCGAGCTTGCCGCAGGCGGCGTGCCGACGAAGAACCAACGGGCACCGCGTTTTCCAGGCTTCACGCGTTATCGTTGAGGTTCTTCGCGAGCGAGCTCGCTCCTACAAAGTTCGGTGTTCAATCAGCCGCAGGCTTTCAGGTCGACCGGGCCGACGAACTCATTGCCGCGTCCCATCACACACGCCACCGTCTGGTTGCGCTGGCTTTCCCAGGCCTGTACCGGGTAGGTCTTGTTCCAGGCTTCGTAGAGCTGCCGATCCTGCCTGGACAGGCGCAACCCGTACTGTTTGCTCATGTAGAAGTAAGTGCGTGCGATCATTCCGCGAATAGACGGGCGCGGCATGACTTTTTTCGCCTTGAAGTCGACCTGGGTCAGGCACGAGCCGTATTGCCCCGATTGCACCGGCAGCCAGCCGAAACTGAAGTTGCTGCGGTCGCCGTTCACTTCGCCGATGCTTGGCACCAGATTGTGCAGGTCGGCCTCGGCCTTCTGGTACACCGCGTCGTATCGGGTGCAGTTCTTGCGCCCACCTTCCTGCCAGCACTGGCGCTGATGACCGATCTCCCAGGCCGGCACGATATGCTCCCACTCGATGCGCGCGGCACGCTTGGCATTCTTGCGCGGCACGTAACCACAGGCGGACAGGTTGACCTTGTTGCCCGTGTACTTGCAGCCGCAATAGAACTCGGTCGATTGCGGTGCGTAGAGTTTCCAGGCGACTTTTTTGGCTTCGGAAAAGGTTCGCGGGGCGGCTGCCTGGGCGCCCATGGCGCACAACAGCAGCAGTAACGCTAAACAACGGACACTCATTGACTCAGTCTTCCTTCGGCACAACCCAAAAAATCTGCACGCCGCCATCGTCGCGGTAGGCGAGGGTGACGTTATCGTTTTCGTCGATTTCTTCGAGCAACTGCTCCCACTCGTCCACGGGTTCGTCGGGCAGGCGGAAGATCAGCGCGGCTTTGGCTTTCTGCGCGGTGGGGGAATTAATGATTTTCTGAACGCGCATGCCCATGCGTGCGTAGGAATCTGGAGCGGAGGAGGCGGTGGTCACGGAATTATCCTTATTAAGCTGTACGAACATACAGTATTAAACTGTAGGAATTATCGCAACTGCTTAAAATTCAAGAAATTCCTCTGACAGCGGTTTTCGCCTTTTGGTGTAGGAAGGGGACAGGTTTTTTATCAGGCCCCTGACCCCTTGAGGAGAAGCCAGGGCTGCCCGACCGGAATCGGTCGGGCGACTAGGGATCAATACTCCCAGAACATCCGCTGCAGTTCTTTGCTGTCATTGGTCTTGGTCAGCGCGACCATGGCCAGGATGCGGGCTTTCTGCGGGTTCAGGTCGTGGGCCACCACCCAGTCGTTCTTGTCATCCGGTTGTTCAGCGTTACGCAATACGAAACCACCGGCATTGACGTGGGAAGAACGGATGATTTGCACGCCGTCCTTGCGCAGCGCCTGCAGGGCTGGAACGACGCGCGAAGACACCGAGCCATTGCCGGTACCGGCGTGGATGATGGCTTTGGCGCCAGATTGCGCCAGGGCCTTGTACGCGGTGTCGCTGACATTGCCGTAGGAATAGGCGATTTCAACGGCAGGCAAGCTCTTGATGTCCTTGATGTCAAATTCCGAATCCATGGTGTGACGCTTGGCCGGCAGGCGGAACCAGTAGGATTTGCCTTCGACTACCATGCCCAGCGGACCCCAGGCGCTCTTGAATGCTTCAGTCTTGATGTTGATCATTTTGCTGACGTCACGACCCGACTGGATCTCGTCGTTCATGGTCACCAGCACGCCTTTGCCTCGTGCGTCCTTGCTGCTGGCGACGGCCACGGCGTTGTACAGGTTGAGCATGCCATCAGCGGACATCGCAGTGCCCGGGCGCATGGAGCCGACGACGATAATCGGCTTGTCGGTTTTTTCCACCAGGTTGAGGAAGTAAGCGGTTTCTTCCAGGGTGTCGGTGCCGTGGGTGATGACGATGCCATCGACGTCGCTGCTGTCGGCCAGTTCCGCCACGCGGCGGCCCAGTTGCAGCAGGTTGTCGTTGGTGATGCTTTCGGAGGCGATTTGCATGACTTGTTCGCCACGCACATTGGCCAGCTGGCTCAGTTCCGGAACGCCGGCGATCAATTGCTCGATGCCGACTTTCGCCGCCTGGTAGGTGGCACTGTTGGCCGCGCTGGCGCCTGCGCCGGCGATGGTGCCGCCGGTGGCGAGGATCACCACGTTGGCCAGTTTCTGTTCGGTCTGGGTCTGGGCTTCTTTAGCCTGGAGCGCGGTAGGCAGGAGGAGGAGCAGGGCCAAAGTGCCCGGAACGAACGACTTAAGAGCAGATGTCATTATTTTTTTCTCTCTTGTGGTGAGACGGTGCTGATTGCAGGTCTTCCAAATGGCCTCGGCACACCTGAATGCCGGGGTGGGAGTGAGAGAGCAGGATCCATACCAGCTGTAATGTGTAACGAAATTATTTGTAACCTAATGATATGTAAAGAATATTTGTGTCATGAGCGCAAGCGTCTCAAACCAGCTCGTCCGGGCTTCCGAACAGGGATGGTTTTTTTGTTCGGTCTGCCGAAAGTCCCTGCACATCCTGTTGAAATAAGGGTTCAGCGCTCAATTCCTGCTCGCCCCCTAAAGAAACCGCTATCCCGGTCGATGCCCCTGTAATGGATCGTTTAAGAGGGATTGGAAATGTCGTTGACCGTCGCTTTGTCGAATGCGCGTGTGATCAATATTGGCAACAAGCCTGCGGACGCCGCTGTTAAAACAACAGCCGAAGCCACCGCGCAGGCTGCGACCCCAGAAGAGGGCGATAACAAACCCTTGAGCGTGGCACCTGCCCAGCAAGACGCCAAAGCCGAGAGCAGTAGCAGCAGCCAAAGTATTACGGTGCAGATGTTGCTCAAGCGCATGAAGGAGCTGCAGCAACAGTTGCGCGAACAACAGCAGCAATTGGCAGCGACCCAGGCCACCAAATTTGCCAACGAAGAAGCCAAGGCCACCGCGGTCATGGCGGTGCAACAGCGCATTGCCGACACCGCCGGGGCAATCGCCCAGGTGGCGGGCGCGCTGGCCAAGGCGCTGACTGAGGGTTCCACTACTGGCAGTATGGTCAGCACCTCGGTCTGACTTACGTCCTTTATGCGATCAGCATTGCCGGGCGTTGACAAATCTTTGCAGGGTTCGCATAGTTCGGTCTTCGCAAACGTTTGCGCAGTGTTCTGATAGCCTGTTCCTACAGAACGCTGTATAGCCTACGCCAGCGCAAGCGTTGCTCAGAATAATCATAAGATCGGAGTGAACCCATGAAGCTGCCATTCGCTGGACGCCTTCTCGCTGTCGCCATGCTGGCTGCCGCATCCGCCGCATTGCCCATCTCCTCGGCCTTCGCCGAAACCCCGGAAAAACCTAAAGTCGCGCTGGTCATGAAATCCCTGGCCAACGAATTCTTCCTGACCATGGAAGACGGCGCCAAGGCTTACCAGAAAGAACACTCCGCCGATTTCGACCTGATCTCCAACGGCATCAAGGACGAAACCGACACCGCCGGGCAAACCCGTATCGTCGAGCAAATGATCTTGGCAAAGGTCAATGCCCTGGTGATCGCGCCGTCGGATTCCAAGGCCATGGTGCCGGTGATCAAGAAAGCCATCGATGCCGGTATCACCGTGATCAACATCGATAACCAGCTGGACCCGGCCGTGGTCAAGAGCAAGAACATCAGCGTGCCCTTCGTGGGGCCGGACAACCGCAAAGGCGCACGCCTGGTCGGTGAGTACCTGGCCAAGCAGCTCAAGGCCGGTGACGAAGTCGGCATCATCGAAGGCGTGTCCACCACGACCAACGCCCAGGCCCGCACCGCAGGCTTCAAGGATGCAATGGAGGCGGCGCAAATCAAGGTGGTGTCCCTGCAGTCCGGCGACTGGGAAATTGACAAGGGCAACAAGGTAGCCGCTTCGATTCTCAGCGAGTATCCGCAGGTCAAGGCGCTGCTGGCCGGTAACGACAGCATGGCCGTTGGCGCGGTGTCTGCGGTACGTGCCGCGGGCAAGGCGGGCAAGGTCCAAGTGGTGGGTTACGACAACATCAACGCCATCCAGCCAATGCTCAAGGATGGTCGCGTCCTGGCCACCGCTGACCAGTTTGCCGCCAAGCAGGCGGTGTTCGGCATCGAGACTGCTTTGAAGATCATCAAGGGCGAGAAAGTCGACAGCGGCGCCAATGGCGTGATCGAAACCCCGGTCGAGCTGGTGACCAAGTAGTCCTTCTGGTGACGCAAGGTGCTCGCTCCTCGTGAGCGAGCGCATGGAGAGTTTTTATGTCAGTTTCCGCTGCGAACGCTGTCCTTTCGGTCAGCGGTATCGGCAAGACCTACGCCCAGCCTGTCCTCACCGGCATCGACCTGACGCTGATGCGCGGCGAAGTGCTGGCGCTGACCGGTGAAAACGGCGCAGGTAAAAGCACGCTGTCGAAGATCATCGGCGGGCTGGTGACGCCGACCACCGGGCAGATGCAGTTCCAGGGCCAGGATTACCGTCCCGGCAGCCGCACCCAGGCCGAAGAACTGGGCATCCGCATGGTGATGCAGGAACTCAATCTGCTGCCGACCCTGTCGGTGGCGGAAAACCTGTTCCTGCACAAGCTGCCGAGCACCGGTGGCTGGATCAGTCGCAAGCAATTACGCAAGGCGGCGATCGAGGCCATGGCGCAGGTCGGGCTCGACGCGATCGACCCGGACACCCTGGTCGGCGAGCTCGGCATCGGCCACCAGCAAATGGTCGAGATCGCGCGCAACCTGATCGGCGACTGCCACGTGCTGATTCTTGACGAACCGACGGCCATGCTCACGGCGCGGGAAGTCGAAATGCTCTTTGAACAGATCACCCGCCTGCAGGCACGCGGGGTGTCGATCATCTATATCTCGCACCGACTCGAAGAGCTGGCCCGTGTGGCGCAGCGCATCGCGGTGCTGCGCGACGGCAACCTGGTGTGCGTCGAGCCCATGGCCAACTACAACAGCGAGCAACTGGTCACGTTGATGGTCGGTCGCGAGCTGGGCGAACACATGGACATGGGCCCGCGCAAAATCGGCGCACCGGCGTTGACGGTCCGCAGCCTGACCCGTTCCGACAAGGTTCGCGACGTGTCCTTTGAAGTGCGCGCTGGCGAAATCTACGGCATTTCCGGGCTGATCGGGGCAGGGCGCACCGAACTGCTGCGGCTGATCTTCGGTGCCGATATTGCCGACAGCGGCACGGTGGCCCTGGGTTCGCCGGCGCAGGTGGTGAGTATCCGTTCGCCGGCCGACGCGGTCGGTCATGGCATTGCGCTGATCACCGAGGACCGCAAAGGCGAAGGCCTGCTGCTGACCCAGTCGATCAGCGCGAACATCGCCCTGGGCAACATGCCGGTGATTTCCCGCGGCGGCTTCGTCAACAACGGCGACGAGATGTCCCTGGCCCAGCGCCAGATCGACGCGATGCGTATCCGCAGCTCCAGCCCGACGCAACTGGTGTCGCAACTGTCCGGGGGCAACCAGCAAAAGGTCGTGATCGGCCGCTGGCTCGAGCGCGATTGCTCGGTGATGCTGTTCGACGAGCCAACCCGGGGCATCGACGTCGGCGCCAAGTTCGACATCTATGCCTTGCTGGGAGAATTGACCCGTCAGGGCAAGGCGCTGGTGGTGGTTTCCAGCGACCTGCGCGAATTGATGCTGATCTGCGACCGCATCGGCGTGCTGTCCGCCGGGCGCCTGATCGAGACGTTCGAACGCGATACCTGGACCCAGGATGATTTGCTTGCTGCCGCCTTTGCCGGCTACCAAAAACGTGATGCGTTGCTCAATGAAGCAGCGCCTAGGGACCCTCAATGAAAACTGCAACGTCTGTTGGCAAGCGAAGTGGCAACTTCTATGGCCTCGGTACTTATCTGGGCCTGGCCGGTGCCCTGTTGGCAATGATCGCGCTGTTCTCGGTGCTCAGCAGCCACTTCCTGTCTTATGACACCTTCAGCACCCTGGCCAACCAGATCCCCGACCTGATGGTGCTGGCGGTCGGCATGACGTTCGTGTTGATCATCGGCGGCATCGACCTGTCGGTAGGTTCGGTACTGGCACTGGCCGCATCGGCGGTCAGCGTGGCGATCCTCGGCTGGGGCTGGAGCGTACTGCCGGCGGCCTTGCTCGGCATGGCCATTGCTGCACTGGCCGGGACCATTACCGGCTCGATCACGGTAGCCTGGCGCATTCCGTCGTTCATCGTGTCCCTGGGCGTGCTGGAGATGGCGCGGGGTGTGGCGTATCAGATGACCGGTTCGCGCACCGCCTACATCGGCGACGCCTTTGCCTGGCTGTCCAACCCGATCGCCTTCGGCATCTCGCCCTCGTTCATCATCGCCTTGCTGATCATTATCATCGCCCAGGCCGTGCTGACCCGTACCGTGTTCGGTCGTTACCTGATTGGCATCGGCACCAACGAAGAAGCCGTGCGCCTGGCCGGGATCAATCCCAAGCCTTACAAGATCCTGGTGTTCAGCCTGATGGGGTTGCTGGCCGGGATTGCCGCGCTGTTCCAGATCTCGCGCCTGGAAGCGGCGGACCCGAATGCCGGTTCCGGCCTTGAGCTGCAGGTGATCGCGGCCGTGGTGATCGGCGGTACCAGCCTGATGGGCGGCCGGGGTTCGGTGATCAGTACCTTCTTTGGCGTGTTGATCATTTCCGTACTGGCCGCCGGGCTGGCGCAGATCGGCGCCACCGAGCCAACCAAGCGCATCATCACCGGTGCGGTCATCGTGATCGCGGTGGTGCTCGATACTTATCGCAGTCAGCGCGCAAGCCGGCGGACCTGAGTCATGGCAACCATCAAGGATGTCGCTGCCCTGGCGGGCATCTCCTACACCACGGTGTCCCACGTGGTGAACAAGAGCCGCCCGGTCAGCGAAGAAGTACGGATAAAGGTCGAGGCCGCCATCAAGACCCTCGACTATGTGCCGAGCGCGGTGGCGCGGTCGCTCAAGGCCAAGACCACGGCGACCATCGGCTTGCTGGTGCCCAACAGCCTCAACCCGTACTTCGCCGAGCTGGCGCGGGGGATCGAGGATTACTGCGAGCGCAATGGCTACTGCGTGATCCTGTGCAACTCCGACGATAACCCGGACAAGCAGCGCAGCTACCTGCGGGTACTTCTGGAAAAACGCATCGACGGCCTGATCGTGGCTTCGGCCGGCGGTGATGCCGGGCTGGCGGAAGGTCTTGCCGTCGTGCGCACGCCGATGGTGATCGTTGACCGTGGCCTGGAAGGCGTGAACGCCGACATGGTGCGCATCGATCACGAGTACGGCGCCTACCTGGCCACCCGGCACCTGCTGGAACTCGGGCATCGGGACATCGCCACGATTGGCGGCCCGGCGAGTACCAGCGTGGCGCAGATGCGCCTGGCCGGTTTCTGCAGGGCCCTGCGCGAGGCAGGCATTGAGGTGCCGGGCGAGCGCATGCTCGAAAGCGATTTTACCAGCACCGGCGGTTACGCTGCGGCGGCGCTGTTGCTGGAAACCAATCCACCCAGCGCCATCTTCGCCGGCAACGACATGATCGGCATCGGCGTACTGCGCGCGGCGGCAGAGCGCAACATTCGCGTACCGAGCGAGCTGTCGGTGATTGGCTTTGACGACATCCAGATGAGTCGTTACGTGTACCCGGCATTGACCACCGTCGGCCAGTCGATCCTGCAACTGGGCGAAATGGCAGCCGAAGTGCTGCTGCGCCGGATCGCCAGCCCGGCCATGGCCACCGACCAGCGGATCGTGACCCCCAGTATTGTCCTGCGAGAATCGACAGCGCCATTGGCGGGAGTCTTTGTCGAGTACCGCTGAACCCACCGCATCACTGAAATAGAATTGACGAGTAGTGACGAATGCCAGCAAAAGTAGCGGTAATAGGCAGCCTGAACATGGACCTGGTCACCCGGGCGCCACGGCTGCCCCGTGGCGGTGAAACCCTGATCGGTCAATCGTTCGCCACGGTGTCCGGTGGCAAGGGCGCCAATCAGGCAGTCGCCGCCGCCCGGCTGGGCGCCCAGGTGTCCATGGTCGGTTGTGTCGGCAACGACGCTTACGGCACGGCGCTGCGCGACGCACTGGTGGCCGAGCAGATCGACTGCCAGGCGGTCAGCACCGTCGAAGGCTCCAGCGGTGTGGCCTTGATCGTGGTCGACGACAACAGCCAGAACGCCATCGTGATTGTCGCCGGGGCCAACGGTGCGCTGACCCCGGCCGTCATCGGCTGCTTCGATGCGGTCCTGCAGGCGGCCGATGTGATCATCTGCCAGCTGGAAATACCCGATGCATCGGTCGGTCATGCGCTCAAGCGTGCCCGCGAGCTGGGCAAGACCGTGATCCTCAATCCGGCGCCGGCCAGTCGTCCGCTGCCGGCAGACTGGTACGCCAACATCGATTACCTGATCCCCAATGAGAGCGAGGCCACGGCCCTGAGCGGTGTGCCCGTGGATTCCCTGGACTCCGCCAAGGTGGCTGCCGCCAGGTTGATCACCCTGGGCGCCGGCAAAGTCATCATTACCCTGGGAGCCCAGGGCTCACTCTTCGCCAGTAACAGCCGCCTGGAGCATTTTCCCGCACCGGCTGTGAAGGCGATTGATACCACGGCAGCCGGCGACACCTTCGTCGGCGGCTTTGCGGCGGCCCTGGCCAACGGTCAGGACGAAGCCGCAGCGATCCGTTTTGGCCAGGTGGCTGCGGCGCTGTCGGTGACCCGTGCCGGCGCGCAACCTTCGATTCCCACCTTGTCTGACGTGCAGGCGTTCAAACCATCATGAAAAAGACTCCGTTACTCAACGTCGCCTTGTCGCGATTGATCGCCTCCCTGGGGCATGGCGACATGGTGGTGATCGGCGATGCCGGCTTGCCGGTGCCCGCCGGCGTCGAACTGATCGACCTGGCCCTGACCCATGGCGTGCCGGATTTCATCAGCACCCTCAAGGTGGTGCTCAGCGAGATGCAGGTTGAAAGCCATGTGCTCGCCCAGGAGATCCTCGACAAACAACCGACGGCGCTGGCCACCCTGGACGAGCTTGATGCGGCCGGCGAGCTGGGTCGGCGCGAGCTGATCAGCCACGACCAGTTCAAGGTACTCAGCCGCCAGGCGCGAGCGGTGGTTCGTACGGGCGAGTGCCAGCCGTACTGCAACATCGTGCTGATCGCCGGAGTGACCTTCTAGACATTCGACATCACTGTTTCCTCACGCACAAGGAGTGCGCCATGCACCGCTATGCTCAGAAACTGCACCAACTGATCCGGAGTTTGCTGCTTTTGTCCTTGATTACTGCAACAGGCGCCCAGGCGGCGGAAAAGATCGACCTGATCATTGACACAGACCCCGGTGCCGACGACGTGGTTGCTTTGCTGTTTGCCCTGGCTTCCCCTGAAGAATTGAACATTCGTGCGCTGACCACCGTGGCCGGTAACGTGCGCCTGGACAAGACTTCGCGCAATGCCCGCCTGGCCCGCGAGTGGGCAGGGCGCGAGGAAGTGCCGGTGTACGCCGGTGCCGCCCGACCGATGATGCGCACGCCGATCTACGCCGAGAACATCCATGGCAAGGAAGGCCTGTCGGGTGTCACCGTGCACGAGCCGAAAGCAGGCCTGGCCGAAGGCAACGCGGTCAACTACCTGATCGACACCTTGAAAGCCGCCAAGCCCCACAGCATCACGATCGCCATGCTCGGCCCACAGACCAACCTGGCGCTGGCATTGATCCAGGAGCCCGAGATCGTCCAGGGCATCAAGGAAGTGGTGATCATGGGCGGCGCGCACTTCAACGGTGGCAACATTACCCCGGTGGCAGAGTTCAACCTGTTCGCCGATCCCCAGGCGGCAGAAGTGGTGCTCAAGAGCGGCGTGAAGCTGACTTATCTGCCACTGGATGTGACCCACAAGATCCTCACCAGCGAATCGCGCCTGAAGCAGATCGCTGCCCTGAACAACAATGCCAGCAAGCTGGTGGGCGATATTCTGAATGAATACGTCAAGGGCGACATGGAACACTACGGCATGACCGGTGGCCCGGTGCATGACGCCACCGTCATCGCCTACCTGCTCAAGCCCGAGTTGTTCAGCGGTCGTGCGGTCAATGTGGTGGTCGACAGCCGCGAAGGCCCGACCTTCGGCCAGACCATCGTCGACTGGTACGACGGCCTGAAGGCGCCGAAAAACGCGTTCTGGGTAGAAAACGGCGACGCCCAGGGGTTCTTTGACCTGCTGACCCAGCGTCTGGCGCGTTTGAAGTAAGCAGCAGTCGCTTCCCGCAGGTGCCAGCCTGCGGGAGTTACTTGGCCGCCGTGTACGCGGCGCCCATGTAGTTCACCGGGTACTTTTCAAATACCTGGGTAATGAACGACTGGGCCGCTTCTGTGCCCAGTTCCTTGACCAGAAGATCTATGCCGATGATTGCCAATTCTTCAGGGCTGCCGGGGCTGTAGGAACTGTGGCCCTGCGGCCACTTGGCCTTGATGTCGGCATCGATACTTACGGTGGTCATGAATAGCGCTCGTGAATGGGTAGAAGTCTGTTTGCGAAGTTAACCATTTTGCGCGGCGTTTGGCACTCCGACTTAGGCATGAGGGGAGGGCTATGCGACACTTGGTCTTTGAACAATGTCCAAGGACCACCCCGTGCAGATTGATTTGAACACGCCCGACGGCTTGACCCTGGATGCCGTTCGCCATTTGCTGGCCTCAGCCAGTGACGATGAGCACACCCAGTTGCGGGTGACTAAAGCCGGCATTGCCTATATATCCTCAGGTGTCGTCGGCGGTACCGACATCGGCGACCTGCTGTTTCGCCTGGAGACCTGGGCCAAGGGTTCCGGTTATGTCGGGCGCGTCGCCGCCAGCGATGAGGTGTGGGTGATGCAGATCTACAACGCGCTGAAAGAGAATTGGCCGAACCCGCCGTTCGACTACATCGACGTCTACTAAGACCTGTTCATATTCAGTCACGATTGAACGATGATCAGCCGGCTGGTGCTCAGGCAAACTTGGCAATTATCCTGTCTGGGGGCAGGGTGCTATCAGCCACGGTGAAACCAATCACCGGAATGGCGGTCGCACGATCTCAGCTTAACTATTGAAAAGAGGAGGCTTCATGCCTTGGAAGCTCGCGTCATTGGGTACTTTGTTGGCCGCCACGTTGCTGGCTGGCTGCAGCAGTACGTCCTCCGAGTCGGCAACAGACCCTGTAGCGTCGACCGATACGGGTCACAGCCGCTGTGAAGCGAAGGCTGCCGAATTCGCCATCGGCAAGAAGGCTTCATCTGAATTGCTGGAACAGGCCCGCACTCGCGCAGGTGCGCAGAATGCCCGGTTCCTGATGCCCGATGACATGGTCACCCTGGAATATCGCTCCGACCGCCTGAACCTCAATACCGATGCGGCTCGAGTGGTCACCCGCGTCAACTGCGGCTGACAGCGTCCGGCGTTTGTTGCACGCATAAAAAACCCCGTCACATGGACGGGGTTTTTTTAGTGCGCCAGAAACTTACTCTGGGCGAACCTGTGCAGCTTGCATACCCTTTTGGCCTTTCTCAGCCACGAAGGAAACGGTCTGGCCTTCTTTCAGGCTTTTGAAACCGTCGCTTTCGATAGCTTTGAAGTGTACGAACAGGTCGTCACCGCCACCTTGAGGAGTGATGAAGCCGAAGCCTTTTTCATCGTTGAACCACTTAACGGTGCCGGTTTGGCGATTAGACATGGTGTATCTCCAAGAAACATATATTTTTTCAGTACTGTGCTGCTCAGGCCAACTGGGCACACCGGGGTATCATAGTCGAAATGTTCGCTTTGGGAGCCCCCCGCAGGTGCTGTTTGCCTAGCTGTCACGCTTGCTTTGCTGCTCATATTGGCTGAAAGCCCCGATTTAAAAGGCTTTCAGCCGAAAGTAAAGACGATAAAAAAAGCGTAAAAACCTGAAAAATTTGTAGTAAAAGGCGGTTTTCAGGGGCTTTTTTGCGATCGTCCAGGCTGAAAACGAGCTCAGATGGGCTTATTTTTTCGCCTTCGGATCGGCTTTGCAGGAGGCGATCTGGGTCAGCGCTTTCTGTTTCAGCGCGTCGCTCGCCTTGTTGTCCATCAATGCCTGGATGTCGCTGGCCGGATACGACTTGATCGCATCGGCGCCACAGGCGCAGTGGGACTTGGCAGCAGCGGCGCCGATCTGCGGCGTGGCCGCCTGGGTGCACTGAGCCATGTATTTCTCGCGCTCGCCCTTCGGCCAGTCCGCGTGGGCGGCCAGTGGCAGCAGCAGGACGACGGGGGCGACGATGGCGAATAAACGATTCAGACGCATGCGGGGATGCTCCTTGTGGGTCAATGTCTTGTTATCTGAGGGGTAAAACCCGGTTCAAGTTCAGCACTCTGGCATAAAAAGCCCTGATTTGCCCGAGCGGCGCGCTGCATGGCGTCGACGACCGTTCATCTGTGCTAGCATGCCTCGCTCGGGCGTTTGCAGGCTCCGGATGACCTTCAGTCCCGGTGGCGGCACAGGCCCGAATAACCCTGATTTGAATCCCAGTCACTCTGGTTCGGTTTCCGGTTGGCCGCAAGGCTCCTGCCGCTGTAAGGCAGGCGTTCGTCATTGAATGGCCTGGACCGGATCTTGTACTGGCTCATCCCAACCCACGTGACCTTTGGTAGGGGTCACCACTAGGAGAGGAGGCGCCATGCCAACTATTACTCTTCCCGACGGCAGTCAACGTTCATTCGATCACCCGGTTTCCGTAGCCGAGGTCGCCGCATCCATTGGTGCTGGCCTGGCCAAAGCCACCGTGGCCGGCAAGGTCAATGGCCAGCTGGTCGACGCCAGCGACATCATCAGCAGCGATTCCACGCTGCAAATCATCACGCCAAAGGATGAAGAGGGGCTGGAGATCATTCGCCACTCTTGCGCCCACCTGGTTGGCCATGCGGTCAAGCAGCTGTATCCGACCGCCAAGATGGTGATCGGTCCGGTCATCGACGAAGGCTTCTATTACGACATCGCCTTCGAGCGTCCTTTCACCCCGGACGACCTGGCCGCGATCGAACAGCGCATGCAGCAGCTGATCGAGAAAGATTACGACGTGATCAAGAAAGTCACTCCGCGCGCCGAAGTGATCGAAGTGTTCAAGGCCCGTGGCGAAGACTACAAGTTGCGCCTGGTCGAGGACATGCCGAACGAACAGGCCATGGGCCTGTACTATCACGAAGAATACGTCGACATGTGCCGCGGCCCGCACGTGCCGAACACCCGTTTCCTCAAATCCTTCAAGCTGACCAAGTTGTCCGGCGCCTACTGGCGCGGCGATGCCAAGAACGAGCAATTGCAGCGCGTCTACGGCACCGCCTGGGCTGACAAGAAGCAGCTGGCGGCTTACATCCAGCGCATCGAAGAAGCGGAAAAACGCGATCACCGCAAGATCGGCAAGCGCCTGGGCCTGTTCCACACCCAGGAAGAGTCGCCGGGCATGGTGTTCTGGCACCCGAACGGCTGGACCCTGTACCAGGTGCTGGAGCAGTACATGCGCAAGGTTCAGCGCGACAACGGCTACCTGGAGATCAAGACTCCGCAAGTCGTTGACCGCAGCCTGTGGGAGAAATCCGGGCACTGGGCCAACTACGCCGACAACATGTTCACCACCCAGTCGGAAAACCGCGACTACGCCATCAAGCCGATGAACTGCCCGTGCCACGTGCAGGTGTTCAACCAGGGCCTGAAAAGCTACCGCGAGTTGCCGATGCGCCTGGCCGAGTTCGGTGCCTGCCACCGTAACGAGCCATCGGGTGCGCTGCACGGCATCATGCGCGTGCGTGCCTTCACGCAGGACGACGCCCACATCTTCTGCACCGAAGAGCAGATGCAGGCCGAATCCGCCGCATTCATCAAGCTGACCATGGACGTCTACGCCGATTTCGGCTTTAAAGACGTCGAGATGAAGTTGTCCACTCGTCCGGAAAAACGCGTAGGTTCCGACGAACTGTGGGATCGCGCCGAGGCTGCCCTGGCTGCAGCCCTTGATAGCGCGGGCCTGCCGTACGATCTGCAACCGGGCGAAGGCGCTTTCTACGGTCCGAAGATCGAGTTCTCGCTGAAAGATTGCCTTGGCCGCGTCTGGCAGTGTGGTACCCTGCAGCTCGATTTTAACCTGCCTGTCCGTCTGGGAGCCGAATACGTCTCCGAAGACAACAGTCGCAAGCACCCGGTCATGTTGCACCGGGCGATCCTTGGATCCTTCGAACGTTTCGTCGGAATCCTGATCGAGCACTACGAGGGCGCGTTCCCTGCGTGGCTGGCTCCGACCCAGGCAGTGATCATGAATATCACTGACAAGCAGGCTGAATTCGCCGCTGAAGTTGAAAAAACTCTCAACGAAAGCGGATTTCGTGCCAAGTCTGACTTGAGAAATGAAAAGATCGGCTTTAAAATCCGCGAGCATACTTTGCTCAAGGTTCCTTATCTCTTGGTTATCGGAGATCGGGAAGTCGAGATGCAGACTGTCGCTGTGCGTACTCGTGAAGGTGCTGACCTGGGCTCGATGCCCGTCGCCCAGTTCGCTGAGTTTCTCGCGCAAGCGGTTTCCCGGCGTGGTCGCCCAGATTCGGAGTAATTACTATTAAGCGTGAAATGAGACAAGATAAACGAGCTGCACCGAAAGCCCCGATCAACGAGAATATCTCGGCACGCGAGGTTCGGTTAATTGGGGCTGAAGGCGAGCAGCTTGGGATTGTGTCAATTGAAGACGCGCTTCTTAAGGCTGAAGAAGCCAAGCTCGATTTGGTGGAAATTTCCGCCGATGCTGTACCTCCTGTCTGCAAGCTGATGGACTACGGCAAATCGATCTTCGAAAAGAAGAAGCAGGTTGCCGCAGCCAAGAAGAACCAGAAGCAGATCCAGGTTAAAGAAATCAAGTTTCGTCCAGGGACGGAGGAAGGGGATTACCAGGTAAAACTGCGCAACCTGGTACGTTTCCTGAGTGATGGGGACAGGGCCAAGGTATCCTTGCGATTCCGCGGCCGTGAGATGGCCCACCAGGAGCTGGGGATGGAACTCCTCAAGCGAGTTGAAGGTGACTTGCTCGAGTACGGTTCGGTCGAACAGCATCCTAAGATGGAAGGACGCCAACTGATCATGGTCATCGCCCCGAAAAAGAAGAAGTAATCATTTGGGCACGGCAGGCCTACTGATTATGTTTATCAACTGAATGCGGAGTATCCGAACATGCCAAAAATGAAAACTAAAAGTGGTGCTGCTAAGCGGTTTCTGAAAACTGCTAACGGTATCAAGCACAAGCACGCTTTCAAGAGCCACATCCTGACTAAAATGTCGACCAAGCGTAAGCGTCAACTGCGCGGTAGCAGCTTGCTGGCACCGTGTGACGTGGCAAAAGTCGAGCGCATGCTGCGCCTTCGTTAATTTAGTCAAGAATAGAGGAAGTAACTCATGGCTCGTGTAAAGCGTGGCGTCATTGCCCGTAAACGTCACAAAAAAATTCTGAAACTTGCTAAAGGCTACTACGGCGCTCGTTCGCGCGTATTCCGTGTTGCCAAGCAAGCGGTAATCAAGGCAGGCCAATACGCCTACCGTGACCGTCGTCAGAAAAAACGTCAGTTCCGCGCTCTGTGGATCGCTCGTATCAACGCTGGTGCACGTATCAACGGTCTGTCCTACAGCCGTTTCATCGCCGGCCTGAAAAAAGCGTCCATCGAGATCGACCGTAAGGTTCTGGCTGATCTGGCAGTGAACGAAAAAGCGGCGTTTGCTGCGATTGTCGAGAAAGCTAAAGCCACCTTGGCTTAAGTACCCCCGACAGTCACCCTGCCTCACCTTTGTGGGGCCAGGTGTTAAACGTCATAAATAGGGGAAGAGCCTTCAAGCTCTTCCCCTATTTTGTATCTGGAGTCTGTACATGGAAAACCTGGATGCGCTCGTCTCTCAAGCACTAGAGGCTGTGCAAAGCGCTGAAGATATCAATGCCCTGGAGCAAATCCGGGTTCACTACCTTGGCAAGAAGGGCGAATTGACTCAGGTGATGAAGACCCTGGGGAATCTGCCGGCAGAAGAGCGTCCGCAAGTCGGCGCCCTGATCAACGTTGCCAAGGAGCGTGTCACAGAGGTTCTCAATGCCCGCAAGGCACTGTTTGAAGAGGCCGACCTGGCCGCCAAACTGTCTGCCGAGTCCATTGACGTGACCCTGCCTGGCCGCGGCCAGACCTCGGGTGGTCTGCATCCGGTTACGCGTACTCTGGAACGAATCGAACAGTTCTTCACCCATATCGGCTACGGCATCGCCGAAGGCCCTGAGGTCGAAGACGACTACCACAACTTCGAAGCGCTCAACATCCCAGGCCACCACCCGGCCCGGTCGATGCATGACACCTTCTATTTTAATGCCAACATGTTGCTGCGCACCCATACCTCGCCGGTACAGGTCCGCACCATGGAATCGAAACAGCCGCCGATCCGCATCGTCTGCCCAGGCCGTGTGTACCGCAGCGACTCCGATATCACCCACTCGCCGATGTTCCACCAGGTCGAAGGCCTGCTGGTCGATCGCGACATCAATTTCGCCGACCTCAAGGGCACCATCGAGGAATTCCTGCGGGTGTTCTTCGAGAAGGAACTCGCGGTGCGCTTCCGTCCTTCGTACTTCCCGTTCACCGAGCCATCCGCTGAAGTCGACATGGAATGCGTGATGTGCAGCGGTAAAGGCTGCCGTGTCTGCAAACAGACTGGCTGGCTGGAAGTCATGGGCTGCGGCATGGTTCACCCGAACGTGCTGCGCATGTCCGGGATCGACCCGGAAGAGTTTTCGGGCTTTGCCTTCGGCATGGGCGTCGAGCGTCTGGCCATGCTGCGTTACGGCGTGAACGACTTGCGTCTGTTCTTCGACAACGACTTGCGGTTCCTCGCGCAATTTCGCTAGTCGTAACGAATTCTTAGGAGAGCAGGATGAAATTCAGTGAACAATGGCTGCGCGGCTGGGTAAGCCCGCAGGTAAGTCGCGACGAGCTGGTTGCTCGTCTGTCGATGGCCGGTCTTGAGGTCGACAGCGTCACGCTGGCCGCCGGTGAATTCAGTGGTGTGGTCGTGGGCGAGGTGCTGAGCACCGAGCAGCACCCGGACGCCGACAAGCTGCGTGTGTGCCAGGTCAGCAATGGCGCCGAAACCTTCCAGGTCGTGTGCGGTGCGCCTAACGTGCGCCCGGGCCTGAAGATCCCGTTCGCCATGATCGGCGCCGAGCTGCCAGGCGACTTCAAGATCAAGAAAGCCAAGCTGCGTGGCGTTGAGTCCAACGGCATGCTGTGCTCGCAAGCCGAACTGCAGGTTGGCGAAGGCAACGATGGCTTGATGGAATTGCCGGTCGATGCACCGGTTGGCCAGGACATCCGTGAATACCTGGGCCTGGACGACGCCAGCATCGAGGTCGACCTGACCCCGAACCGCGGCGATTGCCTGTCCGTAGCCGGCCTGGCCCGTGAAGTCGGTGCGCTGTACGCCGCCCAGGTCACCCGTCCGGTCGTGGCCACTGTGCCCGCCGTGCACGACGAAGTGCGCTCGGTGGAAGTCCTGGCGCCGGCCGCTTGCCCGCGCTACCTGGGCCGCGTGATCCGTAACGTCGACCTGTCCAAGCCAACGCCACTGTGGATGGTCGAGCGCCTGCGTCGTTCCGACGTCCGGAGCATCGATGCTGCCGTCGACATCACCAACTACGTGATGCTGGAACTGGGTCAACCGCTGCACGCCTTCGATCTCGCCGAAATCAATGGCGGCATCCGCGTGCGCATGGCCGAAGAAGGCGAAAAACTGGTACTGCTCGACGGTCAGGAAGTCAGCCTGCGTAGCGATACCCTGGTCATCGCCGACCACACCCGCGCCCTGGCGATTGCCGGCGTCATGGGTGGCGAGCACAGCGGCGTCAACACCGCGACCACTCGCGACGTCTTCCTCGAAAGCGCGTTCTTCGACCAGATCGCCGTCGCTGGCAAGGCCCGTTCCTATGGCCTGCACACCGACGCCTCGCACCGCTACGAGCGTGGCGTGGACTGGCAGTTGGCCCGTGAAGCCATGGAGCGCGCCACCGGCCTGCTGCTGGAAATCACCGGCGGCGAAGCCGGCCCGATCATCGAAACCGTCAGCGAACAGCACCTGCCGTCGATCGCACCGGTCACCCTGCGTGCCCAGCGCATAAGCCAGATGCTCGGCATGGAAATGGAACCGGCCGAAGTCGAGCGCCTGCTCAACGGCCTGGGCCTGAAAATTTCCGCCGACGGGGCAGGGCAGTGGCGCGTAGAAGTGCCGAGCCATCGCTTCGACATCAGCCTGGAAGTCGACCTGATCGAAGAACTGGCTCGCCTGTACGGCTACAACCGCCTGCCGGTCCGCTACCCGCAAGCCCGCCTGGCGCCACAAGCCAAGGCCGAAGCCCGCAGTGACCTGCCAGAACTGCGCCGCCTGCTGGTCGCCCGTGGTTACCAGGAAGCGATCACCTACAGCTTCATCGATCCGAAACAGTTCGAGTTGTTTAACCCAGGCGTTGAACCACTGCTCCTGGCCAACCCGATCTCCAACGACATGGCCGCCATGCGTTCGTCGCTGTGGCCGGGCCTGGTCAAGGCGCTTCAGCACAACCTGAACCGCCAGCAGGATCGCGTCCGCCTGTTCGAAAGCGGCCTGCGCTTCGTCGGTCAACTCGACGGCCTCAAGCAAGAGCCGATGATCGCCGGTGTCGTCTGTGGCAGCCGCCTGCCGGAAGGCTGGGCGCAAGGTCGCGACGTCGTCGACTTCTTCGACGTCAAGGCCGACGTGGAAGCCGTATTGGGCTTCGCCGGTGCACTGGATTCGTTCACGTTCGTGCCGGGCAAACACCCCGCGCTGCACCCGGGTCAAACCGCGCGCATCGAACGCGAAGGCCGCCTGGTCGGCTTCGTCGGCGCCATCCACCCGGAATTATCGAAAACCCTCGGTCTCGACCGTCCGGTGTTCGTATTCGAGCTGGTTCTGGCGGAAGTGGCACTGGGTAAAATGCCTAAATTCCAGGAGTTATCGCGCTTTCCTGAAGTGCGACGTGACCTGGCCCTGATCGCGGAAAAAGACGTCGCAGCCAGCGCCGTTCTCGACGTAATCCGTGAAAATGCAGGCGAATGGCTGACAGACCTCAGGCTATTTGACGTGTATCAGGGTAAAGGCATTGATCCTGATAGAAAAAGCCTTGCAGTCGGCTTGACCTGGCAGCATCCATCGCGCACTCTTAATGACGATGAGGTGAATACCACGACGCAAAATATCCTCACCTCGCTCGAACAAAGGTTGAACGCCACGTTAAGGAAGTGACGTATGGGGGCTCTGACGAAAGCTGAGATGGCGGAACGTCTGTATGAGGAGTTGGGCCTGAATAAACGGGAGGCCAAGGAATTGGTCGAACTGTTTTTTGAAGAAATCAGGCACGCTCTGGAAGACAACGAACAAGTCAAATTGTCCGGTTTCGGCAATTTCGACCTTCGGGACAAACGCCAGCGGCCTGGCCGCAATCCGAAAACGGGAGAAGAAATCCCGATCACGGCTCGCCGTGTGGTCACCTTTCGTCCAGGGCAGAAGTTGAAGGCCCGAGTTGAGGCTTATGCTGGAACCAAGTCATAACGACGAGCTACCCGTCATCCCAGGCAAACGCTACTTCACCATTGGTGAAGTCAGCGAGCTGTGTGCGGTAAAACCGCACGTGCTGCGCTATTGGGAGCAGGAGTTTCCTCAACTCAATCCCGTCAAACGCCGCGGAAACCGCCGGTATTATCAGCGACAAGACGTGCTGATGATCCGGCAGATCCGCGCGCTTCTGTACGATCAGGGCTTCACCATCGGTGGCGCACGCTTGCGTTTGTCCGGCGACGAAGCCAAAGATGACACCACCCAGTACAAACAGATGATCCGGCAGATGATTGCCGAGTTGGAAGATGTGCTGGTCGTACTCAAGAAATGATTTTTTGCTTTTAAATACTTCCAGTTTTCAAAAGCTTGCGATATATTCTTGAGCGTCCTTCGAGGTGAAGGATGAGTTTCACGCCTAGTCGGGGCGTAGCGCAGTCCGGTAGCGCACTAGCATGGGGTGCTAGGGGTCGAGTGTTCGAATCACTCCGTCCCGACCATATAATTCAATGACTTAGCCCAACTTTCGCGAGTTGGGCTTTTTCATGTGCGTGACTTTTGCGTGACTTCTCGATTTTTCACGCCTGCTTCCTCTTCAAGATTGTCAGGACCGGTCCACGCGAATCGGTTGCTGATACCATGTTCGCAGCTTCGATCAAATGCCCGAGCTCAGCGCCCGAGTAGTGACTGGTGATGCTGCCGTTCTTGTGGCCCAGAAGTGCCTTGCGGTCTTCCTCGGTGACGCCTGCTGCGCGTAACCGCCGGCCAAATGTGTGTTTGAGGTCGTGAATCCTTATGGATGCATAACCTGGGTGAGCGGGGCGAAGGTTTTCCTCCTGCCAGAGTTTCGCCGCTCTCACCCGCGCCTTCTTCCAGGCTGAGTCGTTCATCCGGTGCATTGCGTTGCCGTTGTAAGGGAAAACCCATTCCTTGCTCAGGCCCCGCTGCTGCTCGATGATCGACCTGGCCACGCTGTTGAGCACGACGAGTCGCTCGTCACCGTTTTTCACACCTGACCGTTCGTGACGCCCGCCGAAGTCCGCAGGTATCAGAAAGACGCTGGTACCAAGTTCCGGTACCGAAATCTCCCAATCCCAGCGCAACTTGCAGACCTCTTGCTCCCGCGTGCCGGTGTTCACTTTGAACAGCGCCATCGTCTGCAGGTGCGCCGGCAACTCTCCAAAAAGAATCGACTGCTCCGGCCATGACATCGGGTACGGCTTGCGGCTCGACTTCTTCTCTTCCAGCTTCGTGAGCATCGGCACGCTATCCAGCCATGGCCTTCGCTCATCGTCTCGCCACTTCCTGGCACACAACGACAAAACTCGAACCACACGCTCGATCGAGATATTCACCGTCCTGTTACTGACGCCTTTTTTTACCTTGCCGCCTTCAAGCTTCTTGGTCGACAACCTGTCCTTGATGAACGGCACCAGGGCCTGGTCATCAATGTGGGTCAGCGGCATGTCGCCTATGAACGGGTCCAGCTGGGAAAGGTGGTGCGCCGAAAGCTTGATTGATGGCTGGTTTTTGAACTCCAGCAGGAAGCGAGTTGCCGCCTCCCGCCAGATCCGCACTTTCTTTACGCCGTACACCTTCTGTTGCCGGATCTGCTCCAGCCGGTAGATCAGGTAGCGTTCCGCTTCTTCCCGGTCACCAGTTCCAGTGCTTTCGTAAAGTCGTTCTCCGTTGATTTTCTTGTCGATATGCCAGATGCCTTTCCTCTCGGAGAGGCCGGTAATCGATTTTCGCGCCATGATTTATCTCCTTTCAGGCGCTCGCTGCGGGGCAATTGTTGCTCCGGGGCGCGTTTTTTATCAATTGCTTTGGCCTCGACGTACGCCGTTGCCCAGTCATCCAGCTCCTGCCGGTCGAAGCCGACACCGCGCTCGCCTATGGGAAACTCGCTGACATAGGGGCGCACGGTTTTATCGAATTCAGCGCGGCACATGCCCAGGTAGATGGGCGCAGCGCCGGCACGGATGAAGCGGGGAAGGATGCTTTCGCGCCGGGGCCGAGAGGGCGCCTGCGCCAGTTCTGCAGACATAGGTGCTCCATGCCGCGCGTGGCGGCAGAAGGTGGGGAGGGGATTATTCGTCGTCGGATTCGGGGTCTTCGTCACCGTCATGGCTGACGCTAATTGGGAGTTTGCCAAGGCGCTCCAATGCCAGTACGAGACCGATACGTAAACCCTTGGCCATATCTTTCGTGAGCATGATCTCGACCGGGTCATCGGTACCGAGCTGAAGGGTCACGCCTTCTTTGGCGTTGTCGGTGATGATTTGCAGCTGATCGGCCTGCCGTTTATGCCAGGCAAGCAGCGCTTCGATCATCTCGCCGACCTCTTGCGGTGCGCCGACCGTACCTTCCAGCGCACCGGCGACCAGCTTCTCCAGCTCTAATTTTTCATCTTCGGCCCTCTCCAGCTGGTCGGCGGCGGCGAAGGGGCTTCCCACCATTGACCAGCTGCTGGCGAATACCTGGGCTTGTTCCATGATGGCTTTGAGGGTTTTCTCAGACATGCGAATTCCTCGCCCGCCGTTCACCGGCAGGCTGGTAGGTGGAAGAGGGGTTACTTGCGGCGCTGGAATTCAGTGCAGCGGACAATCACGGTCTGGGCGTCACGGGCGAGCGCCGGCATAGTGCTGAATGGCAGGTGGCTGCAATTTCGGAGGGCGTGGACGCAGGCGCGACACATGCCGCCTTTCGGTTGGTGGATCATGGCTTCCACCTCTTGCCCACGCGGAACACCATCATCATGTTGTGATGGCGTGGCACTTTTAGGACGTCGTCGAAAAACTCGCCCTTTCCAGAGATGAATCCAGTAGGCACCTTGCTTCCTGCGATTCCGAATTCTCTCCAGCATTCTTCGCCGCCGTTCTCGTCCCAGTAAGCGCGTTCGCGTTTAGGGATCTCATCGTAGGTTTTCGTGAACACTGAGTGATCCGGAATATCGCAGATCCGGCGCCATGCGGGATGGCGCTTGCACCAGTCGGCGGCATGCTGAAAGGCTTGCTCGGCAGAATAAAATTCTTTGGTGTTTTCTGTCATCACCGTGGCCCCGAGTAGATGAGCCAGGCCATGTAGGCGAGGGCGATCATAGAAGGTGTGCTCCCGCTTCGAGTAGGCCGTCGCGGTCTTCTCGCAGGTTGTCTCGCTCTGCCTTCAGTTGGTCGCGCTCTACAATCGTGCCCTTCCAGTTTTCGTACCAACCCTTGGAGAGGGCTTTTTCTTTATCCAGTTCAGCCTTCAAGTCCACGACCATCGACAACAGCTCTTCACCGTCGCTATTCATGTCGGCGTTCAGGGCACTGCCAATCGCGCCCATGTCCATGCAAGCCGCAAGAAGCATGCGCTGGTTGCGCTCCAGATCCGCGATCAACTCAAGTACCACGGCTGGCGGCACCGCCATCCCGTAATCATTCAACGCAACGTAGTCGCCACAGTCGTTCTTGGCGGCTTCGGCCAGGCGCTTCAGTTCGGTGTAGTCGGTCATCAGCATTCACTCCAGTTCATTGCCTGGATGTATTCGCACGGAACCACCAGCCTGTCGGGTGGCAGGGTGCTTTCGGTCTTGGTGTCGCCGAAATACGCAATGGCTGCCTGGGCACGCTCAAGCGAAAGCTGGGCATGACGCATCTGCCAGGACTTTCTCTGTTTGTACGACCGCAGCGCTAGAGCCTTGTCGATGTAGGCGAATCGCCGACCGTGCTCGCCGCCCTCCTTAAGGACGCGCTTGCGATACTGCTTCAGCAGGGACTCACGCTGCGAGCCACCGAAGAGGTTGTTGTGGAATTCATCCACGATGTACCAGAACTGCTCGGTCTCACCGATAACCACGAACTTTTTACAGGTTACTTCCAGGCCTTTCGGGTCCATCTCGTCGACGTATCGATAATGGGCCGGGCCGAGCTTTTTATTTTCCATGGGCGTACTCGTCCTTGCCGCTATAGCGGCTGACTTTTAGTTGGTTAACGAAATTGGGGGGAGGGCGCCGGAAATTAAGATTTTCGCGGCTGGGTTAAGATTTTCTCGGGTGGAGTACAAATGTACTCCTGTCGGAATCAGACGCCCGGGCGGCCCTTAAAGGCGAGCCAAATATAGTGCCGGCCTTTGGCGGTGATTTTGATCTTGCTGGTCTGCCTGTTCCAGCTGATCACCCGGAGCTCTTCCAGGATGGTGGTCAGCGTGTGCCCCTGATGCCAGGCAGCCAGCGCCTTGATGCAGCCTTGGGCCAGCAGGCCACGGTAATCGGTGTGACCGAAGTTGGTGCCTTGGAACACGCTCTGCATCTGCTCGTCGGTCACCAGGTCGGTGACGGTGTTAACGTCCGGATCGCGCCGGCAGCACTTGTGGGTCATGGTTATGGCGTCCTATGCCGGGTCATGCCCGGACGGTTGATAAGTTTAAAAAGTAAGAAAAAAGCCGCTTTTGTAGGGTTTGAAAATGTCGTGACGCCAGGATCTGGGCTTTGAACAAGCCCAGGACCTATCCATGAAACGATTTTTTGAAGACCTGTTGTTCCAGATGCTGATCGACCAGGTGTTAAAGCAGATTTACCACCTGATCGAATGGCTCAACTCGATGCCATGGCAGTTGTGGTTTGCTTGAGTCAGGCGGCGAGACGCTGGTAGAGATCGATGATGTCGGCGGCATTGGCCCTGAACAAGGCTTCGGCCTCGTCCGGGCACACGCTGTTTCCGATCAGCCGCACCTGGTCCGTCTTGTTAATGTCGCGCCACTCTTCGGAGCCGGTGACCGGATCGACGAAAAGCCCGCGGTCGATGATGTAGTCCTTGTCGAAGCCTTGCGCCGCCTTCAGCTCCGGCGGTTGCAGCATGCGCAAGGTGATGTCGACCAGCACATAACCTCCGACCATGACCATTTCGGCCGGGTCCGTGAATTGCTCAGGCAGGTATTCGTGCATGAAAGCGGCGCAGCGGCGGGCACCTTCCATCTGCTCAGGCGTCAGGGTGTCCGGCACCTGAACAACCTCGACCAGCGCAACACGATCCTTCGTTGGCAGGGTGTGCATCGGCTCGGCCAGCGAAATACCGTCCTTCTCGTTGCCGTAATACTTCACCAGGTACGCGTTCACCAGTCGCTGGTTGGCGCCGGATTGGCAGATGGTCGACATCGGGTCATAAGCCGCTCGGCCGTCGCCCTTGTAATAACCGCCATTCGCTTGTTCGAAGAATGCTGCGACAACACCGTGCCGTGCAGCTCCAGCTAGCACGGTCTGTGTTGGGTCGTCGGGTGAGCTGCCGACTGCGTTCTGACCGAACGCCGTCATGTGTGTGGCAACCATCGCGAAGTGGCCGCCTTTGACTTGGGCGACCTGCGTGCGCAGCGGCTCTTGGGCATCGAAGTTGCGTTGCGACGAGCCGTTAGCGCATTCGGTGAGGAATGGCGCGGCAACCGGCTGCACAAGTGCGTGGTGGGTGCCGCCGGCGCTGATGGTCGACAACGCCTCATTCGTGCCGTGGGTGCTGGTGTGCGCCGATGACGTTCCGCGCATTGGGACGATAAAGGGCTTGGCACTGGTCAGGACGTGTCGCCAGCAGCCCTTGGCCACTCGGCGCATGGTGTTAACTGCCATAGGCTTGTCGCGGAATATGGTGCGCCCGAGGTTGCTCCAATCGATGCATTCCGACGCCGCACGCCATGGAAGCTGTTTGGCCGCTGGCTTCTTGTGGCGTACCGGTTCAGGCCAGACGATCGGAAGTCCGTCACTCCGTGCCACCAGGTAGAGACGCTTGCGAATGGTCGGGGCGCCGGCGTTGGCCGCGATTCGCTCCCGCCATTCGACGTTGTAGCCAAGTCCGCGAACGAGGCATTCAGCCGGGACGAACTCGCCGATGGATTGGAGTATCTCCGACATATCAGGGTGATCAGCTGGCAGGCCGGTGCTCAGCGCGGCAATGAATGAGCGGAAGGTGCGACCACGCTCTGCCTTGATCGGCTGGCCATCGTCGTCAATCGGCCCCCAATCGCAGAACTCTTCGACGTTTTCCAGAAACATCAGGCGCGGCCGGGTGGCGAATGCCCAGCGGACGACGACCCAGGCTAGCCCTCGCACCTTGCGGTCGCGGGGTGCGCCGCCCTTAGCCTTACTGTGGTGGCGGCAGTCCGGTGATGCCCAAAGGATGCCGACCGGCTGGCCGCCTGTGGCATGAACCGGATCGACCTCGAACACATCAGCGACATAGTGCGCGGTGGCCGGGTGGTTGGCGCGGTGCACAGCTAGGGCGATAGGGTTGTGGTTTACCGCCACATCCGGCTCCCGGTAGGCCCGGGCGATACCGGTGCTCGCGCCGCCGCCGCCGGCGAACAGATCCACCACCAGTTCTTTCTGGAAGGGCAGACCCATGCTCGGCTGACCATGGATGAACTGATGTTTTTTCTGGAGTGCGGACATAGAGGATCCTCGCCGGCTGGCGTGATTCGTTAAAAAGGGGTATTTGTGTTCGGCCGGCATAGGGCCGGATTAAGGAGCGACGAATGACTGAAGAGTACAAGGCAAAACTTGGCGTTCCGGCTGAACACACGCTGGTAGAAATATCTGCTAAGCGTGAGCAACGGCATGGCCAAGACGCGGATATTTACGAATTAGAAGAACGCAACGCTGCTGGTGAGGTGGTAGGTGTTCACCACATTCGCGACACCATGTCCATTTATCCGCCCCATACGCGGCAAATCATTGTGGAGTGAGAATCTCATCCCCCGGATCCTGCTGAATCATCAGCAGGCTCTTCCGGTGAAAAGCCAGCGACACGCTTTGGGATACCTCAATAACGTGTCGCGGCGGATCAAGCATCGGCAGGCACTTTTGAGGCCCTAACTCATGTAACCGGTGAATCATCAGCGTGATGGCCTCGCCCTGTTCCTCGATTCCGCTCCAGGCCATCAGCTCAGCGAGTGCTTGGCGTGTGCCGGCCATGCAATGCAGCCTGATTTCTTCCTCGCCGCGAGTCTTTCGCCTCGCCGCGAGTCTTTCGCCTCGCCGCAGTCTTTGCCGATCGTTCTTTCTGCGCGGCTGCCATGGTTTACCTCTTCTATTCCGCTGGCTGGGATCGCCATCCAGGCCTGTCGTTTGCGTTGCTGGACTCGGTGCTTCATCGAAAGGCGGGCTTCATCTTCGGATAGTCGATGTCGTAGTCCTTGATCAGCCTGAGGAGCAGCGTGGTGCTGATGCTCAAGGCTTTCGCGCACTGGCTCCGGTTGATGCCCTTCGCCATGCATTCCTTCACTCGAATGACGAGCAAGGCCTCTGACTCAGGCTTTGCCTTGTTCGGCGCGAAGGCCTTCTTCGGCCCGACCTTGAATTCGATGTTGTAGCGCCGGCCGATCCCGCGCAGCACGCCGAGCGTTATGCCTTCCTTCTCGCAAATCTCGCTACGATTTAGGGTCTTGGCCAGCGCTCGAATGCGCACGACCTGCTCGCCGGAAGCGACCTTTGCTGGCTCGCCCTGGAAATTCGGCGTCATGCTTCGGTTGTAGTTCGGCGGGCGGTGGATGATTCCGCAACTGGGAAGCTCCTCAATAGT
>NZ_JACBXG010000012.1:0-231573 GCF_020295325.1 Pseudomonas sp. Y24-6 | reverse complement strand
CTTGCTGGTTCACAGGGGTCTGCGGTGTACACAAAACCTGTGGGAGCCAGCCTGCTGGCGATGGGGCCTTCCCAGTTGACGCTTAAACCAGCGTCATCAACGCCTCACGGCTGAACGGCAGGATATCTTCCTCACGCCCATCGCGCACTTTCTGCGCCCAGTCCGGATCCACCAGCAGCGCGCGCCCTACCGCCACCAGGTCAAACTCATCGTTGTTCAAGCGTTCCAGCAGCTTTTCCAGGCTGGCAGGCTGAGCGATCTTGTCGGTGTTGACCATGAATTGCAGGAACTCGCCATCCAGGCCCACGCTGCCCACGGTGATGGTCGGTTTGCCAGTGAGTTTGCGAGCCCAGCCTGCCAGGTTCAGTTCGGACCCGTCGAACTCCGGCTCCCAGAAACGGCGCGTCGAGCAATGGAAAATATCCACGCCGGCGTCGGATAGCGGCTGGAGGAATTCACCCAGCGCTTGCGGGGTCTGCACCAGGCGCGCGGTGTAGTCCTGCTGCTTCCACTGGGAGAAGCGGAAGATGATCGGGAAGCCTTCACCGACCGCTGCACGCACCGCTTGAATCAATTCGATGGCAAAGCGCGAACGATTGGCCAGGCTGCCACCGTACTCGTCGGTGCGTTGGTTGCTGCCCTCCCAGAAGAACTGATCGACCAGATAGCCGTGGGCCCCGTGGATTTCCACGCCGTCCATGCCAATGCTTTGTGCATCCTTGGCCGCCTGGGCAAATGCGCCGATGACTTCCTGGATGTCCTGTTTGCTCATGCCGTGAACCACGACCTGACCGTCCTTCAGCTTTTCCGAGGGACCGTAGCCCGGCACGCTGGCGTCCGGCTCGGTGCCGGTGCGCCGCACACTGCCAACATGCCACAGCTGAGGCACGATCTTGCCGCCTTCGGCGTGCACCGCATCGACCACTTTCTTCCAGCCGGCCAATGCCGCCTCACCATAGAAGTGCGGCACGTTCGGGTAGCCATTGGAGGCCTTGTGCCCGACCGTGGTGCCTTCGGTGATGATCAGGCCAACGCCGGCGGCAGCGCGACGACGGTAGTACTCGATCACCTTTGAATTGGGCACGCCACCTGGGGAGAAAGACCGAGTCATCGGCGCCATGACGACGCGGGTCGGCAATTGGAGAGTGCCGAGGTGGAACGGTTTGAACAGGGCTTTGACGGGCATGAGGACGCTCCACGGGGGATAGGCTTTATGACGGCGATAATATTGAGAGCGCCGAGCCATTGGAAGCATTATTGATTTTGGTGATTTAGGGTCAGAAGGCAGANCACGGGGGATAGGCTTTATGACGGCGATAATATTGAGAGCGCCGAGCCATTGGAAGCATTATTGATTTTGGTGATTTAGGGTCAGAAGGCAGAATCAAAAGATCGTCCGAAGGCTCGGGCCGCGTTCGGACGATCTTTTGATTTTTCTTTTTCAGCTCAGAGCTTTTTCAATCGCATGAACAATCGTTGGATCATCCGGCGCCGTGCGCGGTGAGAACCGCGCCAGCACGCGGCCGTCCTTGCCCAGCAGGAATTTCTCGAAGTTCCAGGTAATGTCCCCTGGAAACTCTGCCCCCTCGCCCGCCAGCAGGCGATACAACTGATGACGATCGTGCCCGTTCACTTCCAGCTTGCTGGACAACGGAAACGTCACGCCATAGTTCAGGCTGCAGAATTCCTGGATCTCCTGCTCAGTCCCCGGTTCCTGTCCGGCGAACTGGTTGCACGGCAGCCCGAGCACGCTGAAACCTTTGTCCTTGTACTGCTGGTAAAGGTTTTCCAGCGCCGCGTATTGCGGAGTCAGGCCACATTTGGAGGCAACGTTCACCACCAGCACGACGCGCCCTTTAAAAGGCGCCAGCGGTAGCTCCTGACCATCCAGGGCTGTCAATTTAAGGTCGTGAAAAGCGCTCATGACGAACTCCAAATTCCCGTGTTCTTCTCGAAACAGCTACCTGGCGGCGCTGCCATGGACAACCGCGGACTAAAAAAGGCGCCCTCGGGCGCCTCTCCAGTTCTCTGAGCTTAGCGCAGAAAATCAGTGGTGATGACCACCTTCGCCATGGACGTGACCATGGGCAACTTCTTCCTGGCTGGCGTCACGGATGTCGATGATCTTGACCTGGAAATTAAGGCGCTGACCGGCCAACGGGTGGTTGCCGTCGACAGTCACGTCGTCGCCGTCCAGATCGCGAATGGTGACGATCTGCATCTGGCCGTCCGGAGCGGAAGCGTGGAACTGCATGCCCACTTCCAGTTCGTCGACGCCTTCGAACATGCTGCGGCTCAGGGTGCTGACCAGTTCGGCAGCGTACTCGCCGTAAGCGTCTTCAGGTTCAACGGCAACGGTCAGTTCATCACCAACTGCCTTGCCTTCCAGGGCTTTTTCCAGGCCTGGAATGATATTGCCTGCGCCTTGCAGGTAAACCAGCGGCGCGCCGCCGGCGGAGCTGTCGATGACCTCACCAGCGTCGTTGGTCAGGGTATAGTCGATGGAGACAGCCTTATTGGCGGCGATCAGCATGGGGCGAGACCTTTTGCAGAAGAATATAGAAAGACCAAGTTTAGCGAAGCAATCGCCCGAAAGCGAACACAACCCGGACAGACGGATGACGATGCAGGACTCCAGGGTCACAGGTTTCCACCAGGACGAGGACGGGCATTGGGTGGCCGAGCTTTCCTGCGGCCACACCCAGCACCTGCGCCACCAGCCGCCATGGCAATCCCGGGCCTGGGTCATGGACCCGGTGCAGCGCACTGAAAAAATAGGCCAGCCCTTTGCGTGCGGTTGGTGCGCACAAGGCCCGGTTAGCGATAACCTTGGCGACTGAATGTCGGTAGACCTTCAAAAATAGAAGGTCACCCCTGCGCTCCCTTAGAGAATCCGCATGCAAACTTTTTTTATCGCACCCACCGATTTTGGTGTGGGTCTGACCTCCATCAGCCTCGGGCTGGTGCGCACCCTTGAGCGAGCCGGTCTCAAGGTCGGCTTTTTCAAACCGATCGCCCAACCACACCCGGGCGACACCGGGCCTGAACGCTCCACCGAACTGGTGGCGCGTACCCATGGCCTCAAACCGCCCCAGCCGCTGGGCCTGGCCCACGTCGAACGCATGCTGGGCGACGGTCAGCTCGATGAGCTACTCGAAGAAATCATCACGCTCTATCAACAGGCAGCGATCGGCAAGGACGTGCTCATCGTCGAAGGCATGGTCCCGACCCGCAGTGCCAGCTACGCTGCGCGAGTCAATCTGCACCTGGCCAAGAGCCTGGACGCCGACGTGATCCTGGTCTCGGCGCCGGAAAACGAAGTGCTCACCGAACTGTCCGGCCGTGTGGAATTGCAGGCGCAGTTGTTTGGTGGCCCCAAGGACCCGAAAGTCCTCGGCGTCATCCTCAACAAGGTCAAGACCGACGAAAGCATGGAAGTCTTCGCCTCACGCCTGAAGGAACACTCGCCATTGCTGCGCAGCGGTGATTTCAAACTGCTCGGGTGCATCCCGTTCCAGCCGGAACTCAACGCCCCCCGCACCCGCGACGTCGCCGACCTGATGGGCGCGCAGATTCTCAACGCCGGGGATTACGAAACCCGGCGCATGAGCAAAATCATCATCTGCGCGCGAACCATGCGCAACACTGTCGAGCTGCTCAAGCCCGGGGTGCTGGTGGTCACCCCGGGCGACCGCGACGACATCATCCTCGCCGTCAGCCTCGCCGCCATGAACGGCGTACCGCTGGCCGGCCTGCTGCTGACCAGCGACACCCTGCCCGACCCGCGCATCATGGACTTGTGCCGCGGCGCCTTGCAGGCCGGCCTGCCCGTGCTGTCGGTGAGCACCGGTTCATACGACACTGCCAACCAGTTGAACGGCCTGAACAAGGAGATCCCGATCGACGACCGCGAGCGCGCGGAGATCATCACCGACTTCGTCGCCAGCCACCTCGACGCCAACTGGCTGCACCAGCGCTGCGGTACTCCGCGGGAAATGCGCCTGTCGCCGGCAGTGTTCCGCTATCAACTGATCCAGCGCGCCCAGGCCGCCAACAAGCGCATCGTATTGCCTGAGGGCAGCGAGCCGTTGACTGTACAGGCGGCTGCCATCTGCCAGGCCCGCGGCATCGCCCGTTGCGTGCTCCTGGCCAAGCCCGCAGACGTCGAAGCCGTGGCCCGTGCGCACGGTATAGAGCTGCCGCCGGGGTTGGAAATTCTCGACCCGGACTTGATCCGCGAGCGCTATGTCGAGCCGATGGTCGCACTGCGTAAAAGCAAAAGCCTCAACGCACCGATGGCCGAGCAGCAACTGGAAGACACCGTGGTGATCGGCACCATGATGCTGGCGCTGGACGAGGTCGACGGCCTGGTGTCCGGGGTCATCCACTCCACCGCCAACACCATCCGCCCCGCCCTGCAGCTGATCAAGACCGCGCCGGGCTGCACCCTGGTGTCATCGGTGTTCTTTATGTTGTTTCCGGAAGAGGTGCTGGTCTACGGCGACTGCGTGATGAACCCGCACCCAAGCGCCAGCGAACTGGCCGAGATCGCTCTGCAAAGTGCCGACTCGGCGGCGGCTTTCGGCATCACTCCGCGGGTGGCGATGATCAGCTATTCCAGCGGCGAATCCGCCAGCGGTGAAGAAGTCGAGAAAGTCCGCGAAGCGACATTGCTCGCCCACGAACAGCAGAACTCGCTGCTGATCGATGGCCCCCTGCAGTACGACGCTGCCGCCAACGAAACCGTGGCCCGGCAACTGGCGCCGAACAGCCAGGTCGCTGGTCGCGCCACGGTGTTCGTGTTTCCCGACCTGAACACCGGCAACACCACACACAAAGCCGTGCAGCGCAGCGCCGACTGCGTCAGCCTCGGGCCGATGCTGCAAGGCCTGCGCAAACCGGTGAACGACCTGCCGCGCGGCGCGCAGGTCGACGACATCGTCTACACCATCGCGTTGACCGCGATCCAAGCCGCCAACCGACCAATGGATCTTTAAATGCTGGGTTTCCTGCCTGCCGCCGTGCGCGGCGTGATCGCCTCGCTATTGCTGGCGCTCAATACCATCCTGCTGTGCTCGTTCCTGTTCTGCGTGGCGATCTTCAAGGTGCTGCCCTTTGCCATCACCCAGCGCTTCACGCGCTGGCTGATGAGCCATACCCATGAAGCCTGGATCAGCAACAACAAAGCCTGGATGAACCTGGTCTGCCGCACCCGCTGGCACCTCAGCGGCCTGGAAGGCCTGGACTATCAGCACTCCTACCTGATCACCAGCAACCACCAGAGCTGGGTCGACATCATGGTGCTGCAGTACGTGCTCAACCGCCGCATCCAGCCGCTGAAGTTCTTTCTCAAGCAGGAACTGATCTGGGTCCCGGTGATCGGTCTGGCATGGTGGGCCCTGGGCTTCCCGTTCATGAAGCGCTACTCCAAGGCCTACCTGGAAAAGCACCCGGAGAAGAAAGGCAAAGACCTGGAAACCACCCGCAAGACCTGCGCAAAATTTCGCAACTACCCGGTAGGCATGTTCAACTTCGCCGAAGGCACGCGCTTTACCGAGGGTAAACACGCGCAGCAGAAATCACCCTTCAAATACCTGCTAAAACCCAAGGCCGGCGGCATTGCGTTCGTGCTGGATGCGATGGGTGAGCAGCTGGAGTCGATCGTCAACGTGACCATCCACTATCCTGGCGGGCGTCCGGGGTATTGGGATCTGTTGTGCGGAAACGTGCAGGATGTGGTGGTGCACTTCCAGGAGCTGAAAATTCCGCCGGAGTTCATCGGCAAGAATTATGAGCAGGATGGGGAGTACCGGTTGCAGTTTCAGGGGTGGATCAATCAGCTCTGGGAAGACAAGGATGCACTGTTGGAGCAGATGCATCGCAAATATCCAGTCAAACACTGATCTCCTGTGGGAGCCAGCCTGCTGGCGATAGCGGATTCACATTCAGCAGATGGGTTGACTGAAACACCGCAATCGCCAGCGGGCTGGCTCCCACAGTTGACCGAGTCGACCCGAAACAAAAAACCCGCCGGATGATCACTCATCGGCGGGTTTTTTATTGCAGCAACTGACGCTTAGATCGCGCCGCGCTGACGCAGCAGATCCAGCACTTGCTTGACGCTTTCTTCCAGCGACAACGACTGGGTATCGACCACGAGGTCGGCATCCAGCGGCACGTCGTACGGGAAGGATTCGCCCGGGATGTTGTCACCTGCCGCAGCGTACAGGCCTTGCGGGTCACGTTCGGCGCAGACCGCTGGCGAGGCCTGGACATAGACTGTCAGCAGGCGCTCCTTGCCGATCAGGTCCTTGGCCTGTTCGCGGCCTTCGGCGCTCGGTGCAACGAATGCGGCGAGGGTCAGCAGGCCGGCTTCGTTGAACTGACGCGCAACGTGTGCGGCACGGCGCCAGTTCTCGGTGCGCCCGGCGCGATCCTGTGGCAGACCTTTGTTCAGGTCGTGACGCAGGTTCTGGCCATCCAGTACGAACACCGCACGGCCCATGTCGAACAACTTGCGTTCAACCGCATAGGCCAGGGTGCTTTTGCCCGCGCCCGACAGCCCGCTGAACAACACGGTTGCCGGTTGCTGGCCGAAGCGCTGGGCGCGTTCTTCGGTGGCCACGTGAGCCAGTTTGCCGTGGTGCGTGCTGCTGCCATGAGCCAACGGCTGGGCAATGATCATGCCGGCGGCGACTGTGCCATTGGTCAGGCGGTCGATGACGATGAACGAACCCGTGGTGCGGTTGCTGGCGTAACCGTCCAGCGCGATCTCCGCGTCGAGGCTGACCTTGACCCGACCGATCTCGTTCAGTTGCAACGAGCTGGCAGGTCCCTCTTCCAGGGTGTTCACGTCAACACGGTTAACGATGCTGGTGATCGAACCCGGCACGTAGGTGGTGGCGCGCTTGATATCGTATTTCTTGCCTGGCAGCATCGGCTCTTCCGCCATCCACACCAGCATGGCGTCGAAAGCGTCAGTGACTTGCGGCAGGTTGTCGGCGTGCACCAGCAGGTCGCCGCGGGAGATATCGATCTCGTCTTCCATGGTCAGCGTTACCGCCTGACCAGGACCGGCGTGCTCCAGTTCACCCTCGAAGGTGACGATGGATTTCACACGGCTGCTCTTGCCCGACGGCAGCACAACGACTTCATCGCCCTTGTGCACAACGCCGCTGGCCAGGGTGCCGGCGAAACCACGGAAGTTCAGGTTCGGACGGTTGACGTACTGCACCGGGAAACGCAGGTCGGTGTAGTTGCGGTCGTTGGCGATTTCGACGGTTTCGAGAATTTCCATCAGCGACTGGCCGGTGTACCACGGCGAGCGCTCGGATTTGTTCACCACGTTGTCGCCCTTGAGAGCGGACATCGGCACGAAGGCCATGGTGGTCGGTTTGAAGGCGATACCTTCGGCAAACTTCAGGTAATCGGCCTTGATCGACTCGAATACGCTTTCGTCGAAGCCATTGAGGTCCATCTTGTTGATGGCGACCACGATGTGCTTGATGCCCAGTAACGAGGCGATGAAGCTGTGGCGACGGGTCTGGGTCTGCACGCCGTAGCGGGCATCAACCAGGATGATCGCCAGGTCACAGGTGGACGCACCGGTGGCCATGTTGCGCGTGTACTGCTCATGGCCCGGGGTATCGGCGATGATGAATTTGCGCTTGGCGGTGGAGAAATAGCGGTAGGCGACATCGATGGTGATGCCCTGCTCACGCTCGGCCTGCAGGCCGTCGACCAGCAATGCCAGGTCGATGTCTTCGCCAGTGGTGCCGACTTTTTTCGAGTCGCGGGTGATGGCTTCCAGATGATCTTCGTAGATCATCTTGGAGTCGTGCAGCAGGCGCCCGATCAGGGTGCTCTTGCCGTCGTCGACGTTGCCACAGGTCAGGAAGCGCAGCATTTCCTTGCGTTCGTGCTGGCCCAGGTAGGCGAGGATGTCCTCGCTGATCAAATCAGATACGTGCGACATGACAACCCCTTAGAAATAACCCTGACGTTTCTTTTCTTCCATCGAGCCTGCGCCATCGTGGTCGATGACCCGGCCCTGGCGTTCGGAAGTTCGCGTCAGGAGCATTTCCTGAATGATGTCGGTCAGGCTGGTGGCCTCGGACTCGACCGCACCGGTCAGCGGGTAGTCACCCAGTGTGCGGAAACGGACTTTCTTCTTGACGATGCGCGCCTTGTCTTCGTCGCTCAGGTGATTGAGCAGGCGTTCGTCGTCGATCATGATCCAGGTGCCATTCATCTCGATGACGTCGCGCTCGGCGGCGAAATACAGCGGCACGATCGGGATGCCTTCGAGGTAGATGTACTGCCAGATGTCCAGTTCGGTCCAGTTCGACAACGGGAACACACGAATGGATTCGCCCTTGTTGACGTTGCCGTTATAGACGTTCCACAGCTCCGGGCGCTGGTTTTTCGGGTCCCAGCGGTGCTTGGTATCGCGGAAGGAATACACGCGCTCTTTGGCGCGGGATTTTTCTTCGTCGCGACGGGCACCACCGAAGGCGGCGTCGAAGCCGTATTTGTCGAGGGCCTGCTTGAGGCCTTCGGTCTTCATGATGTCGGTGTGCTTGGCACTGCCGTGGGTCAGCGGGTTGATGCCCTGCGCGACGCCATCGGGGTTTACGTGCACCAGCAGGTCGAGGCCGAGTTCTTCGACCATGCGGTCGCGGAACGCGTACATTTCCTTGAACTTCCACCGGGTGTCCACGTGCATGACCGGGAACGGCAGCTTGCCCGGGAAGAATGCCTTGCGCGCAAGGTGCAGCATCACGGCGGAGTCTTTACCGACGGAGTACAGCATCACCGGGTTATCGAACTCGGCGGCGACCTCGCGGATGATGTGGATGCTTTCGGCCTCCAGCTGTTTCAGATGCGTCAGTTTGTCGACCATGGCTACTCACGAAAACGATCTTATGGACGGCCAGCGGGCCGTGTTCGAGCGGGGAATCCTAGCACAGCGACCTCTTCTAATCAGGACGCTGGCTAGATCGAAAGGGTATATGAATATACCCCCGCGTTTGGCCGCCACCACGCCTGGCTGATTGGCACATCCCACTGTAGGAGCTGCCGAAGGCTGCGATCTTTTGACGTTGTTTTTTTAAGATCAAAAGATCGCAGCCTTCGGCAGCTCCTACGCAAGGCATTGCGATTCAATCAGATCGGGTTGGGGCAATCGATGAAGATGTGGTCCAGCGCAAAGCGTCGCGCCAGGTAGTCGCCCAGCGCCTGCACGCCGTAACGCTCGGTGGCATGGTGGCCGGCGGCGATGAAGCTGATGTCGTTTTCCCGGGCGCTGTGGAAGGTCTGCTCGGACGCTTCGCCACTGAGGTACAGGTCAACGCCGGCCAGCACCGCCTGGTCGATGTAGCCCTGGCCGCCGCCGGTGCACCAGCCGACGCGGCGGATCATCTCGCTGCCTTCGATCAGCAACGGCTCGCGCCCCATGACTTCCTGCACTCGACGGGCGAAATCCCGGGGTGTCATCGGCTCGCTGAGGGAGCCGACCAGCCCGACGATCTTCAGGTTGTCCGGATCCAGCGGGCCTTCCACGGTGATCTCCAGCTGACGCGCGAGCTGGACGTTGTTGCCGACATCCGGGTGCAGGTCCAGTGGCAGGTGATACGCCAACAGGCTGATGTCGTGCTTGAGCAGGGTTTTCAGCCGACGCTGCTTCATCCCGGTGACGCAGGGGTTCTCGCCCTTCCAGAAATAACCGTGATGCACCAGCACCAGGTCGGCCTGGGCTTCGACCGCCGCGTCCAGCAGCGCCTGGCTCGCGGTGACGCCACTGACGATGCGCATCACCTGCGGTCGACCTTCGACCTGCAACCCATTGGGGCAATAATCGGCAATCCTGGCGCTGTTCAGGTAACGGTCAGCTTCTTCGACCAGGGTGCTCAGGGCGACGGCCATAAAAGACTCCTAAATATCCCGTTCAGAGGCGCGCGCGGCCTCGTATAATGCGCGTCATTATGGGCGGTCTCATACCGCCTGCAACCTTTCAGGACGTGCTTAATGCTCAAGGCGCTGCGTTTTTCCGGCTGGCCGCTGTTGGCCGGCGTGCTTATCGCTCTGTTGATCATCCAGCGTTACCCGCAATGGGTCGGGCTTCCAAGCCTCGATGTGAATCTGCAGCAAGCCCCGCAAACCACCAGCGTGCAGCAAGGTCCGGTGTCCTATGCCGACGCGGTGACCACGGCCGCGCCATCGGTGGTCAACCTCTACACCACCAAAGTGATCAACAAACCGAACCACCCGCTGTTTGAGGACCCGCAGTTCCGCCGGTTCTTCGGCGACAACTCGCCCAAGCAGAAACGCATGGAATCGAGCCTGGGTTCGGGCGTGATCATGAGTCCCGAAGGCTATCTGCTGACCAACAACCACGTCACCAGCGGTGCCGACCAGATCGTCGTGGCCCTGAAGGATGGCCGGGAAACCCTGGCCCGGGTAATTGGCAGCGATCCGGAAACCGATCTCGCGGTATTGAAAATCGACCTCAAGAACCTCCCGTCGATCACCGTCGGGCGCTCTGACAATATCCGCATCGGCGACGTCGCCCTGGCCATCGGCAACCCATTCGGGGTCGGCCAGACCGTGACCATGGGCATCATCAGCGCCACTGGCCGTAACCAGCTGGGCCTGAACAACTACGAAGACTTCATTCAGACCGACGCCGCGATCAACCCCGGCAACTCCGGCGGCGCGCTGGTCGATGCCAACGGCAACCTGACCGGAATCAACACGGCGATCTTCTCCAAGTCCGGCGGCTCCCAGGGCATCGGCTTCGCCATCCCGGTCAAACTGGCGATGGAAGTGATGAAGTCGATCATCGAACACGGCCAGGTGATTCGTGGCTGGCTCGGCATCGAAGTACAGCCCCTGACCCAGGAACTGGCCGAGTCGTTTGGCCTGTCGGGGCGCCCGGGTATCGTGGTCGCAGGGATTTTCCGCGATGGCCCGGCTCAGAAAGCCGGCCTGCAACTGGGCGACGTGATTCTCGCGATCGACGGCGAACCAGCCGGCGACGGCCGCCGCTCGATGAACCAGGTGGCGCGGATAAAGCCGACGGAGAAGGTGACCATTCAGGTGATGCGCAACGGCAAAGAGATCAAGCTCACCGCCGAAATCGGTCTGCGTCCACCGCCGGCACCGGCCCCGGCCAAGGAAAAAGAACAGGAGTAAGCACTAGCCCGCCAATCGCGGGTTAGTGGCAGACACCGACAAAAGAAATGTTATATTGTTTCAATATCACTATTGGAACAATCTGACATGTCGTCTCGAATAAAGGCCTGCTTCACAACTCTTGCCCTTGGCCTGCTGGCGGACCCGGCGTTTTCCGAAGATTCCACCCCCATCGAGCTGGAGGCCATCAGCGTCACCTCTGACTACGAATCCGCCACTGGCCCGGTCACGGGCTACCGCGCCACCCGCTCCTCCAGTGCGACCAAGACCGACACCGCGATTCGCGATATCCCGCAATCGATCAGTGTGGTGCCCGCCAGCGTGCTCAAGGATCTGGGCAGCACCCGTGTCGAGCGCGCCCTGGATTTTGCCGGCGGCGTGTCGAAGCAGAACAACTTCGGCGGCTTGACCCTCTACGAATACAGCGTGCGTGGTTTCACCACCTCCGAGTTCTACAAGGACGGTTTCAGTGCCAACCGCGGCTACCCGAGCACCCCGGACGTGGCCAACATCGAACGCATCGAGGTCCTCAAAGGTCCGGCTGCCAGCCTGTATGGCCGTGGTGATCCGGGTGGCACAGTGAACATCGTCAGCAAGAAACCCCAACCCCAGCCGTTCACCACGCTCGAAACCAGCGCTGGCAGCTGGGACCGTTATCGCACTGCGCTGGACCTGAACACGCCGCTGGACGAAGCCGGTAACCTGTTGTCGAGGGTCAACCTGGCGGTCGAGGACAACCACAGTTTTCGCGATCACGTCGACAGCCAGCGGGTGTTCGTGGCGCCTTCCTTCAGCTGGCAGCTGAACCCGGACACCCGCCTGCTGGTGGAGAGCGAATTCGTGCGCCACAGCTCCACCTTCGACCGCGGCATCGTCGCGCCGAACAATAAATGGAGCGGCGTTTCCCGTTCGACCTTCCTTGGCGAACCCAACGACGGCAACATCGATAACCACAACAATCTGCTGCAAGCCGCACTCGAACATCAGCTCAACGATAGCTGGAAACTGCGCTTGGCCAGTCATTACAAGGAAGGCAAACTCTGGGGCTTTGCCTCCGAAAATCGTCCCCTGAACGCCGACGGCCACACCGTCAACCGTCGCTACCGCGAGCGCGATACCAATTGGCACGACAGCATCACCCAGCTCGAACTGCGCGGGCTGTTCGACATCGGCAGCTGGCAACACGAAGTGCTGATCGGCAGCGAGTATGAGGACTACCGCAAGAACGAGCGGGTGACGACGATTGCTGGCGGCCCGTACGCCATCGATATCTATCGACCGATCTACGGCCAGCCGAAACCCGATGGCGCACGCTCCGGGACCGACTTCTTCGAGCATGTCGAAAGCCAGGCGCTGAACCTTCAGGACCAGATCATTTTCACAGAAAAACTGCGCGGCATGCTCGGTGTGCGCTTTGAGCATTTCGAACAAAGCATCGACGATCACAACCGCAACGCGACCAGCCGTCAGCGCCACGATGCCCTGACCCAGCGGGCCGGCCTGCTCTACCAACTGACGCCTGAAGTGGGGTTATTCGCCAACGCCTCCACCTCGTTCAAGCCGAACAACGGGCTGGACGCCGCCGGCAAATCATTCGACCCGGAAGAAGGCGTCGGTTATGAGGTCGGGATCAAGAGCGAGCTGTTCGACGACCGCTTGAGCACCACCCTCGCCGCCTTCCATATCGAAAAGGAAAACGTCCTTGCGCTCGACCCGACCACCGATTCCAGCCGCGCCATGGGCAAGGCCCGCAGCCAGGGTGTCGACCTGCAAGTCACCGGGCAAATGACCGACGCCGTGCGAGTGATCGGGGCTTTCGCGTACATCGACGCCGAAGTCACCCAGGGCGACAAGGTGATTCCCACCGGCAGCCGGATTCCCGGCGTGGCCAAACGCAGCGGCAGTCTGTTGGGTGTTTATGAATTTCAGGATGGCCATTTGCGCGGTTCGGACCTTGGTGCAGCGTTCACCTATGTCGGTGATCGCTCGGGTGAAGCCGGCAGCGATTTCGAACTGCCGGCCTACCACACCGTCGACCTGTTGGCCCATTACAAGGCCAGCGAAAACGTCACCGTGGGCCTGAACCTGAACAACCTTTTCGACGAGAAATACTTCGAGCGCTCCTACAGCAACTACTGGGTCAACCCCGGCGAGCCACGCAATTTCACCGTCAGCCTGACACTCAACCTGTAAAAGGACGTCCACCATGCAACACGGCAAAACCCTTCTGCTCATCGCGGCCCTCTTCGCCACTCAAGCTTCGGCCCATGGCCTCTGGACCGAACAACGTCGCGGCAACATCGAAGTCATCTACGGCCATGGCGCCGAAGACAACGCCTTCAAGGCGCAGAAAATCAGTGGTGCCTGGGCCTATGACGTAGCCGGAAAAATGATCCCGGTGAACGTGCAGCAGCTGGCCGACCACGCCCGCCTGCAGCCGTTGAAACCAACGGCAGTGATGGCAGTGGCGCTGAACAATGGCATGTGGTCGCAAACGGCGGATAAAAAATGGATCAACGAAGGACGCAGCAAAGTACCGGGGGCCATTGAGTCGACCCAGACCTTCAAATACAGCCTGTCGATATACCAGCCGGGGGCGAAGTTGCCAAAGCTCGATCAGATGAAATTGCTGATTCTGCCGGAGGTTGATCCGCTGACGGTCGGGCCGGGTAGATCGTTGCCGGTTCGAGTGCTATTGGACGGTAAGCCGGCGGCGGGTGTGAAGCTGGCGGGCGACTATCGCAGCGCGCCGAATACGTTAAGCACCGAGACCGACGAAGAGGGGCGGGCGCAAGTAATGGTGCGTAATGAGGGGTTGAATGTGATTGCGGCGCAGATGGAGATTCCGCTAAAGGACAACCCGGATGTGGCGACGCGCGGGCTGTTCACGTCGCTGACCTTTCTGGGCGAACCGCATCACGAGTAACTCACCAAACCTTGTGGGAGCGTGGCTTGCCCGCGATGGGGACGCCGCGGTGCAATAGGTAGACCGCGTTATCGTTTATCGCGGGCAAGCCACGCTCCCACAGGATCGGGGGATGGCTTAAAGGTCGCCGAGGCCGTCGATCAGGGCCTGGTTCTGCTCCGGCGTACCGATGGAGATCCGCAGGAACTGCGCAATGCGCTCCTGCTTGAAGTGCCGGACGATCACGCCTTGTTCGCGTAACTTGGCTGCCAGGCCGGCTGCGTCGTGCTGCGGATGACGGGCGAAAATGAAGTTGGCTGCCGACGGCAACACTTCAAACCCCTTGCCTTCCAATTGCGCGACGACCCACTCACGGTGCTCGATGACCAACCGGCAAGTCTTGTCGAAGTAATCGCGATCCTCGAACGCCGCCGCCCCCCCGACATTCGCCAGGCGGTCCAGCGGATAGGAGTTGAAGCTGTTTTTGATTCGTTCCAGTGCCTCGATCAGGTCCGGATGGCCTACCGCCAAACCTACCCGCAAGCCTGCCAGCGACCGGGATTTGGACAGGGTCTGGGTCACCAGCAAGTTCGGATAACGATCCACCAAAGTGATCGCGGTCTCACCGCCGAAGTCGATGTACGCCTCATCCACCACCACCACCGAATCCGGACTGGCCTTGAGGATTTGCTCCACCGCATCCAGTGCCAGCAGGCAACCGGTAGGCGCGTTCGGGTTCGGAAAGATGACCCCGCCGTTCGGCCTGGCATAGTCCGCCGGATTGATCTGAAACTGTTCATCCAGCGGCACCGCATCGAACTTGATGCCATATAGCCCGCAATACACCGGATAGAAGCTGTAGCTGATGTCCGGGAACAGCAGCGGCTTATCGTGTTGCAGCAAGCCATGGAAAATGTGCGCCAGGACTTCATCGGAACCGTTGCCCAGGAAAACCTGGTTAGCCTGCACTGCGTAGTAACGGGCAACGGCTTGCTTGAGCACATCGCTGTTCGGGTCCGGGTACAGACGCAGATTGTCGTTCAATTCGCTTTGCATCGCCGCCAGCGCCTTGGGCGAAGGACCGTACGGGTTTTCATTGGTGTTGAGTTTCACCAGCTTGGTCAGCTTGGGCTGCTCGCCCGGCACGTAAGGCACCAGGTCCTTGACGAAGGGGCTCCAGAATTTACTCATGTTCAGTTCCCCTTCTGATCGTCGACGATGCGGTATTCGGCACTGCGCGCGTGGGCGGTCAGCGACTCGCCACGGGCCAGCACGGAGGCAGTTTTGCCCAATTCGGAAGCACCCTGCTCGGAGCAGAAGATGATCGAGGAGCGTTTCTGGAAATCGTACACACCCAGTGGCGAGGAGAACCGCGCGGTGCCGGAAGTCGGCAATACGTGGTTGGGGCCTGCGCAGTAATCGCCCAGGGCCTCGGAGGTGTGACGACCCATGAAGATCGCGCCGGCGTGACGAATCAACGGCAGCCAGGCCTGTGGATCAGCCACCGATAGCTCCAGGTGTTCCGGGGCGATCCGGTTGGCCACTTCGATAGCCTGGTTCATGTCCTCGACCAGAATCAGGGCGCCACGGCCATTGATCGAGGTTTCGATGATCTCGGCACGCTCCATGGTCGGCATCAGTTTGTTGATGCTCGCGGCCACCTTGTCGAGGAACTCGGCGTCAGGGCTGACCAGAATCGCCTGGGCGTCTTCGTCGTGCTCGGCCTGGGAAAACAGGTCCATGGCGATCCAGTCCGGATCGGTCTGGCCGTCGCACACCACGAGGATCTCCGAAGGGCCGGCAATCATGTCGATACCGACCTGGCCGAACACGTGGCGCTTGGCGGTGGCGACATAGATATTGCCAGGGCCGACGACCTTGTCGACCTTCGGCACGCTCTCGGTGCCGTAAGCCAGTGCGGCGACGGCCTGGGCGCCGCCAATGGTGAACACCCGGTCCACGCCGGCAATGCACGCCGCCGCCAGCACCAGCTCATTGAGCTCGCCACGCGGGGTGGGTACCACCATGACCACTTCGGTCACGCCAGCCACCTTGGCGGGAATGGCGTTCATCAGTACCGAAGACGGATACGACGCCTTGCCGCCCGGCACGTACAGGCCAGCGCGGTCCAGCGGAGTAACCTTCTGGCCCAGCACGGTGCCATCGGCCTCGGTGTAGCTCCAGGAGTCCTGCTTCTGTTTCTCGTGGTAGCTGCGCACCCGGGTGGCCGCTTTTTCCAGGGCTTCGCGCTGAGCGATGGTGATACGCGTGAGCGCCAGTTCCAGGCGCTCGCGCGGCAGGATCAGGTCGGCCATCGAGGCCACTTCCAGGCCATCGAACTTCTGGGTGAACTCCACCAGGGCGGCGTCGCCACGCTCGCGCACGGCTTTGATGATGTCCAGCACCCGCTGATTGACCGAGTCGTCAGACACACTTTCCCAGCTCAGCAGATGATCCAGATGATGCGCGAAATCCGGGTCAGCAGCGTTGAGTCGGCGAATTGCAGTCGGTGCGGTCATAGCGAGAGCCTCATAGGAATGGCAAAAACTCAGGCGCCCTAACTTAGCAGTCGTTTCCGCTTGGGCACCTGAGATTCTGGCTATGAGGCGGATAGACGGGCGCGACTCAAGGTCGCGCAGGTGAATCAGCCGCGGTGTCGAGACTCCACTGCCTTGCGCAGGGTGTCGATCAACGCCTGGATACGGGCGTGCTGCATTTTCATCGAAGCTTTGTTGACGATCAGCCGGGAGCTGATGTCGGCAATGAAATCCTGAGGTTCCAGGCCATTGGCGCGCAGCGTATTGCCGGTGTCGACCACGTCGATGATCTTGTCTGCCAGACCGATCAGCGGGGCCAGCTCCATCGAGCCGTAGAGCTTGATGATATCGACCTGACGGCCCTGCTCGGCGTAATAACGCTTGGCAACGTTGACGAACTTGGTTGCCACGCGCAGACGGCCCTTGGGCTCGACATCACCGACACGGCCAGCAGTCATCAGCTTGCACAGTGCAATGCGCAGGTCCAGTGGCTCGTACAAGCCCTGGCCGCCGTATTCCATCAACACATCTTTACCGGCGACGCCCAGGTCAGCGGCACCATGCTCGACGTAAGTCGGCACATCGGTAGCGCGCACGATCAGCAAACGTACGTCGGGCTGGGTCGTGGGGATGATCAGCTTGCGGCTCTTGTCCGGATTCTCGGTCGGCACGATGCCCGCTTCAGCCAGAAGCGGCAGGGTGTCATCAAGAATGCGGCCCTTGGACAATGCAATGGTCAACATGGGAAACGTCAGTCCTTAATAAAGGTACTCATGCCCGGTCGCAATCGGCGCCGGACACACATCGAGGCATTCTCGATAATGAAGAATCAGCCTCGATTTGAAACAAATCAGTTAACAGCAAACCGTGGCGAGGGAGTTTGCTCCCTCACCACAGCTGCAGCAGGGACTAGCCCGGTACGCGGCGGATCTTGGCGCCGAGCATCTGCAGTTTCTCTTCGATGCACTCGTAACCACGGTCTATGTGGTAGATGCGATCGATCAGGGTGTCGCCTTCAGCAATCAGCGCGGAGATCACCAGGCTGGCCGAAGCACGCAGGTCGGTGGCCATGACTGGCGCGCCCTTGAGCTTCTCGGTGCCGGTAACGATGGCAGTGTTGCCTTCGACCTGGATCTTGGCGCCCATGCGGTGCAGCTCGTAGACGTGCATGAAACGGTTCTCGAAGATCGTCTCGATCACGGCACCGGTGCCTTCGGCAATGGCGTTGAGCGAAATGAACTGCGCCTGCATGTCAGTCGGGAATGCCGGGTACGGAGCCGTACGCACGTTGACGGCTTTAGGCCGCTTGCCGTGCATGTTCAGCTCGATCCAGTCTTCGCCGCAGGTAATCTCCGCGCCCGCTTCCTTGAGTTTTTCCAGCACCGCTTCAAGGATGGTCGGATCGGTGTCCTTGACCTTCACGCGACCGCCGGTAACAGCAGCAGCAACCAGGTAGGTACCGGTTTCGATACGGTCCGGCATCACCTTGTAGGTGGCCGGGTGCAGGCGGTCGACGCCATCAATGGTGATGGTGTCGGTGCCGGCGCCGGAGATCTTGGCGCCCATGGCGATCAGGAAGTTCGCCAGGTCGATGACTTCAGGTTCGCGAGCGGCGTTCTGCAGGACGCTGCGACCCTTGGCCAGCGCAGCGGCCATCATGATGTTCTCGGTACCGGTCACACTGACGGTGTCGAAGAAGAAGTGCGCGCCGCGCAGGCCACCTTCAGGCGCCTTGGCCTTGATGTAGCCACCTTCCACGTCGATCACCGCGCCCATGGCTTCGAGACCGCGGATGTGCAGGTCAACCGGACGCGAGCCGATGGCGCAACCGCCAGGCAGCGCAACTTCGGCTTCGCCGAAACGGGCAACCATCGGGCCCAGTACCAGGATCGACGCACGCATGGTTTTCACCAGTTCGTACGGGGCGATCAGGGTCTTGATGGTGCGCGGGTCGATTTCGACGCTGAGCTTCTCGTCGATCACCGGCTCGATGCCCATGCGGCCGAACAGCTCGATCATGGTGGTGATGTCGTGCAGGTGCGGCAGGTTGGCAACGGTAACCGGGCCATCGCACAGCAAGGTTGCGGCCAGGATCGGCAGGGCGGAGTTCTTTGCCCCGGAGATGCGGATTTCGCCATCAAGACGAACGCCACCAGTAATAATCAGTTTATCCATAAGAATCTCGACGCCCTTGGGCTCAGGTGCGCTCGGCCCAGGCCGCGCTGCTGAAAAATTTCATAGTGACCGCATGGATGCTGCCATCGGTGATCCATGGGTTCAAATGGGCATAGACCTGCTGCTGACGCTTCACCGGGCTCAACGCCGCCAGTTCATCGCTAATCAGGTTCAGCTGGAAATTGCAGCCTTCGCCTTCAACTTCCACCTTCGTGTCTGGCAGCTTTCCTTCAAGGAAGCTCTTCACTTCTACGGCCTGCATGCTCAACCTCAATCGGCGCCTTGTGCGCGCGGGTCGGACATCATACAAAAAAGCCCCGCGCCTGCGAACCCCGCTAAGCAGGACTCTGACGGGGGGCTTCCCTGTAGATGCGGTTAGGGATGCGCCAATAACTCGGTCAATTCACTGACCTGAGCGATTTCGCGCATATCTTCGGGCATCGCGCGGATGCTCAGGGCCTTGCCGGCGGCCTGGGCATCTCGCATGAAGCACAGCAGCAACGACAAGCCGACACTGCTGGACTTCACCACCTGCGAACAGTCAACCACCAGCGCCGCAGCCTTGCTGGCCTTGATCAGCGCCTGGCCCTGCTTGCGCAGAACCGGGCCGCTGCGGTAATCCAGCGTACCACTGAGGTGCAGTTCGCCGGATTCATTCATCTGGACGGCTGACTCACTCATTGGGTTTGCTTCTCGGCAGCTTGCTCGGTGGTTTCCTTGGCCTTGGCAACTTCGCCGGCCCAGTTGTTGATCACCTTGTCGAGATCGTTGCCATTGCGCTGCATCGAGTCCTGGAACTGATCGCGGAACAGCTTGCCGATGTTGATGCCGTTGATGATGACGTTACGGACTTTCCACTCGCCGTTGATTTTCTCCAGCGTGTAGGACACAGGATAGATGGAACCACTGCTGCCCTTGACCTGCATGTCAACGCTGGTCCGGTTACCGCTTTCATCCTTGGCAGGGGAAACGGTGATGCCCTGGTTGTTGTATTCGAGCAACGCATTGCCATAGAACTGCATCAGGCTGCGCTTGAAGTTTTCCTGAAAGCGCTGCATCTGCTCAGGCGAGGCCTTGCGCGAATACTTCACGGTCATGATGCTGCGGGAAATGCCGTCGGCATCGACCACCGGTCCGACAATACCGTTCAGGGCGTTGTAGAACTCGTTAGGGTCCTGCTTGTACTTTGCCTTGTTGGCAGCCAGATCGGCCAGCAACCGGGTAGTGGTGTCCTGTACCAGATCGTGCGCCGACGGCGCCGCCACGGCGTTAGCCATCAGCGGCACAGCCGCGAGTAATACCAACAGGCCACGTCGCAAGGTAGAGATCATTCAAAAACTCCTCATTTGGCTTCTTTGCTAACGGTGTTGAGCAGGAATTTACCGATCAGGTCCTCGAGCACCAGCGACGACTGCGTATCGTGGATGGTCCCGCCATCCTTGAGCAGCGTTTCTTCACCACCAACGCTGACGCCTATGTACTTCTCGCCCAGCAGCCCAGCGGTCAGGATAGATGCAGTGGAGTCCGTCGGCAGGTTATCGACGCTCTTGTCCAGCTGCATGGTCACCCGGCCAGTGAAACTGTCGCGGTCCAGATCGATCGCAGTGACCTTGCCGATGGTCACACCGGCCATGGTCACTTTAGCTCTGACCGTCAAACCGGCGATATTGTCAAAATATGCGTAAAGTTTATAAGAATCGGTTGTTGCGCTCGGGGACAGGCCACTGACCCGCAACGCAAGCAACAGCAAAGCCAGGATGCCAGCCAGCAAGAAAAGGCCGACACCGATTTCCAGGGTGCGGTTTTGCATCAGAAATCTCCAAACATCAAGGCGGTCAGAATAAAGTCCAGGCCGAGTACCGCCAACGAGGCGTACACAACGGTCTTGGTAGTGGCACGACTGATCCCCTCGGAAGTGGGCTCGCAGTCATAGCCTTGGAATACGGCAATCCAGGTCACGACGAAGGCGAAGACGACACTCTTGATGATGCCGTTGAGCACATCTTCAGAGAACGTCACGCTGTTCTGCATGTTCGACCAGTAGGAACCTTCATAGACTCCCAGCCAGTCGACGGCCACCCATGAACCGCCCCAGATACCCACCACGCTGAAAATCATCGCCAGCACTGGCAGGGATATGAAGCCCGCCCACAGGCGCGGGGCAATGATGTACTTGAGCGGGTCGACACCAATCATTTCCAGGCTGGACAACTGCTCGGTGGACTTCATGTTGCCAATCTCGGCCGTCAGGGCAGAGCCTGCGCGCCCGGCGAACAGCAAGGCGGTGACTACCGGCCCCAGTTCACGCAGCAGGGTCAGTGCAACCATCTGCCCGACCGCCTGCTCCGAGCCGTAGCTGGACAGGATGTTGAAACCCTGGAGCGCCAGCACCATGCCGATGAACACCCCGGAGACGACGATGATCACCAGGGACATGACGCCTACCGAATGCAATTGCCGGATCAGCAGGCCGAAGCCACCACCGATGCCGCCACGGCCGAGCAAGGCATGAAACAGGAACAAGGTCGCGCGCCCGAACACGGCGACGGCATCGATCGCCGCCGCGCCGAACCGGCGTACACGTTCTATCAGTGAAATCTTGCGCATCAACGCTTCCCCAGAAGATCTGCGCGGTAATCCGTCGCTGGAAAGTGGTATGCGACCGGGCCATCGGGTTCGCCCGTCATGAACTGGCGTATCCGCGGATCGTCCGAATTCATCAGCTCGTCCGGTGTGCCCTGCCCCAGAACCTGCGCCTCACCCACTACATAGATGTAGTCGGCGATGCTCGCGGTCTCGGCCAGGTCATGGGAAACCACGATACTGGTGATACCCAGCGCATCGTTGAGCAGGCGGATCAGGCGCACCAGCACGCCCATGGCGATCGGGTCCTGCCCGACAAAGGGCTCGTCGTACATGAGGATCTGCGGATCGAGGGCAATGGCGCGCGCGAGCGCGACACGCCGCTTCATGCCACCGGACAGTTCGTCGGGCATCAGGTCGATCGCGCCGCGCAAGCCGACGGCCTGCAACTTGAGCAGGACGATGTCCCGGATCATTTCCTCCGGAAGCTGGGTGTGCACACGCAATGGGAAAGCCACGTTCTCGAAAACGTCGAGGTCGGTGAACAGCGCACCGCTCTGGAACAGCACGCCCATATGCTTGCGAGCGTCGAACAGGTCGCTTCGAGACAGCTTCGGCAGGTTCTGGCCGTTAACCCAGACTTCGCCGGCAGTCGGCCGCAACTGTGCGCCCATCAGGCGCAACAGCGTGGTCTTGCCGCACCCTGAAGGTCCCATGATGCCGGTGACCTTGCCCCGTGGAATACGGATATCGACGTTATTGAAAATGCTGCGCGCACCGCGCTTGAAGGTCAGTCCCTTCAGCTCGACCGCGTAGGCGTTATCGGCACTCATCTAAACTCCTTGCGATGCAGCCTCACACTCGGACGCCTGTCTTTCTGGCGAAAGCACATTCATCGTGGGCAGGCCGAACTGGCGGCGAACTATATCACTGCAAGGGCTTGGCGCCCAAGGCTAAAGCCGGGCGATGTTCAGCTGCACGACAGGTCAAAAGGCTCACAGCGAGAGGATTACGTAACAGGGAATGACAAAGCACGACGAACTAGCGTGAGGGTTTCGGTCATAACCGCTATAATCGCCGCCTTTTCATCAGGCTATACGATTTCCGACATGAGCCAATCCAGCGACCTTATTCAATCGGCACAACGCACCATCCGTCTCGAACTGGAAGCCGTACAAGGCTTGCTTCCACGCATCGACGCAGATTTCGTACGCGCGTGCGAGATGATTCTGGCGAGCAAGGGCCGCGTGGTCGTGGTCGGCATGGGAAAATCGGGGCATATCGGCACCAAGATCGCCGCCACCCTGGCCAGCACCGGGACCACGGCGTTTTTCGTCCACCCGGCCGAAGCCAGCCACGGCGACATGGGCATGATTACCCGGGACGACATCATCCTGGCCCTGTCCAACTCCGGCTCGACCACTGAAATCGTGACCCTGCTGCCGCTGATCAAGCGCCTGGGCATCCAGTTGATCAGCATGACCGGCAACCCTGACTCGACCCTGGCCAAGGCCGCCGAAGTCAATCTCGACGTGCAAGTCGAGCATGAAGCCTGCCCGCTGAACCTGGCGCCCACCTCGTCCACCACTGCGGCACTGGTCATGGGCGACGCACTGGCCGTCGCGCTGCTGGAAGCGCGTGGTTTCACGGCGGAAGATTTCGCTTTTTCCCACCCGGGTGGTGCACTGGGTCGTCGCCTGCTGCTCAAGGTCGAGAACGTCATGCATGCCGGCGACGCCCTGCCCCGGGTCCAGCGTGGCACCCTGCTCAAGGACGCGCTGATGGAAATGACTCGCAAGGGCCTGGGCATGACCGTGATACTGGAGGCCGACGGCAAACTCGCCGGGATCTTCACCGACGGTGACTTGCGCCGCACCCTGGACCGCGCCATCGACATTCATCACGCCACCATCGACCAGGTCATGACCCTTCACGGCAAGACCGCGCGGGCCGAGATGCTCGCCGCCGAAGCCTTGAAGATCATGGAAGACAACCGAATTAACGCTCTCGTAGTGGTGGACGATGAGGATCGCCCGATCGGCGCCTTCAACCTCTCCGACCTGCTGCGCGCAGGAGTCATGTAATGAGCAACGATCTGCTGCAACGCGGCAAGAATATCAAGCTGGCAATCTTTGATGTCGACGGAGTGCTCACCGATGGGCGCCTGTACTTCCTCGAAGACGGCAGTGAATTCAAGACTTTCAACACCCTCGACGGCCAGGGCATCAAGATGTTGATGGCAGCCGGCGTTCAGACCGCTATCATCAGCGGTCGCAAGACCCCGGTGGTTGAGCGTCGGGCGAAAAACCTCGGCATTCCCCATCTGTATCAGGGGCGCGAAGACAAACTGGTGGTGCTGGACGAACTTCTTGGCGAACTAGGCCTAAGCTATGAGCAAGTCGCCTACCTCGGCGACGACTTGCCTGACCTGCCGGTGATACGCCGCGTTGGCCTGGGCATGGCGGTGGCCAATGCGGCCAGCTTCGTGCGTGAACATGCCGACGGCATCACCCAGGCCCGCGGAGGCGAAGGTGCTGCCCGCGAGTTCTGCGAATTGATCCTGCGCGCCCAGGGCCGCCTCGATGCGGCAAACGCCGCGTACCTGTGAGCCAACTATGCTGAGCAAAAAGTTTCGCAACATACTGCTGTTCGGTTGCATCGCCGCAATTTTTGCTGCGGTCGGCTACTGGAACATCAGCCCTGAACGCTTTCTCGACAAGCCGACCGTGGCCGTCGATGAGACGGCGATCGACTATTACGCCCTGAACGCCCACAGCGTGCAGTTCCTGCCCGATGGCAAGCTGCAGTACGAGATGACGTCGGACAAGGTCGAACACCTTAAAGCCACTGAAGTGACGCTGCTGACCAACCCGGACCTGAACATGTTCCGCGGCACCGAGTTTCCCTGGCATGTACAGAGCGAACGCGGTGAAGTGAATCCGGATGGTACGCAAGTGGAACTGATCGACTCGGTGCGTATCACACGTTTCGACGAGAAAAACCGCAAGACGCTGATTACCACCACCCGTATGACCGTGTTCCCGAAGCAGCAATATGCGCAGACGGAGCAACCCGTTAGAATCGACGGCGCCGGTGGCGTGTCGACTGGCACGGGAATGAAAGCGTATTTGAAAGAAAGCAGGATACACCTGCTATCGAACGTAAGAGGACAGTATGAGGCTCGTTAAAACCCTCCCTATTTTGCTCAGCCTGGGCGCAGCACTGGGAAGCGTGAGCGCCTGGGCTCTGCCGAACGATCAAGAGCAGCCTATCCGCATTCAGGCCGACGACGCCCAACTGGACGACAAGAACGGCATCGCCACCTACAAAGGCGACGTCATCATCACCCAGGGCTCCATGAAGGTGACCGGTAACACCGTGACCATCACCCGCACCCCGGCAGGCGACATCGACGTGGTGACTTCCGTGGGCAACCTGGCTTACTTCGAGCAATTGCAGACCCAGGGCGACGCCAAGCCTGTCCAGGGCTACGGCGTCACGATCCAGTATCACGCCTCGCAGAACCGCGTCGTGCTGATCGATCGAGCCAAGGTCATCGACAAGGACAACAACGTCACCCAGGGCGAGAAAATCGTCTACGACACCGTGAAGAAGCTGGCAAGCGCCGGTCGCGCCACGGGCAACAAGGTGACCGAGTCGCGCCCGCGAATCGACATGGTGATCCAGCCTAAAAAGAAAACCGACGAGCAGAAGGCCCAGTAATGGCAACTCTGAAAGCTCAGCATCTGGCCAAGAGTTACAAGAGCCGCCAGGTCGTGCGTGACGTCAGCCTGTCCATCGACAGCGGTCAGATCGTCGGGCTTCTGGGCCCCAACGGCGCCGGCAAGACCACCTGCTTCTACATGATTGTCGGTTTGGTGCAGGCTGATCAGGGCCGCGTGCTGATCGACGACCTGGACGTCAGTCACCAGCCCATGCACGGCCGCGCCAAGGCAGGTATTGGCTATCTTCCGCAAGAAGCGTCGATCTTCCGCAAACTGTCGGTGGCCGATAACATCATGGCCATCCTCGAGACCCGCAAGGAACTCGACAAGGCCGGGCGCCGCAAGGAGCTGGAGAGCCTGCTGCAGGAATTCCACATCAGCCACATCCGCGACAACCTCGGCATGAGCCTGTCGGGCGGCGAGCGGCGCCGCGTTGAAATTGCCAGGGCGCTGGCCACCAACCCGAAGTTCATCCTGCTCGATGAACCTTTCGCCGGCGTGGACCCGATCTCGGTTGGCGATATCAAGCAGATCATCCATCACTTGAAGGCCAAGGGCATTGGTGTACTTATCACCGACCACAACGTCCGCGAAACCCTGGATATCTGCGAAACAGCCTACATCGTCAACGATGGCCAGCTGATTGCCGAGGGCGACTCCGCGACCATCCTGGCCAACGACCTGGTCAAGGAAGTGTATCTGGGCCATGAGTTCCGCCTTTAAGCGCTGAGGTGCCTGCCCAGTCGCGCGAGCGCTTGTCACTCTAAAAAATCAATACTTTTTTATTGTTACAGCGCTCTAGGCAAACACTGCAATATCGGGCATATAATTTGCTTAAGTTTGGCGTTTCGGCGCCCTGTAGTGGATGGCGCATGCGCGCCGGCGAATAAGGTTTAAGCCCCTGCCATGAAACCATCGCTAGTCTTGAGAATGGGCCAGCAGCTGACGATGACACCTCAGCTGCAACAGGCCATCCGCCTGCTCCAATTGTCGACCCTGGACCTGCAGCAGGAAATCCAGGAGGCGCTGGAGTCCAACCCGATGCTCGAACGCCAGGAAGATGGCGACGACTTCGACAATACCGATCCCTTGGCCGACAAAGCCGAGCAGCAGCCCAACGCCGATGTTTCGGAGCCCTCCTATCAGGAGACCGCGCCAACGGTCGACAACCTTGAGGAAGGCGACTGGAACGAGCGCATTCCCAACGAGCTGCCGGTCGATACTGCATGGGAAGACGTTTACCAGACCAGCGCCAGCAGCCTGCCCAGCAACGATGATGACGAGTGGGACTTCACCACCCGCACGTCGGCCGGTGAAAGCCTGCAAAGCCACCTGCTGTGGCAGCTTAACCTCGCCCCGATGTCCGACACGGACCGCCTGATCGCCGTCACCCTGATCGACTGCATCAACAATCAGGGCTACCTGGACGAAACCCTCGAGGAAATCCTCGAAGCCTTCGACCCGGAGCTGGACATCGAGCTGGACGAAATCGAAGCCGTCCTGCACCGCATCCAGCAATTCGAACCGGCCGGTATTGCTGCCCGCAACCTCGGCGAATGCTTGTTGCTGCAATTGCGCCAGTTGCCCGCCAAGACCCTCTGGCTCGCAGAAGCCAAGCGCCTGGTCACGGACTACATCGACCTGCTGGGCAGCCGCGACTACAGCCAGCTGATGCGCCGCATGAAGCTCAAGGAAGATGAGCTGCGCCAGGTGATCGAACTGGTGCAGAGCCTCAACCCGCGCCCCGGCTCGCAGATCGAGTCCAGCGAGGCCGAATACGTGGTCCCGGACGTGATCGTGCGCAAGGACAACGAGCGTTGGCTGGTGGAACTCAACCAGGAATCGGTGCCCAAATTGCGGGTCAACGCCCAGTACGCCGGTTTTGTGCGTCGCGCTGACACCAGCGCGGACAACACCTTCATGCGCAATCAGTTGCAGGAAGCCCGCTGGTTCATCAAGAGCCTGCAGAGCCGCAACGAAACCCTGATGAAAGTTGCCACCCAGATCGTCGAGCATCAACGGGGTTTTCTGGAGTACGGCGACGAAGCCATGAAGCCGCTGGTACTGCATGACATCGCCGAAGCCGTCGGCATGCACGAATCGACGATTTCCCGGGTGACCACGCAAAAATTCATGCATACCCCACGGGGTATTTATGAACTGAAATACTTTTTCTCCAGTCACGTCAGCACCTCCGAAGGCGGTGAATGCTCGTCCACGGCGATCCGCGCGATCATCAAAAAACTGGTTGCAGCGGAAAATCAGAAAAAGCCGTTGAGTGACAGCAAGATCGCTGGTTTACTGGAGGCACAAGGCATTCAGGTGGCTCGCCGCACCGTCGCCAAGTACCGCGAATCCCTTGGGATCGCGCCTTCGAGCGAACGCAAGCGGTTGATGTAAAGCCACGCCACAGCGTTCCAGTGGTAGATCATCGGATCTACCGCTTTATGCACTGGCAACGAAGGAGAAGCTGTATGCAAGTCAACATCAGTGGACACCAACTGGAAGTGACCGAACCCCTGCGCACCTACATCGGCGAAAAACTCGCCCGATTGGAAAGGCATTTCGACAAGATAACCAACGTGCAAGTCACGATGACCGTCGAGAAGCTGCTGCAGAAAATCGAAGCCACGCTGCATATCCCCGGCGGAGAAGTGGTCGCCAATGCCGAGCATACGGACATGTATGCCGCCATCGACCTGCTGACCGACAAGCTGGATCGCCAACTCAAAAAGCATAAGGAAAAGACCCAGAGCCTCCTCCAGGGCGCAACCGGTCGTTAACACTCCCAACCCATGATCCGACTTGAAAGCATCCTGACCCCCGGCCGTTCCCTCGTGAACGTGCCGGGCGGCAGTAAAAAGAAAGCCCTCGAACAAATTGCCAACCTAATCCATCGCGAAGTGCCGGATATGGAGATGCAAGATGTCTTTGAGGCCCTGATCGCCCGTGAAAAACTCGGCTCGACCGGTTTTGGCAACGGCATCGCCATCCCCCACTGTCGCCTCAAGGGCTGTACCTCGCCGGTCAGCGCCCTGATGCACCTCGACGCCCCTATTGATTTCGACGCCATCGACGGTGCCCCGGTCGACCTGCTGTTCGTGTTGCTGGTCCCGGAAGCCGCCACCGATGCGCACCTGGAGCTTTTGCGCCAGATTGCCAGCATGCTTGATCGCAAGGAAGTTCGCGAAAAATTGCGCAGCGCCCCGAGCAATGAAGCCTTGTACCAGGTTGTCCTGGACGAGCAGAACGGTCATTAATCATGCGCTTGATCATTGTCAGCGGCCGCTCCGGCTCAGGTAAAAGTACCGCGCTCGATGTCCTTGAAGACAGCGGGTACTACTGCATCGACAACTTGCCCGCCGGGCTGTTGCCCGAGCTGGCCGAACGAGCACTGATCCACACCGAGCTCGCGCAACCGCTGGTGGCCGTGTCGATTGACGCGCGCAACCTGCCAAGCCACCTGTCCCGTTTTCCGGAATTGCTGGAGGAAGTGCGCAGCCGTCACATCAAGTGTGACGTGCTGTACCTGGACGCCGACGAAGAAACCCTGCTCAAGCGGTTTTCTGAAACCCGTCGCCGCCATCCGCTGAGCAATGCCAATCGCTCGCTCGCCGAGGCGATTCAGGACGAGTCCAATCTGCTGGGTCCGATTGCCGACCTGGCTGACCTCAAGGTCAACACCACCAACCTGAACCTGTACCAGCTGCGCGATACCATCAAGCTGCGGCTGTTGAACCAGCCTGAGCCTGGCACCGCGTTCCTGGTGGAGTCTTTTGGCTTCAAGCGGGGCATGCCTGTGGATGCCGACCTGGTGTTCGACGTGCGCTGCCTGCCCAACCCTTATTGGAAGCCAGAGTTGCGCGAGCAGTCCGGGCTCGATCAACCGGTAGCCGACTACCTGGCCGCGCAACCGGACGTCGAGGAAATGTTCCAGGACATCTCCACCTACCTGCTCAAATGGCTTCCACGCTTTGCTGCCAGCAACCGCGCGTATGTCACCATAGCCATTGGCTGCACCGGCGGGCATCACCGCTCCGTCTACCTGACCGAACGTCTGGGCCAGGTTCTGCAACAATCCCTGAAGAACGTCCAGGTCCGCCACCGCGACCTCAGCTAAAGGATTCACATCGCGATGCCTGCTCTGGAAATTGAAATCATCAACAAGCTGGGCCTGCATGCCCGCGCTTCAGCAAAATTCGTCGGGGTTGCCGGGCAATTCAAGGATTGCACCATCAGGGTAGGACGCACGCCGGAAACCACGGTGGACGGCAAGAGCATCATGGCAATGATGATGCTGGCGGCTGGCAAGGGCACCAAGATCCATTTGAGTACCGAAGGCGCAGAGGCGGACGAAGCGCTGGATGCGCTGGTAGCGTTGATCAACAACTACTTCGACGAAGGCGAGTAAAGAACAAGCTCAAGATCAAAAGATCGCAGCCTGCGGCAGCTCTTGCAGGGAAAAACGAACCCTGTGCGATCTTTTGATTTTCAAGCCAACGCCGTATCCATCACCATCATCAAGCAAAACCCGATCAGCAATCCCAGGCTCGCCAGCTTGTCGTGACCGTGACGTCGCGACTCGGGGATCACTTCGTGCGTAACCACCAGCAACATGGCCCCGGCCGCCAGTGCGAGCCCAAGCGGCAATAGCAGTTCGGCCAGGCTCACCAGCCACGCACACAGCAGCGCAAAAACCGGCTCAACCAACCCAGAAGCGGCACCGATCAGGAATGCCCTGACCCTCGACATCCCCGCCCCCGCCAACACCAGCGCAATCACCAGCCCTTCCGGCACATCCTGCAGCGCAATACCCATCGCCAGGCTATCGGCATCAGGCATGCCGCCCCCTGCTGACACGCCGACCGCCATGCCTTCGGGAATGTTATGGGCAATGATGGCAAACACGAACAGCCAGATCCTGGGCGCAATCGCCGGCCGCTCCTGCCCGCCTGCCAGCATTTCCGGGCAGGCTCCGGAGACCTTGCGGTCCACCAGATACAAACCCAAAGCGCCAAGCATGATGCCAAGGCTGATCAGGCCACTGGCGGCCCAAGGCTTGAGCCCGAGGCTCTGCGCGGCGGAGATCCCAGGCACGATTAGCGAAAACGCCGTCGCCGCCAACATGACCCCCGCGCCGAAACCTAACAGCGTATCGCTGACGGCTTGCGGCATGCGGCGAATCACCAGCACCGGCACCGCGCCCAGCGCCGTACCCAGTGCGCAGATCGCCCCACCCTGCAATGCACGCAGCAGTTTCGGTTCAAGATCCAGCCACACCAGCCCTTGGGCGACCAGCAAGGACATACCCGCCAGCAATAACAGCGATCCGAATGCGTAACGAAACATCCGCCCACTTCCGATCGCCAGCGTTTCAGTGCCCATAATCAGCCTTGGTGGTTTTTCATTGAAGATTCAACCCAGGGCCGCTTTGTAGCGCGCCGCCACTTCAGGCCAATTGATCACGTTGTAGAACGCGTTGATGTATTCCGGGCGGCGGTTCTGGTACTGCAGGTAGTAGGCGTGCTCCCACACGTCCAGGCCAAGGATGGGCGTGTTGCCATTCATGAGCGGACTGTCCTGATTGCCGCTGCTTTCCACCACCAGTTTTTTCTGCGGGGTCACACTCAGCCATGCCCAGCCACTGCCAAAACGGGTCAGCGCAGCCTTGGTGAACGCCTCCTTGAAACTGTCGAGCCCGCCCAGTTGCTCGTCGATTGCCTGGGCCAGCGCGCCGTCAGGGGCGCCGCCACCGTGCGGGGCCATGACTTCCCAAAACAGCGAATGGTTGGCATGGCCACCGCCCTGGTTGATAACGGCGGCACGCAGTTTTTCCGGCAGCTGCTGGACGGCCGCCACCAGTTTTTCCACGGTCCATTCGGCGAATTCGGTGCCTTCGACGGCGGCGTTCAGATTATTGATGTAGGTCTGGTGGTGCTTGGTGTAGTGGATCTCCATGGTCTTGGCATCAATGTGCGGTTCCAGGGCATCGTAGGCGTAGGGCAAGTCAGGCAGGGTAAAAGCCATGTTCAGTGAACTCCATGATGAAGAGGCGCAGGCCGGTTGGCAGTTGGAACGGCTTCGATGTGCAGCAGGCGGTGGGTCCGTGGGTATTCACCGTGTTCGCTGATGAAATTCAGCAGCTCGACATAGGTCTTGCTGCTCTGGCGCAGCGCCGCTTCGCGCAAGGCTGGCGCCAGTCGCATGTCCTGCATGGTCTGCAGCAACCGCTGGTGAATGGCACAAAGGTATTCGGCGCTCTCCTCCGGCTGATTGAGCCGCAGGTGCAGGTCTGCCAGGTTGTGATGGGAGATGACGCAGGCTGCTACCGCTTCGTCGGCATCCGCCCAGCGCTCGAACAACACCTGGGCCAGCGCCAATGCCTGCAAGTAAGCCTCGCGCGCATCGACCAGTTCGCCCTGCATGAAACAGCGATTTGCTCTCTCGATCGTGCGTTTCCAGTGCTCCATGGTGAGCCTCCAAAACGGTAGCGGTGGTTACACGCCGCCTGCAGTGAGCTTTACCGGGTCAAGCAAAAGCTCGAGCTGGCTGCGCGTCAGGTCAGTGTGTTCAAGGGCGACATCAATCACCGGGCGGCCTTGCTGATAGGCCTTCTTGGCGATTTCAGCGGCTTTCTGGTAGCCAATGATCGGGTTCAGGGCCGTGACCAGGATCGGGTTGCGCGACAGCGCTTCTTTGAGCCTGGCTTCGTTGACCTTGAAGCTGGCGATGGCTTTTTCACCCAGCAGATGGCTGGAATTGGCCAGCAATTCGATGCTGCTCAGCAGGTTCTGGGCGATGATCGGCAACATCACGTTGAGCTCGAAATTGCCCGACTGACCGGCGACGGTGATGACCGTGTCGTTGCCGATCACTTGAGCGGCAACCATGGCGGTGGCTTCCGGTATGACCGGATTGACTTTGCCCGGCATGATCGAAGAGCCCGGCTGAAGGGCCTCGAGTTCGATTTCACCGAGACCGGCCAAAGGGCCGGAGTTCATCCAGCGCAGGTCGTTGGCGATTTTCATCAAGGTCACGGCGGTGGCTTTCAACTGGCCGGAAACACTGACGGCCGTATCTTGCGAGCCGATAAGCGCAAACAGATCCTGGCCCGGGGTGAACTCCACCAGGGTCAACTTGCTCAACTGTTCGCTGAAACGTACCGCGAATTCGGGATGGGCGTTGACCCCGGTGCCCACCGCCGTGCCGCCTTGAGCCAGGGATTGCAGGCTCGGCAGCAAATCCTGCAGGTGCCCGACGTTCGCCTTGAGTTGCTGGGCCCAACCGTTGAGGACCTGGCTCATGCGCACCGGCATGGCATCCATCAGGTGCGTGCGACCGGTCTTGACGTGGTGATGAACCTCTTCGGCCTTGCGCTCGATCACCTGCACCAGGCGGGTCAATGCCGGCAACAATTGCTCGTGCAGCGCCAGGGCAGCGCTGACATGGATGGTAGTCGGGATGATGTCATTGCTGCTCTGGCCGCAGTTGACGTGGTCGTTTGGATTGACCGGCTCACCGAGCAGGCGGCTGGCCAGGGTGGCGAGCACTTCGTTGGCGTTCATGTTGGAACTGGTGCCCGAACCGGTCTGGAAGATATCCACCGGGAAGTGCTGCATGAAGTCGCCCTCGAGCAAGCCTTGCGCCGCATCGACAATGGCTTTGCCCTGCGACTCGCTGATCTGCTTGAGCTCGACATTGGCGCGGGCCGCTGCAGCTTTGGCGAGGATCAATGCACGGATGAACTGCACCGGCATCGGCTTGCCGCTGATGGGGAAGTTGTCCACTGCGCGCTGGGTTTGCGCGCCGTACAGGGCGTCTACCGGGACGTTCAATTCGCCCATGCTGTCGCGCTCAATACGTGTCTTGTTCATCAGAAAATCCTTGCACCAGTTCGTTTAGAGGAATGGAGGGCTGCAACTCGCAGGTGGCCAGTTGCCAGGTGTAGCGTTGCCAGCGCTGGAGGCGGCATTTGCACAAGGAGAGGCGTTCCAGGTCGCGCAGAGGACGCCAGGCCTGGTCAAGGCACAAGCTGCGCCAGTGCCAAGGCAGTGCGACGTCGGCGGCGGTATCAAGCAGCAAACGGAAAGAGGTTTCGGCGATGGTCCAGGGAGAAGTGGCCGTGCAACACGCCAGGTACCGGCCTTCGGCCAGGTAGTGCTCAATCAGGCGCGGCTCGTCAGGGTCCATTGCGCAACGGATCTGGCGACTCATCCAGCGCCAGCTTTCTTGATAGGGCTGCTCGTGCAAGGCAGAACTCATGATCCGGGCTCATTCGGTAATGAGATTTATTATTAGATGATAATGAGAACCAACACAACCCCGGGATTCCGGATAATCCCCCTATGGGAGCAAAGCGTGCTCCCACAGGCGTGCTTTACCTGCCGTGGTGTGCAGGCGAAAAAAAAGCACGCCATCCGGTTGGATGGCGTGCCTTTAGTGTTGCAGCAAAAATATCAGCTGCCTGCGACGGTCATCCGCTCAATCAGCACCGACCCCGTGCGAATGTTGCTGCGCAGTTCCAGGTCATTACCCACGGCAACGATCTGCTTGAACATGTCGCGCATGTTGCCGGCGATGGTCACTTCCTGGACCGCAAACTGGATTTCGCCGTTTTCTACCCAGTAGCCCGCAGCACCGCGGGAATAGTCGCCAGTGACCATGTTCAGGCCCTGCCCCATCAACTCGGTTACCAGCAGGCCGCGCCCCATGCGGCGCAACAAGGCCGCCTGGTCTTCGTCGCCATGGGTGACGAACAGGTTGTGCACGCCGCCGGCGTTGGCGGTGCTCGGCATCCCCAGCTTGCGACCGGAATAGGTGCCAAGGATGTACGACACCAGCTCGCCCTTCTCGACGAACGGCTTGGCATAGGTCGCAAGGCCATCGCCGTCGAACGCCGAACTGCCCATGGCGCGCATCAGGTGTGGACGCTCGTCGATGGTCAGCCATTGCGGGAACAGTTGCTGCCCCAAGGTGCCTTCCAAAAACGAAGATTTGCGATACAGGCTGCCGCCGGAGATCGCCGAAAGGAAACTGCCGAACAAGCCACCGGCAAGTTCGGCGGAGAACAGCACCGGCACTTCACAGGTTGGCACCGGGCGCGCGCCCAACCGGCTGGCAGCCCGCTGCGCGGCACGCTGGCCAATGCTCACCGGGTCGGCCAGCAGATTGCCCTGGCGGTTGACGTCATACCAGTAATCGCGCTGCATCTGGCCATCGGCCTCGGCGATCATCACGCAGCTCAGGCTGTGGCGGGTCGATGCATAACCGCCAATGAACCCGTGGCTGTTGCCATAGACGCGGCAGCCCTGATGCGTGCTGAGGGTGGTGCCGTCGGCGTTCTTGATCCGGCTGTCGGCTGCAAACGCCGCCGCTTCACAGCTAAGGGCCATCTCGATGGCCTGCTCCGGGGTTATGTCCCACTGGTGGAACAGATCGAAATCCTTCAGGTCTTTGGCCATCAGCGCGGCATCTGCCAGGCCCGAGGCTTCGTCTTCGGACGTGTGCTTGGCAATTGCCAGCGCGGCGGCCACAGTTTCCCGGATTGCTTCGGGCCCACTGGCCGACGTGCTGGCCGAGCCTTTGCGCTGGCCAACGTACAAAGTGATGCCAAAGCCCTGATCGCGGTTGAACTCAACAGTCTCGACCTCACGCTGGCGCACCGAAGTCGACAGGCCCTGCTCCAGGGATACTGCTACTTCACAGGCACTGGCGCCCTGGCGCTTGGCTTCAGCAATGATCTGCTCGACCTGTTCCTGCAGTGCCGGCAACGCTTGCGGGCCGACGCTTTCAACTGCACTCATGCTGTTCTCCACTCAAATTCTGCTTTCGGCGAGGGTCATCGAGCGACCGGGCCGGACAAGCGGCCCCCGACTGGTTATCATGGCGGCGTTTCTTTGCGGACGGCCACCATGGTTGATTCTTACGACGACTCCCTCGATACGGGAGAAAAAAGCAAATCCCAGGTTAAACGCGAGCTGCATGCTCTGGTTGACCTTGGCGAGCGCCTTACAACACTCAAGCCTGACTTGCTGGCAAAACTGCCGTTGACCGACGCCATGCGCCGGGCACTGGCCGATGCGCCCAAGCACACCGCGAATATCGCGCGTAAACGGCACCTGATGTTCATCGGCAAACTGATGCGCGACCAGGACACTGACGCCATTCTTGTTCTGCTCGATCAACTCGATGCCTCCACCCGGCAGTACAACGAACGTTTCCATGGCCTGGAACGCTGGCGCGATCGCTTGATCGCGGGCGACGATGCGGTCCTGGAGAAGTTCGTGCTCGACTACCCGGAAGCTGATCGCCAGCAGTTGCGCTCCCTGATCCGTCAGGCCCAGCACGAACTGGCGACCAACAAGCCGCCGGCATCGAGCCGTAAAATCTTCAAGTACATCCGTGAGCTGGACGAGACTCAACGCGGTTTGCGTTAAGTAGCGCCCAAACCCTCCGAGGTAGGAGCTGGCGAAGACTGCGATCTTTTGATCTTGTAAAAGCAAAAGATCGCCGCCTGCGGCAGCTCCTGCACGGAACACGTGTTCCTCAGGATCCTGTGCCACCCACAGTGATCGCATCAATCTTCAGCGTTGGCTGGCCGACACCGACCGGCACCGACTGCCCATCCTTGCCACAGGTCCCGACACCGCTGTCCAGCGACAGGTCGTTGCCGACCATCGACACCTTGCTCATCGCCTCCGGCCCGTTACCGATCAGGGTTGCGCCTTTGACCGGCGCGGTAATCTTCCCATCCTCGATCAGGTACGCCTCGCTGGTGGAGAACACAAACTTGCCACTGGTGATGTCGACCTGGCCACCGCCGAGGTTGGCGCAGTAGATGCCGCGTTTCACCGAGGCAATGATCTCCTGCGGATCACTCTCGCCTGCCAGCATGTAGGTATTGGTCATGCGCGGCATCGGCAGGTGCGCATAAGATTCGCGACGACCGTTGCCGGTGCGGGCCACACCCATCAGCCGGGCGTTGAGCTTGTCCTGCATATAGCCTTTGAGCACGCCGTTTTCGATCAGGGTGGTGCACTCGGTCGGAGTGCCTTCATCGTCGACGCTCAGCGAGCCGCGACGACCGGCCAGCGTGCCGTCATCAACGATGGTGCACAGCTTGGAGGCAACCATCTCGCCCATGCGTCCGCTGTAGGCGGAGCTGCCCTTGCGATTGAAGTCGCCTTCCAGGCCGTGACCAACCGCCTCGTGCAGCAACACACCGGACCAGCCCGAGCCCAGTACGACCGGCAAGGTGCCGGCCGGTGCCGGAATGGCTTCCAGGTTCACCAGCGCCTGACGCAGCGCTTCGCGGGCGTAGCCCATGGCGCGGTCATCACTGAGGAAATAACGGTAGTCGGTACGACCGCCGCCGCCATGGCCACCGCGCTCGCGGCGACCGTTCTGCTCGACGATCACGCTGACGTTGAAGCGCACCAGTGGACGCACATCCGCTGCCAGGCTGCCGTCGGTGGAAGCCACCAGAATGCGCTCCCACACACCGGCCATGCTCACGGTGACTTGCTGGATGCGCGGATCGAGAGCACGGGTTGCGACGTCGATGCGCTTGAGCAACTCGACTTTCTCGGCACGGCTCAGCACTTCCAGCGGGTTATCCGGCCCGTACAACTGGGCGACGTCCTGGGTAGTGAAGGCCTGCACGCTGCCATTCTGGCCGGCACGGGAGATCGAACGCGCGGCACGGGCCGCGGCGCCCAGGGCTTCGAGGGTGATGGCGTTGCTGTAGGCAAAGCCGGTTTTTTCACCGGACTGCGCGCGCACGCCGACGCCCTGGTCGAGGTTAAAACTGCCTTCCTTGACGATGCCGTCTTCCAGCGCCCAGGACTCGGAGATCTGTCCCTGGAAGTACAGGTCGGCGGCATCGATGCCCGGGCCGGCGAGATCGCCGAGCACACCTTGCAGGCTCTCGATGGTGACGCCGCCAGGTGCCAGGAGGTGTTCACTGACTGAGGACAACAACTCGCTCATATGCTTTGCGCCTTAAATTCGTTCATTGCGAGGCAGGTCGCTGTGCGCCCTGCGAGAAAAAGCGCCGGTGAGTGGACACCGGCATCCGCGCCCTGATGGACGCCTGTTCGCTGCTATCGCGTTCGGCCAGCAGCACGGCCTCGCCTTGATCCTGCCGGGCCAGCACCCGCCCCCAAGGATCGATGATGGCGGCGTGCCCCCAGGTTTCGCGCGGTCCCGGATGAGTGCCACCCTGGGCGGCCGCGAGCACGTAACACTGTGTCTCGATGGCCCGTGCGCGAATCAGCACCTCCCAATGGGCCGCGCCCGTGACCGCCGTGAAGGCTGAAGGTGCGGTAATCAACTCCGCGCCGGCAGCCCGCAATTCGCTGTACAGCTCGGGGAAACGCAGGTCATAACACACCGTCAGGCCGACCCGGCCGACGGGTGTATCCGCTACCACGACACCACTGCCATAAGCATAGTCATCGGATTCGCGATAACGCCCGCGGTTGTCTGCCACATCCACATCGAACAGGTGCAGCTTGTCGTAGCGCGCCACCGTCTCGCCCTGGTCATTGACCAGCAACGAGCAGGCGTGCACCTTGGCCGTCGGCTGATCCACCGGCGGCAGCGGCAATGTGCCGGCCACTATCCATAACTTGAGGTCGAGGGCAGTCTGTTTCAACCATGGCAGGATCGGACCTTCGCCCAACGCCTCGGCGCGCCCGATGTCAGCGATATCACGGCGGCCCATGGCGGCAAAGTTTTCCGGCAGCACGGCGAGGCGCGCGCCAGCTGCGGCGGCCTCTTCGAGCAAGCGGCGGGCCTGGGCCAGATTGGCCGGCACATCGCTTTGGCTGACCATTTGAATCACCGCAAATGACATGACGTATTCCTATCGTGAAATCGAAACATACCCCGTAGGAGCTGCCGAAGGCTGCGATCTTTTGATCTTGACGATTTTGAAATCAACGTCAAAAGATCGCAGCCTGCGGCAGCTCCTACAGGGGCCATGCTACTCCATCGAGCCTGGCTGATGATTTCAAAAAGGCTTGTCGAACGTGATTTTCGGTTCTTTCCACGGCCCCTTGACGGTGTACTTGACGCTGGCGAAACGCGCCACGCGGTCGCCGATCAACTTGTCGATCAGGAACAGCGCGCCTCCGATGGCCGGTGCGCCGACAATCAGCGCGGCAATTGGCAGGTTATTGGTCACCGGCAAGGTCACCAGCAACTTGGCATCGACCTTGTCGCCCACCAGGTCCAGGGTGCCATTCAACTCGATGTTGCTCGATGGGCCAGTCATCAGGATCGGCTCGCGGGTGACGTAGACCCCGTCACTTGCGACCAGCAGTCCCTTGACCCGATCGTAGCTCAAGCCTTTGCCGAACAGGTCGGAAAAGTCCAGGCGCAGGCGCCGGCCGATGGAGTTGAAGTTCAGCAGGCCAAATACCCGCAATGCCTGGGCGCCGCCATCAACTTCGACGAACTGGCCTTTGTTCAGCGACGCATCGAGGCTGCCGGAGAAGCGCTTGGTGGCCAGCCAGGCTGGCGAACCGGGCCAGCGACCGTCGACGTCCATGTGAAAGTTTTCACTGGTGACACTCGGCGCGAATCCCCAACCCTTCAGTACGTCGGCGAGATTCTTGCCGCTGATCCGGCCCTTGTACCAGCTGCTCGATGCGCCCGGTGTGCCTTCCCAGCCACCGCTGCCTTGCAGCAGGATGCCCTTGAGGCCCAGGTCCAGGGTGTTGAGGGCAATGCCTTTGGCCGTGGGGCGGACCTTCAGCGACCAGGCGCCAACCAGGTCCTTGCCCTGGTACAGCTGGTTGATCATGACATCCAGCGCCGGAATCTTTGTCGGGTCCACGGTGGCCAGCGGATCCGGCGAATTCTCATCGGCGAGGACCGTCGGATCGGGCGCTGGCAACTTCACGTACTGCAGGTTGATGGCAATCGGCGCACCTTTGGCGTCAGGGATGGCGACCGTGCCCTTGACCTGTTGGCTGTCGAGCTGCAGGGCCCACGAGGCCGGCCTGCGGTTCAACTGCACCGATGCCTGATCCAGGGTCGTACCCATGGCGGTGAGCTTGCCGATCTTCAGGTCGGCGCTGCTGAGCAACTGCTTGGCACTGCCGCCAGGATCCTGGCCGGCATATTTGTCTGCCAGGTCCTTCCAGGGCCCGACGTCCAGTTCCGGTAGCGAACCGCGCACTCGCAGGCCCTTGGCACCCGGCACGACGGCCTGTCCGCCACCTAGCAGCAGTTCGCCACGACCTTCGGCGAAATTGCTGACGGGTGCTTCATAGGTGAAGTTCGCCAGCTCGCCGTAATTGACCCAGTAACGCCGATCCTCACCCTGCAGGGTCATGCGGAACGTGGTGTCGCGCCCCTCATCCGCTGCCATCCCAAACGGCGCAGGCAGATCGATGGCAACGCCCTTGAGATTGGAGCTGACCAGTAACTGGCTGTCGGCTCCGCCAAGGTTGAGCTGCAGTTGATAGGGAATCACGCCGGTGACCGGCAACGGCTGCGTCACGCTTAACCAATCGGTGAGTTTTTTCACCTCGACCTGACCCGATGCCGTCACCCGGGTTTTCAGATTGCCGGCACTGCCATCGGCAAAGATCTGCGCGGAGACCGGCTTATCAAAGGCCCGTGCCGTGATGTTCTGACCGCTAAGGCCTTTGGTGCTGTCGAAACGGAAATCACCCTTGAGCTGGGTCAATTCCAGTGCCGGTTCGCTCAATTTCAGGCGCGACTTGGCGGTCTTGAAGTCGACCAGGATTTTCGGTAGCTCGCCCTTGGCCAGCGCAATATCCAGCTTCAGCTTGCCCTGCAGGTCGCCCTCGCCTTCCCAGCCGGCAAAGGTCTGCGCGGTACCGATCGGCGCGGTCTGGAGAATTTTCAGGCCATCGCCCAGGCCCCCGGCAAAAGCGCCGTCGAGCAGCAGGTGACTGCTTTTGCCGGCAGCCGCATGGGGAATTTCGACGTAGATATCGCGAACCTGGGTGTCGAGCAACTGCCCTTTGCTGGCAAGAATCCGCACCCCGCTGTCCTCGATGAACACATCGCCACTGACCTTGCTGACATGCGGCCAGCCAGGCTGGAAGGCCAGTTCTGCGTCATGAACCTTGAAGAACAGGCTGATGCTGCGATCCGCTTCTGCAGCGCCGTGGGCCAGCGAGCCCTGGTACTGGAAGAAACCTTCGTCTACCGCGCCCTTGAGAATCGCGGTGCGCAGCCATTCGTCCAGCGCCGGGCTCAATACGGTCGGCAGGTACTTGGCAGTGTATTTACCATCACCGTCCACCAGGCCGACCCGCAGGTCCATGTAGTCTTCCTGGGAATGATCGAAATGCAGGCGGATCAGGAAGTCGCCGGCAATCTTGCCCTCCTCGCCCAACACCTTCAGGTAGGGCGCGGTCAGGGTGAAGGCTTCTTTATCAATTTTCCAGGTCAGCTTGGCGTTGGCCTGGAGGTACTGCCAGGGCTTGGCGAAGATCGGGTCCAGGTGCAGGGAAAAGTCCTTGCTGTCCATGCGCAACTCGCCCTGCCCCAGGTCGCCACTGATACTGCCACTGACATTTCGCGCCGCCGGTGCACCGTGATAGGCATTGAAGCCTACCCGGTCGAGGTTGGCGGCAAAGCTGATTTTGCTGTCGTCCGTGGCCGCTGGCCGGAAGTCGAGCAGTACATTACGCAGGCTACCAGTCACTTTAAGTCGCTCGACCGCCGTGGCGACGCCTTCAGGCAAGGGGCCCAGCGCATTCAACAGCGGCGTGAGGGGCGTAAGGTCGAGGCGATCGGCCTGCAGGTGCCACAGTTCCGGGGTGTTATCACTGGCCCCGCTCTGCTTGAGTTGCAGTCGCGATTCCCAACGGGTTTCGCCGAAGTTCATGGCCAAGGAGTCCAGCGTGACCAGCGCACCCGCGGCGTCACGCTGGAAATAGGCGTTGAGTGCCAGGTTGCTGATCTGGATCGGCTTGCGCTCGGCGTAGGCACCTTTGATTTGCGGCGCGTTCAAACGCACGGCCGCGCTCTGCAGCGCGCCCTTGCTCCAGTTTACCCACAGCTCGCCGCCGGCCTTGATCTCGGTGAAATTCCAGTGTTGGGTCAGACGCTCTGGCAGCCACTTCGACCAGTCACTTTGCGGCAGGCTGAGATAGGCGTCCGCCGCACCGTTCTTCCAGTCGCTGGCCTGCAGCCGAGTGCGCAGGCTCAGGGCCAATGGCTGGCCATCCGGCAATGTCAGCCGGGCATCGAGCCGCTGTCGGGAGCTGCCGGTCTTGAGGCTCATGCCGACATACGTCAGGGTAAGCGGCACATGATCCAGCGGCTGCAAGGTCACCTGGCTATCAAGGACCGAAAGCTGCTGGACCATCTGCATACGATTTAGCAGTTGCTCAGGGTCCAGCGGCTGATCCTGCTGGACGGGCAATCCTTCCAGTGCCCAATGGCCATCCTCGCCTTCCTTGAGGCTGATCTTCAGGCCGTTGAGTTCGAGATGGGCCAGGCGCACTTCGCGGGCCAGCAGGCTGGCCAAGATATCCGGCACAGCGCGCACCTGGTCCAGGCGCAGAGCGTTTGCTCCTTCGCCGAGCATCACGTCATGGGCCAGCAGGATCGGCGCAAATCCGCTCCAGTTACCTTCCAGTTCACCGATGTGCAGCGGCATACCCAACGCGGCGCTGGCCTTGGCCTCGACCTCGGCCCGGTATTCGGCCACCAGCGGCGTCAGTTCCCGCCCAAGGCTGACGTAGAGCGCCATCAGCACCAAAGCCAACGCGCACAGGCCCAGACCCCAGCGGGTCAGTGCGGCCAAAATGCGTGTCAGACGGTCCATGTCAGTTGGCTCCCATGGCGTTAAAACTGCAGAAAGCTGAGGCCAGCTGTTCCAGGTGATTGACGACGTAAGGGTTCAGAGCAGCACCACGTCGTATTGTTCCTGTGAATACATGGTTTCCACCTGGAACCGGATGGTGCGGCCGATAAATCCTTCGAGTTCGGCGACATTGCCGGACTCCTCATCCAACAGACGGTCGACAACTTTCTGGTTCGCCAATACACGATAGCCTTCGGCCTGATAGGCGCGAGCCTCCCGCAGGATTTCCCGGAAAATTTCATAGCAGACGGTTTCCGGCGTCTTCAGCTTGCCCCGGCCCTGGCAGCTGCTGCAAGGTTCGCACAGCACCTGTTCGAGACTTTCACGGGTACGCTTGCGGGTCATCTGCACCAGGCCCAGCTCGGTGATGCCGATGATGTTGGTCTTGGCGTGGTCGCGCTCCAGCTGTTTTTCGAGGGTACGCAGGACCTGGCGCTGGTGCTCTTCGTCTTCCATGTCGATGAAGTCGATGATGATGATCCCGCCCAGGTTGCGCAGGCGCAGTTGACGAGCGATGGCGGTGGCCGCTTCCAGGTTGGTCTTGAAGATGGTTTCTTCGAGGTTGCGATGCCCGACAAAAGCCCCGGTGTTGACGTCGATGGTGCTCATGGCTTCCGCCGGATCGACCACCAGGTAGCCACCGGATTTGAGCGGGACTTTGCGCTCAAGGGCCTTCTGGATTTCATCTTCGACGCCGTAAAGATCGAAAATCGGCCGTTCACCCGGGTAATGCTCCAGGCGATCAGCAATTTCCGGCATCAGTTCAGCGACGAACTGCGTGGTTTTCTGGAAGGTTTCCCGGGAGTCGATGCGGATTTTTTCGATCTTCGGGCTGACCAGGTCGCGCAAGGTGCGCAGCGCCAGGCCGAGGTCTTCGTAGATCACGCTCGGCGCGCCGATGGTCTTGATTTGCTCGTTGATCTGATCCCAGAGCCTGCGCAGGTAACGGATGTCCATGAGGATTTCATCGGCACCGGCGCCTTCTGCGGCCGTGCGCAGAATGAAACCGCCCGCTTCCTTGATCCCTTCCCTGGCCACGCAGTCGGTGACCACCTGCTTGAGCCGTTCACGCTCGCCTTCGTCTTCAATTTTCAGGGAGATGCCGACATGGGCCGTACGCGGCATGTACACCAGGTATCGCGACGGAATCGACAGCTGGGTGGTCAGGCGTGCGCCTTTGGAGCCGATCGGGTCCTTGGTGACTTGCACCACCAGGCTCTGGCCTTCGTGAACCAGTGCGCTGATGCTCTCGACCGCAGGCCCTTCGCGCAGGGAAATCTCCGAGGCGTGGATGAACGCGGCCCGATCCAGGCCGATGTCGACAAAAGCTGCCTGCATCCCCGGCAATACCCGAACGACCTTGCCCTTGTAGATGTTGCCGACAATCCCGCGCTTTTGCGTGCGCTCGACATGAACCTCTTGCAGAACACCGTTTTCAACCACCGCCACGCGCGATTCCATCGGCGTGATGTTGATCAGGATCTCTTCACTCATGGCAGGGTCTCGTTCAGGCATTTTCACGATAATGGCCGCATCTTGTCAGTACGACGCTCAGAGCGCGTTAAGGGTTTGCCAACAGGGTATGCCGAAATGGCCCAGCAGTTCTGCGGTTTCGCACAGTGGCAAGCCAACCACCGCCGAGTAGCTGCCATCCAGCCCCGCCACGAACACCGCGCCGAGCCCCTGGATACCATAACCGCCGGCCTTGTCACGGGGTTCGCCGCTGGCCCAGTAGGCCGCCGCTTCTGGCGCTTCAATGCGGCGAAAACGCACCAGGCTGCGGATCACCCGGGATTCGCAATGCGCGCCATCGAGCACGGCGATACCTGTCAGAACTTCATGCTCGCGACCGGACATCATCATAAGCATGGCGCATGCGTCAGCTTCGTCCACCGGCTTGCCAAGAATTTTCCCGTCCAGCACTACGGCGGTGTCGGCGCCCAGCACGCAATACTCTGCGGCGGACACGACAGCATCACGCCCGGCCTCGGCCTTGCCTCGCGCCAGGCGCTCGACGTAGGCCGAAGGGGATTCGTCATTCAAGGGGGTTTCATCGATGTCCGCACTGATGGCGGAAAACGGCACGCCAATCTGCGTGAGCAACTCACGCCGACGTGGCGAGCCTGAGGCGAGAAATAGCTGTTTCATCACGACATCTCCCTGTCCAGTAAACCCGTGCGGGCAAATGCCTGACCGAATTAGTTGATCTTGTAGCGTCGACGCAGCCCGCGCAAACCGTAGCTGATCCACGGCCACAGCAGGGCACTGACCAGCGCGGGCAATACCAGCGCCAGTGTCGGCTGGCGATTACCGGTGAGGGCGCTGAGCCATAGCTGAACCAGTTGGGCCAGGCCGAAGATCACCAGGATCACCAGGCTCTGCTGCCACATAGGGAACATCCGCAGGCGTTGTTGCAGCGACAGCACCAGGAAGGTGATGAGCGTGAGAATCAAGGCGTTCTGGCCCAGCAGCGTGCCATAGAGCACGTCCTCGGCCAGACCCAGGCACCATGCGGTGACCATGCCGACTTTCTGCGGCATCGCCAGTGCCCAGAAGGCCAGCAGCAATCCCAGCCACAATGGGCGCAGGATTTCCATGAACTGCGGCAGCGGTGAGACGCTGAGCAGCATGCCGATGGCGAAGGTCAGCCAGACGATCCAGCCGTTTCGGGATGCAGTCGTACCGACCATTATTCTCGTCCCCCAGTGTTAGCCGGTGCAGAGACAGGCGGTTTGGCAGCAGGCCTGGTGACCGGCGGCTTTGTCACCACAGGCTTGACCGGGGTAGCGGCGGCAGGCGTCACCGGCGCGACGACCGCCGGCACAGCGGGAGCTGCGGGCGCGGTCGCTGCCGCCGGGACCATGGCAGGTCTGGGCACCGTGGCAGGAATCATCGGGCCGCCACCGTACTGGTCCAGGGTTTCCTGGGCCTGGGCTGCGTCATTGGCACGCTCTTCGGCCGTGCGCCCGTCGCTGAACACCAGCAGCAGGTAACGACTGCGGTTCAATGCGGCGGTGGGTACGGCGCGAACGATGGCAAATGGCTGGCCGGAGTCATGGATCACTTCCTTGACCGTGGCCACCGGGTAACCGGCCGGGAACCGCTGGCCCAAGCCGGAACTGACCAGCAGGTCGCCTTCCTTGATGTCGGCCGTATCGGCCACATGGCGCAATTCCAGGCGTTCCGGGTTACCGGTGCCACTGGCGATTGCACGCAGGCCATTGCGATTCACCTGCACCGGAATGCTGTGGGTGGTATCGGTCAGCAGCAACACGCGGGAGGTGTAGGGCATCAACTCCACCACCTGCCCCATCAAGCCGCGGGCATCGAGTACCGGCTGGCCAAGGACCACGCCGTCGCGCTCACCCTTGTTGATGATGATGCGATGGGTGAAGGGATTGGGGTCCATGCCGATCAACTCGGCCACTTCGACCTTTTCGTTGACCAAGGCCGAAGAATTGAGCAACTCGCGCAGCCGAACGTTCTGCTCGGTCAGGGCGGCAAGCTTTTGCATGCGGCCCTGCAGCAGCAGGTTTTCGGTCTTGAGTTTTTCGTTTTCGGCGACCAGTTCGGTGCGGCTGCCAAACTGACTGGCCACGCCTTGCCATAACCGCTGCGGCAGGTCGGTGATCCAGTAGGACTGCATCAGCACCAGCGACATTTGGCTACGCACTGGCTTGAGCAGTGTGAAGCGGGCATCGACCACCATCAGCGCGACCGATAGCACGACCAGCACCAACAAGCGCACGCCCAGTGAAGGCCCTTTGGTGAAAAGCGGTTTAATAAGCCGCTCCTCCCAGGCAAATGTTTTGTTTATTCATACGGCAGACCGGCCTGGATGCAGACTGACAGAAGATAAACGCCAACAGGCAGCACTGCAAAGTGCTGCCTGTGCGCTCAACAGCATAGATGCAACCCCGCGACTTATTCGCTGGAGAGCAGGTCCATGGTGTGTTTATCCATCATTTCCAATGCACGGCCACCGCCGCGAGCAACGCAGGTCAACGGGTCTTCGGCAACGATCACCGGCAGGCCGGTTTCCTGGGCCAGCAGCTTGTCGAGGTCGCGCAGCAAGGCGCCACCACCGGTCAGCACCAGGCCACGCTCGGCGATATCGGAAGCCAGTTCCGGAGGCGATTGCTCCAGCGCGCTTTTCACTGCCTGAACGATGGTTGCCAGGGACTCTTGCAGAGCTTCCAGCACTTCGTTGGAGTTCAGGGTGAAAGCACGTGGCACGCCTTCAGCCAGGTTGCGACCGCGAACATCGACTTCGCGAACTTCGCCGCCCGGGTAGGCCGTACCGATTTCCTGCTTGATGCGCTCGGCGGTGGATTCGCCGATCAGGCTGCCGTAGTTGCGACGCACGTAGGTGATGATCGCTTCGTCGAAGCGGTCGCCGCCAACCCGTACGGATTCGGCATAGACCACACCGTTCAGGGAGATCAGCGCGATTTCAGTGGTACCGCCACCGATATCGACAACCATCGAACCGCGAGCTTCCTCTACCGGCAGGCCGGCGCCGATCGCAGCAGCCATCGGCTCTTCGATCAGGAACACTTCACGGGCACCGGCACCGAGGGCCGATTCACGGATGGCACGACGCTCAACCTGGGTGGATTTGCATGGAACGCAGATCAGCACTCGGGGGCTAGGCTGCAGAAAGCTGTTTTCATGAACCTTGTTGATGAAGTACTGCAGCATCTTTTCGCAGACGCTGAAGTCGGCGATTACGCCGTCTTTCATCGGACGAATGGCAGCAATATTTCCTGGAGTACGGCCGAGCATACGCTTGGCCTCGGTGCCGACGGCCACGACACTTTTCTGGTTACCGTGTGTCCGAATGGCCACAACCGATGGCTCATTCAGAACGATTCCGCGCTCGCGCACGTAAATAAGGGTGTTGGCAGTGCCCAGGTCAATGGAAAGATCGCTGGAAAACATGCCACGCAGTTTCTTGAACATGGGGAAAGGACCCTAGGCAACGCGTGGGTAAAAAAGTGCGGCAAACTCTAACAACGACAGGGATTTTGGGCAAGGCGCCAATATGTTAAATTGGCCGCTTTTCTGTGCACCAACCCCCACAATCGCGGCCTTATGACCGTAGAAATGCGGTAGTGTTCCGACAATCTAACACACGGACGCCGTCCGTTCTGTTTTCCACTGGAGATTCCCATGGCGCTTGAACGCTCCGACGTGGAAAAAATCGCTCATCTGGCCTGCCTTGGCCTCAATGATGCCGATCTTCCACACATCACTTCGGCCCTGAACAGCATTCTCGGGCTGGTCGACGAAATGCAGGCGGTCAATACCGACGGTATCGAGCCGCTCGCCCACCCACTGGAAGCCAGCCAGCGCCTGCGCGCGGACGTCGTGACCGAGACCGATCATCGCGAGGCCTACCAGTCCATCGCACCAGCGGTCGAAAACGGCCTGTACCTGGTTCCGAAAGTCATCGACTAAAGGGAAAGAGCCTGCAATGCATCAAATGACTCTGGCCGAGATCGCCCGCGGACTCGCCGACAAAAAGTTTTCTTCCGAAGAGCTGACCAAGGTCCTGCTGGCGCGTATCGCCCAGCTCGATCCACAGCTCAACAGCTTCATTAGCCTCACCGAGGACCTCGCGCTGCAGCAGGCCAAAGCCGCTGACGCCCGCCGGGCCAATGGTGAGAGCGGCGCCCTGCTTGGCGCGCCGATCGCCCACAAGGACCTGTTCTGCACCCAGGGCATCCGCACCAGCTGCGGCTCGAAGATGCTCGACAACTTCAAGGCGCCGTACGATGCCACCGTGGTTGCCAAGCTGGCCGCTGCCGGGGCCGTGACCCTGGGCAAAACCAACATGGACGAATTCGCCATGGGTTCGGCCAACGAGTCGAGCTACTACGGCGCGGTGAAAAACCCGTGGAACCTGGAACACGTACCGGGCGGTTCGTCCGGCGGTTCAGCTGCGGCCGTTGCCGCGCGCCTACTGCCGGCCGCCACCGCGACCGACACCGGCGGCTCCATTCGTCAGCCCGCCGCGTTTACCAACCTCACCGGCCTTAAACCGACGTACGGTCGTGTTTCGCGCTGGGGCATGATCGCTTACGCCTCCAGTCTCGATCAGGGCGGCCCTCTGGCGCGCACCGCCGAAGACTGCGCGATCCTGCTGCAAGGCATGGCCGGTTTCGATGCCAATGACTCCACCAGCATCGACGAGCCCGTGCCGGATTACAGCGCCAGCCTCAACGGCTCGCTGCAAGGGCTGCGCATCGGCGTGCCGAAGGAATACTTCAGCGCCGGTCTGGACCCGCGCATCGCTGAGCTGATCCACAACAGCATCAAGGAGCTGGAAAAGCTCGGTGCCGTGATCAAGGAAATCAGCCTGCCGAACATGCAGCACGCGATTCCTGCGTACTACGTGATCGCCCCGGCAGAAGCCTCCTCCAACCTGTCGCGTTTCGACGGGGTACGTTTCGGCTATCGCTGCGAAGACCCGAAAAACCTGATCGACCTGTACAAGCGTTCCCGCGGTGAAGGTTTCGGCCCGGAAGTGCAGCGCCGCATCATGGTCGGCGCCTACGCGCTGTCGGCCGGCTACTACGACGCCTATTACCTGAAGGCGCAGAAGATCCGCCGCCTGGTGAAAAATGACTTCATGGCCGCCTTCAACGAGGTCGACATCATCCTCGGCCCAACCACGCCGAACCCGGCCTGGAAGCTCGGCGCCAAGAACAGTGACCCGGTCGCTGCCTACCTGGAAGACGTCTACACCATCACCGCCAACCTCGCCGGCTTGCCGGGCTTGTCCATGCCGGCCGGTTTCGTCGATGGCCTGCCGGTGGGCGTGCAACTGCTTGCCCCGTATTTCCAGGAAGGTCGCCTGTTGAACGTTGCCCACCAGTATCAGCTCAACACTGACTGGCACACCCGCACCCCAACCGGCTTCTGAGGAGAAACACATGCAATGGGAAGTCGTGATCGGGCTGGAGATTCATACCCAGCTCACCACCCGGTCGAAAATTTTTTCCGGTAGCTCCACCACTTTCGGTTCCGAGCCGAACACCCAGGCCAGCCTGGTTGACCTCGGCATGCCTGGCGTCCTGCCGGTACTGAACCAGGAAGCGGTGCGCATGGCGGTGATGTTTGGCCTGGCCATCGATGCCGAAATCGGCCAGCACAACGTGTTCGCCCGTAAAAACTACTTTTATCCGGACCTGCCCAAGGGCTACCAGATCAGCCAGATGGAACTGCCGATTGTCGGCAAGGGCCACCTGGACATCGCCCTGGAAGACGGCACGGTCAAGCGCGTCGGCATCACCCGGGCGCACCTGGAAGAAGACGCCGGTAAAAGCCTGCACGAAGAGTTCAATGGCGCCACCGGCATCGACCTGAACCGTGCCGGCACGCCGCTGCTGGAAATCGTTTCCGAGCCGGACATGCGCAGTGCCAAGGAAGCCGTGGCTTACGTCAAGGCTGTCCACGCACTGGTGCGTTACCTGGGCATCTGTGATGGCAACATGGCCGAAGGCTCGCTGCGTTGCGACTGCAACGTGTCGATCCGTCCGAAGGGCCAGGCCGAGTTCGGCACGCGCTGCGAAATCAAGAACGTCAACTCGTTCCGTTTCATCGAGAAGGCGATCAACACCGAAGTGCAGCGCCAGATCGAGCTGATCGAAGACGGCGGCAAAGTGATCCAGCAGACCCGCCTGTACGATCCGAACAAGGACGAAACCCGTCCGATGCGCAGCAAGGAGGAAGCCAACGACTACCGTTACTTCCCGGATCCGGACCTGCTGCCCGTGGTCATCGAGGACTCGTTCCTCGACGACGTGCGCGCGACCCTGCCGGAATTGCCGCCGCAGAAGCGCGAGCGTTTCCAGGAGCAGTTCGGTCTGTCGGTCTACGACGCCAGCGTCCTGGCCACCAGTCGCGAACAAGCCGATTACTTCGAGAAAGTCGTGAGCATCAGCGGCGACGCCAAGCTGGCGGCCAACTGGGTGATGGTTGAGCTGGGCAGCCTGTTGAACAAGCAGGGCGTGGACATTGACCAGTCGCCGGTCTCGGCCGAGCAACTGGGCGGGATGCTGCTGCGCATCAAGGACAACACCATCTCCGGCAAGATCGCCAAGGTGGTCTTTGAAGCCATGGCCAACGGTGAAGGCAGCGCTGACGAGATCATCGACAAGCGCGGCCTCAAGCAAGTGACCGATACCGGTGCGATCTCGGCGGTGCTGGACGAGATGCTCGCGGCCAACGCCGAGCAGGTCGAACAATACCGCGCGGCAGATGAAGCCAAACGCGGCAAGATGTTCGGCTTCTTCGTCGGCCAGGCCATGAAAGCCTCCAAAGGCAAGGCCAATCCGCAACAGGTCAACGAACTGCTGAAAAGCAAACTCGAAGGCTGATGAGAATGGAGCCAGCCTTCAAATCTGGCTCGACTCCTTGTGGGAGCCAGCCTGCTGGCGATAGCGGTCTGACATTCACCCTATTCGTGTCTGACACTCCGCAATCGCCCGCAGGCTGGCTCCCACATTTGTTTTCGGGAAACCCTGAATGAAGCGTCTACTCGGGCTTTGCGCCCTGCTCTCTCTGTTGGCCGGCTGTTCCAGCAATGAAATCGTCGATCCCCACGGCTACGACAGGACCGGCACGGCGTCCTACTACGGCGCCAAACACCAAGGGAAACGCACCGCCAGTGGCGAGCGTTTCAACAAGAATTCCCTGACCGCCGCCCATCGCCAACTACCCTTCGGTACGCGGGTGAAGGTCACCAACCTGAGCAACGACAAGTCTTGCGTGGTCCGCATCAATGACCGCGGCCCGCACACCCGTGGGCGACTGATTGACCTTTCCCACGAGGCTGCCGCACGCCTGGGCATGCTCAGAAGCGGGACCGCACGGGTGCGGGTGCAAGCCCTCGACGACTGACAGCTGGAGCGCCGACCATTTTCGGACTTGCAGATTTGCCCCTGATCAACGTAATTGAATTGCTCAGCGGCCTAGTTCTACTGATCGCCGGCGCCGAGCTGATGGTGCGGGCCGCCGTACGCCTGGCCGCACGCCTGCACGTGCGGCCGCTGATCATCGGCCTGACCATCGTCGCCCTCGGCAGCAGCGCGCCACAAATGGCCATCAGCCTGCAGGCGACCCTGGCACAGAACGTCGACATTGCGGTGGGCAGCGTCATCGGCAGCAGCATTTTCAACATCCTGGTAACGCTTGGCCTGTCGGCGCTGATTATCCCCCTGCGGGTGTCCCGGCAGGTGGTGCGCCTGGATATTCCGCTGATGATCGGCGCCAGCCTGCTGGTGTTCATACTCGCCTGGAATGAAGAACTGACCCGCTTCGACGGCATGGTGCTGCTGGCCGCGCTGATGGTGTACCTGGGCCTGTTGTTGCGCCAGTCGCGCCACTCGGCGCGGCCGCCATCTCACGATGAAACTCGCCAGGCGCCCTGGTTCAGCAGCCTGCTGATGATCGTCGCCGGCCTGGGGATGCTGGTGTATGCCGGCCACCTGCTATTGGGCGCTGCGGTCGCGGTCGCGACTGATCTTGGGCTTTCGGAACGGATCATCGGCCTGACGATCGTGGCCATCAGCACTTCCCTGCCGGAATTGGCCACCTCGTTGATTGCGGCCTTGCGCGGCCAGCGTGAAATTGCCGTGGGCAACGTCATTGGCAGCAACCTGTTCAACCTGCTGGGCGTGCTCGGCGTCACGGCGCTGATTGCTCCGACGCCCTTGTCGGTCTCGCCCAACGCCCTGGATTTCGACCTGCCGGTGATGCTCGGCGTCGCGGCGCTGTGCCTGCCAATCTTCTACTCCGGTTATCGGGTGACGCGTGCCGAAGGCCTGGTTTTCCTAGGGCTGTACCTTGCGTACGGCCTGCATGTGGTGTCCTTCACCACCGGCATGCCGCTGGCCGGCAAGCTTGAACACCTGATGCTGTTTTTCGTCCTGCCAGCCCTGGTGGCGTTTGTGCTGCTTACGTCACTGCTCGCCTGGCGTCGCCAACACCACAAAAAGGAAGTGCCATGACCGACAATAAAAAACCTGGCGTTGAAGTGCGTCGGCAAGTGATGGGCGATGCTTTTGTCGATCGCGCACTGGGCAATGCCACCGACTTTACCCAGCCGCTGCAGGACTTCGTCAACGAGCACGCATGGGGCAGCGTATGGAATCGCGAGGGCCTGCCGCTGAAAACCCGCAGCCTGATCACCCTGGCCGCGCTGACCGCACTCAAGTGTCCGCAGGAATTGAAGGGGCACGTGCGCGGAGCGTTGAACAATGGCTGCACGGTGGAAGAGATTCGCGAGGCGCTGTTGCATTGTGCGGTGTATGCAGGAGTACCGGCGGCCATCGATGCGTTCAGGGCGGCGCAGGAAGTGATTGATACTTACCAGAAGCCGGAATGATTATTCGAAAGTTGTGGTGATAGGTCTGCCGCCATCGCGAGCAGGCTCGTTCCCACAGGGCAATGCATTCCAAATGTGGGAGCGAGCCTGCTCGCGATGAGGCCCTTGAGAGCGCCGCAACCCCCTGGGCTAAATCCACCCGCCCCACTGCAACAAAAAGATCCCGACATTGGTGGTCACCGCCGCCATCAAGGTCGTGATCACTATGATCGCTGCCGCCAGCTCGTGGTTGCCATTGGCCTGGCGGGCCATGACAAAACTGGCGGCAGCGGTCGGGCTGCCGAAGTACAGGAACAAAATTCCCAGTTCCGCCCCGCGAAAACCCCACAGCCAAGCGCCCAGCGTCGCCAGCACCGGCAGGCCGATCATCTTGACCAGGCTGGAGCTGAGCGCCATCGAGCCACTTTTTCGCATCGCTGCCAGCGAAAGGGTGCCGCCGATGCAGATCAGGGCCAGGGGCAAAGTGGTCTGCGCCAGGTACTGCCCGGAGGTTTCCAGCCAGCCCGGCAGGCCGATCTTGAAATAGGCAAAGGGTGCCGCTGCAATCACGCTGATGATCAGCGGGTTGATCATCACGCTCTTGAAGATACTCCAGGGATCGGACTTGATCACCGGGCTGTACACCGCCAGGACGATAGTCGAGAGGGTGTTGTAGAACAGGATCACCAGCGCCGCGAGAATCGCCCCAAGGGAAATCCCGTAGTCGCCGTACATGCTCGCCGCCAGCGCCAGGCCGATCACCCCGTTATTACCGCGGAATGCGCCCTGGGTGTAGATCCCGCGATCTTCCCGCGGACATTTCCAGATCGCCCAGCCCCAGGCGATGGCGAAACACACCAGGGTCGCCACCGAGAAATAGATCAGCAGTTCCGGTTGCAGGGCGGCATGCAGGTCGGCATGCAGGATGCCCAGGAACAGCAGCGCCGGCATGGTGACGTTGAACACCAGGGCCGATGCGGTGTGGATAAAGTTGTCGTTGATCCAGTCAATGCGTTTGAGCAGCACACCCAGAAACAGCATGGCAAACACCGGGGCGGTGATGTTCAGGGTTTCGAGGAAGATTGCCAGCATGCCGGAGTTAACCTTGGGTGAGCGTCGTTAGGTGGCTAATGATAAGCCACCCGGGACGTTGGCGTCTGGTAGACCGCTATCGCTGGCAAGCCAGCTCCCACAGATTCCTCGGCGTGCATACGTTCTATGCAACGCAGAAATCCCTGTGGGGGCTGGCTTGCCAGCTCTCACAGATTCATCGACGTTCATACGTTTTATGCAACGCCGAAATCCTTGTGGGGGCTGGCTTGCCAGCTCACACAGATCCTCGATGTTCATACGTTTTATGCAACGCAGAAATCCCTGTGGGAGCTGGCTTGCCAGCGATGCAGGCGACGCGGTCTTAGGTAATCGGCGCCGGGTTGAACAGGGTGATGTCGTTATGCAGCTTGTGCTGCTCGGCCCATGTCTGTTTCTTGCCGCTGGCAACATCCAGGTAATAGTGGAACAACTCCCACCCCAGGTCCTCGATCGAAGCCCGCCCTGTCGCAATCCGCCCGGCATCGATATCGATGAGGTCAGGCCAGCGTTGCGCCAGCTCGGTGCGGGTCGAGACTTTCACTACCGGCGCCATCGCCAGACCATACGGGGTACCGCGCCCGGTGGTGAATACGTGCAGGTTCATCCCGGCCGCCAGCTGCAAGGTCCCGCAGACAAAATCACTGGCCGGGGTTGCGCAGAAAATCAGGCCTTTGCGCTTGAAGCGTTCACCAGGGCCCAGCACGCCATTGATCGCGCTGCTGCCAGACTTGACGATCGAGCCCAACGACTTCTCGACAATGTTCGACAACCCGCCTTTCTTGTTACCCGGCGTGGTGTTGGCACTGCGATCCGCTTCGCCCTTGGCCAGGTATCGGTCGTACCAGTCCATTTCCCGCACCAGTTCCTGCGCCACTTCCTCGGTTTCAGCGCGGGAGGTCAGCAGGTAGATCGCGTCGCGCACCTCGGTGACTTCGGAGAACATCACCGTGGCACCGGCCCGCAGCAACAGGTCCGAGGCGTAGCCCAGGGCCGGGTTGGCGGTGATCCCGGAAAACGCATCGCTGCCACCGCACTGCATGCCCAGAATCAGCTCGGACGCCGGCACGGTTTCGCGACGACGCTGGTCGAGTTTTTTCAAGCGAGTCTCGGCCAGCGCCATGATCTGTTCGATCATCTCGGTGAACCCGTGACTGGAATCCTGCAGGCGGTACAACCACGGGTCGCTCAGGTCTACCGAACTGTCGCCCTCGTGCATTACCTGCCCGGCCTGCAACTTCTCGCAGCCCAGGCTGATCACCAGCGCCTCGCCACCCAGGTTCGGGTTGCGCGCCAGGTTGCGCACGGTGCGGATGGGGATGTACGCGTCTGTTGCGGTAATCGCCACGCCACAGCCATAGCTATGGGTCAGCGCCACCACGTCGTCGACATGCGGATACCTGGGCAGCAACTCGTCCTTGATGCGCTTGACCGCATGGTCCAGCACGCCGGTGACGCACTGCACCGTGGTGGTAATGCCGAGGATGTTGCGCGTGCCCACGGTGCCATCGGCGTTGCGATAACCCTCGAAGGTAAAGCCTTCCAGCGGAGCCTGCGCCGCCGGCACTTCGGTGGACAGCGGCAGGCTGTCCAGGGGTGGCGCGGTCGGCATGCGCAGTTGATCCTCGTTGACCCAACTGCCGCGGGGAATTGGCTGCAACGCGTAGCCAATGGTCTGGCCGTAGCGAATCACCTGGCCACCCTCGGGAATGTCTTCCAGGGTGACTTTATGGCTCTGCGGCACAAAGTCCAGGGTTACCAGGCCGTCCGCAAACGCTGTGCCGGCCGGCACGCCCTGGTCGTTAACCACTACGACCACGTTGTCCCGCTCGTTGAGGCGGATGTAGCGCGGCGAGTCGGAATGTTCAATCAACTGCATGACGCCGCTCCTCAGGAATGCGCTTGGGACAATTTATTATGCGTTTCAGGACCGCTCACCGGCGGTTCCTTGAGCACCACGCGCTTGATCGGACCGACGATCACCAGGTAGCTGAACACCGCAACCAGTGCGTTGCAACCGACGAACACCAGGGCCCATTTGAACGAGCCGGTGGAACTGATGATGTAGCCGATCACGATCGGCGTGGTGATCGAGGCGATGTTACCGAACGTGTTGAACAGGCCACCACTCAGACCGGCAATCTGCTTGGGCGACGTATCGGACACCACTGCCCAACCCAGCGCACCGACGCCTTTGCCGAAGAAAGCCAGGGCCATGAAGCCGACGACCATCCATTCAACATCGACATAGTTGCACGCCACAATGCTGCTGGAGACCAGCAGGCCGGCAATGATCGGCGCCTTGCGAGCGAAGGTCAGTGAGTGCCCCTTGCGCAACAGGTAATCGGAAATCACCCCGCCGAGCACACCACCGATAAAGCCACAGATGGCCGGTAACGAGGCAATGAAACCTGCCTTGAGGATGGTCATGCCGCGTTCCTGCACCAGGTATACCGGAAACCAGGTCAGGAAGAAGTAGGTGATGCCGTTGATGCAGTACTGGCCCAGGTAGACACCGAGCATCATGCGGTTGGTCAGCAATTGGCGGATGTAGTCCCACTTCGGTCCGTCAGCCTTGGCGCCTTTGCCTTTGCCTTTGTCCTGGTCCATGTCGACCATGCCGCCGTTGTCGGCGATGTGCTTGAATTCGGCTTCGTTGATCATCGGGTGCTGACGCGGGCTGTAGATCACTTTCAGCCAGATGCCCGAGAAGATGATGCCGATTACGCCCATCACGATGAATACGTGCTGCCAGCCGAAGCTGTAGACGATCCAGCCCATCAGCGGCGCGAACAGCACGGTGGCAAAGTATTGCGCCGAATTGAAGATCGCCGAAGCGGTGCCGCGCTCCGCCGTCGGGAACCAGGCCGCGACGATGCGCGCGTTGCCGGGGAAAGAAGGTGCTTCAGCCAGGCCCACGAGGAAGCGCAGCATGAACAGCGCCACAACCGCCGTGGACATGCCGAACTCGCCGACATAACCCTGCAGCACGGTAAACAGCGACCAGGTGAAAATGCTCAGTGCATAGATTTTTTTCGAGCCGAAACGATCCAGCAGCCAGCCACCGGGAATTTGCCCGGCCACGTAGGCCCAACCGAATGCAGAGAAGATGTAACCGAGGGTGACCGCATCAATGCCGAGGTCTTTTTGCAGGCTGGAGCCCGCAATGGCAATGGTTGCCCGGTCGGCGTAGTTGATGGTGGTCACCAGGAAAAGCATGAGCAATATCAAATAGCGGACGTGGGTCGGCTTGGTCGCTTGCATGTAGATGTACTCCCACTGATTATTTTTATGCGGGTAATAACGGTGTTCTGTAGGCGCTGATTTCCTGTGGGAGCCGGGCTTGCCCGCGATGCAGGCACCGCGCAGTGTCAGTCACTTTCGCGGTGATGCTATCGCTGGCAAGCCAGCTCCCACAGTTACAGCGGTGGATCAGGAAACGACGTAGGCAGTTTTCACGACCGTGTAGAACTCTTGCGCGTAGCGACCTTGCTCGCGGGAGCCATAGGATGAACCTTTACGCCCGCCGAATGGAACGTGGTAATCCACGCCAGCCGTCGGCAGGTTGACCATCACCATCCCGGCCTGGGAGTGGCGCTTGAAGTGGTTGGCGTACTTCAGCGAAGTGGTGGCGATGCCCGCCGACAGACCGAACTCGGTGTCGTTGGCCATGGCCAGCGCGGCGTCGTAATCGGCCACCCGAACAATGTTGGCCACCGGGCCGAAAATCTCTTCGCGGCTGATGCGCATCGCCGCTTCGCTGTCGGCAAACAAGGTGGGCGCGAGGTAGTAGCCTTCGGTATCACAGGTCACCAGGCCGCCGCCGCTGACCAGGCGCGCACCCTCGGACTGGCCGATGTCGATGTACTTCATGTCTTGCTCAAGCTGCGCCTGGGAGACCACCGGACCAATATCGGTGCCGGTTTTCAGCGCATGTCCAACCTTGATCGACTTCATGCGCTCGGCCATGGCCTCAACGAACTTGTCGTGAATCCCGGCGGTGACGATGAAGCGGCTCGAAGCGGTGCAACGTTGGCCGGTGGAGTAGAACGCGCTCTGCACCGACAATTCGACCGCTTGCTTGAGGTCGGCGTCGTCAAGAATGATCTGCGGGTTCTTGCCGCCCATTTCCAGCTGCACCTTGGCTTGGCGCGACACGCAGCTGACTGCGATCTGCCGACCCACGCCCACCGAACCGGTGAAGCTGATGCCATCGACTTTCGGACTTTGCACCAGCGCATCGCCAACCACTCGACCGCTGCCCATCACCAGGTTGAACACGCCGGCCGGGAAGCCCGCGCGGGAGATGATTTCGGCCAGGGCCCAGGCGCAACCCGGCACCAGGTCAGCGGGCTTGAGCACCACGCAGTTGCCATAGGCCAGGGCCGGGGCGATTTTCCAGGCAGGGATCGCGATCGGGAAGTTCCACGGGGTGATCAGCCCGACCACGCCCAGGGCTTCGCGGGTCACTTCGACGTGGACACCCGGACGCACCGACGGCAGGTAATCACCGGACAGACGCAGGGTTTCACCGGCGAAAAACTTGAAGATGTTACCGGCGCGGGTCACTTCGCCAATGGCTTCAGGCAGGGTCTTGCCCTCCTCCCGTGCCAGGAGGGTGCCGAGCTCTTCGCGACGGGCGAGGATTTCAGTGCCGACTTTGTCCAGCGAATCGTGACGAGCCTGAATGCCCGAAGTGGACCAGGCCGCAAACGCAGCGCGAGCGGCGTCGATGGCGGCGTGGACCTGGGCCAGGTCCGCCTTGGCGTACTCGCCAATGGTATCGGTCAGCTCGGACGGGTTGATGTTGGCGCAGTAATCACTGCCGGCGACCCATTCGCCGTTGATGTAATTGTCGAAACGCTTTGTATCTGCCACGGATCTATCTCCTCACGCAAAAGGCCGCTGATTGCTCAGCGGCCTTGCTCAATCGATTGTTATTGCGCGCCCTGCTTGTCGATCAGCGCAGCCAGAGCTTCGTACTCCTCCGGCAGCAGGTCGGTCAGCGGCGCACGTACAGGACCTGCGTCATAGCCGGCAATTTTTGCCCCGGCCTTGACGATGCTCACTGCGTAACCGGCTTTGCGATTACGAAGGTCCAGGTAAGGGAGGAAGAAGTCGTCGATGATCTTGCCAACGGTGGCGTGATCTTCGCGGGCAATGGCGTGGTAGAAATCCATCGCGGTTTTCGGGATGAAGTTGAACACCGCCGAGGAGTAGACCGGCACGCCCAGTGCCTTATAAGCAGCGGCGTACACTTCGGCGGTCGGCAAACCACCCAGGTAGCTGAAGCGATCGCCGAGGCGGCGACGGATCGACACCATCAACTCGATGTCGCCCAGGCCATCCTTGTAGCCGATCAGGTTCGGGCAGCGCTCGGCCAGGCGTTCCAGCAGCGGTGCGGTCAGGCGGCAGACGTTACGGTTGTAAACCACCACGCCGATGTTCACCGATTTGCACACGGCTTCAACATGGGCGGCAACGCCGTCCTGGCTGGCTTCGGTCAGGTAATGCGGCAGCAGCAGCAAGCCTTTGGCGCCCAGGCGCTCGGCTTCTTGAGCGTACTCGATGGCCTGACGGGTCGAACCGCCAACACCCGCCAGAATCGGCACGCTGGTTTCGCAGGTGTCGACGGCAGTCTTGATGATTTCCGAGTATTCGCTGGCCGCCAGGGAGAAGAACTCACCGGTGCCGCCTGCGGCGAACAAGGCCGAGGCGCCATAAGGTGCCAGCCACTCAAGGCGCTTGATGTAACCAGCGCGATTGAAATCGCCCTGGGCATTAAAATCGGTTACCGGAAAAGACAGCAGGCCGGAAGAGAGGATGGACTTCAGTTCTTGTGGATTCATTATTCGAACACCCTGGGTAGCGACGTATTGTTGTTGGAAAACCGTTCAGCCTTCGCCGAGTTGTAGGTCATCGTACAACTTAAAATTTAATCGTCAACTGCATTTCATCGTCAGGAGGGGAATAAGTGAGAAAACCTGCAGCTGGATGGGCGTTGGATAGCTACGGCTGAGAGGTAGGTTGTCCGAGGATGTTACTTCAGAGCCGACGCGGGATGATCGCTGGCCTCATCGCGGGCAGGCCCGGCTCCCACAGGGGTCGTCGACGGACATACAACCGGATTCATTCATGCCCGTTGCAGGAGTGAGGCTACTGGCGATCGCAGTGTTCCTGTCGCGTCGATAGTGGATGTGCCGCCGCCATCGCGGGCAAGCCCGGCTCCCACAGGGAGCGTCGATGGACACAGAACCGGGTTTCACTCATGCCTGTTGCAGGAGTGCGGCTGCTGGCGATCGCAGTGTCCTGTCGCGTCGATAGTGGAGGTGCCGCCGCCATCGCGAGCACGCCCTGCTCCCGTCAGGTTTAGCCCCGCTGCGCCTCTGCCTCTTCATGGGCGTGGCGCAGCCGCTCGCGGCTGTTGGTCAGGTGCAGGCGCATGGCGGCCCGTGCCGCATCGGAATCCTGGCGCGCGATGGCGTCGTAGATCTCTTCGTGCTCACGGCTCAGGCGGCTCATGTAATGCTGCTGGTCGTCGTGAGCCAACCGCGCCGAGTTGAGGCGGGTGCGCGGAATGATGCTGGTGCCCAGGTGCGTCATGATGTCGGTGAAGTAGCGGTTGCCGGTCGACAGGGCGATCTGCAGGTGAAACTGGAAGTCCGAGGCCACGGCGTCACTGGCATGGGCAGCGCTTTCGTTCAGGGCATCAAGCGCGGCGCGCATCAGGGCCAACTGCTCGGCGCTGCGGCGTTGCGCGGCAAGCCCGGCAGACTCTACTTCGAGGCTGATGCGCAACTCCAGGATGGCCAGCACGTCTCGCAGGGTGACCACGGTGGCGGGATCGATGCGAAAGCCACTCGGGCTTGGGGTATCGAGCACAAAAGTACCGATGCCATGGCGGGTTTCCACCTGCCCGGCAGCCTGCAACCGTGAAATGGCTTCGCGCACCACGGTGCGACTGACGCCATGGGCGTCCATGATCGCCGACTCGGTCGGCAACTTGTCACCGCGTTTGAGATGACCGTCGCGGATCTGCTCGGACAGCACCGTCACCAGTTCCTGAGCGAGGCTACGGCGCTTGCGAGGGAGACGTGGTGTGGCGATCGGGTTTTCCATGGTGAACATCGGTCTCGAAAAATTCGGTTGAAACCGCATCATAGCTCAACGCGGTTGTACGATCACCTCTACCCCTTGTAGGAGCGAGCTTGCTCGCGATGGTGGTCAACGATGACACGCGGCAACAGGCTTGCCGTCGCGTCCTCAAGACCATCGCGAGCAAGCTCGCTCCTACAGGGATATCTGCGTCTAGGCGGTGACTGGTTGCTCCACCAGGTGGCCATTGTCGATACGCACATGGCGCGGATGGAAGCGTTTGAGGCTGCTGCGGTGGCCGACGCTGACAATGCTCAAGCCCGGGATCTCGTCGATCAGCGCCTGATACAGCGAGGCTTCATCCTCTTCATCCATCGCCGACGTTGCCTCGTCCATGTACAGCCACTGAGGCGCATAAAGCAGCGCGCGGGCAAACGCCAGGCGTTGCTGTTCACCCGGTGACAACATGCGCTGCCAGTGATTGGGTTCGTCCAGGCGTCCCAACAGGTGCGGCAGGCGACACACTTCCAGCACGTGGGCGTAACGCTCTTGCGGATACGTCTCGGCGACCTGTGGATAACTCAGCGCTTCACGCAAGGTGCCAATCGGCAGGTAGGGTTTTTGCGGCAGGAACAGGTACCGCTCGGCCGGCAGGCGGATGCTGCCATGGCCCCGCGGCCACAAATGCCCCATCGCCCGCAGCAGCGTCGATTTGCCACTGCCGGAGCGGCCGCTGATCATCACTCGGTCACCCTCCTCCACCGTCATGTCGGCGTCGGCCAGCAGGTGGCGACCATCAGCAAGATCCAGCCCCAGGTTGTGTACTTTTAACGCCGAGCCCGAATTCTGCACGTCGATGGCCTGCGGCTTTTGCTCATTCTCGGTCATGGCCTGACGGAAACTGAGCAGGCGATCACAGGTGGCGCGCCAGGCCGCGAGGCTCTGGTACGCACTGATAAACCAGCTGAAACTCTCTTGCACGTTGCCGAACGCCGAGCTGATCTGCATCAGCTCCCCGAGCTCGATCTTGCCCGCGAAGTAGCGCGGTGCCGCGACCATGAAGGGAAAGATGATGGCTGCCTGGCCATAACCGGCCGTGAAGAACGTCAGGCGCTTGGACACCTTCATGATGTCCCAGAAATTGTGCCAGACCAGGCCGAAGCGACTGCTCAAACGACGATTTTCATTGGGCTCGCCGTTATACAGCGCAATGCTTTCGGCATTCTCGCGAATGCGCACCATGGAAAATCGCAGGTCGGCTTCGAAGCGTTGCTGGTTGTTGTTCAGGCCGATCAGGCGACGACCGATCAAATGCGTCAGCCAGCTGCCGATCACGGCATACACCAGTACGCACCAGAACATATAGCCGGGAATGGTAAACCCGTAGACCTCGATACTGCCCGACACACCCCAAAGGATGATCGAGAACGACACCAGGCTGACAATATTGCGCAGCAGGCCAATCCCCAGCTCGAGGGTGTTGGAGGTGAAGCTGTTGAGGTCCTCGGAGATGCGCTGGTCCGGGTTATCGGTGTAGCCGCCTTGCTCAAGGTGGTAGTAATTCTTGTGGCCCAGCCAGCGGGCGAAGTGTTTTTCGGTCAGCCAGGCCCGCCAGCGAATGGTCAGCATCTGCGTCAGGTACAGCCGATAAACCGCGCCGACAATCGCGACGGCCGCGATCGCGCAGAAATACAGGATCAACCGCCAGAATGCCGCCTCATCCTTCTGTTGCAGGGCGTTGTAAAAATCCTTGTACCAGGTGTTGAACCACACCGAAATGCCTACGCTGACCAGCGATAGAACGATCACGGCGATCAGCAGCGTCCAGGCCTTGCCCTTCTCTTCACTGCGCCAGTAAGGCGTGATCATCGCCCAGACTTTGCGAAAAAACTGCCCGCGCACAGCATCATTGACCGCGGAGTACTCAGCGTTCTGATTCATGGAAAAGGCTCATTGGAAAAAAGAACATCACACGAACCGATCATAGATGATCGGCTCGTGTTGCAACGCGGTGTGACAACAATTGTTCAGCACCGGTTCAGCGACGGACAGGGCGCTTCTGCAATTTGCGCTGCAGAGTACGCCGGTGCATGCCCAGGGCGCGGGCAGTGGCGGAGATGTTGCCTTCGTGTTCAGTCAGCACCCGCTGGATGTGTTCCCACTGCAAGCGGTCCACCGACATCGGGTTTTCCGGTACCAGGGTGTCGAGGTCGGCGTGCTCGGACAGCAGTGCGGCGAGGACGTCATCGGCATCGGCCGGTTTGCACAGGTAGTTGCAGGCACCGCGCTTGATCGCCTCGACGGCGGTGGCAATGCTCGAATAACCGGTGAGGATCACCACGCGCATTTCCGGGTCAAGCTCCAGCAGCTTGGGCAACAGCACCAGGCCGGAGTCACCGTCCATTTTCAGGTCCAGCGCGGCGTAATCCGGCAGGTCTGCCTGGGCGATGGTCAGGCCTTCCTCGGCGGACCCGGCGGTGCTGACGCGAAAGCCGCGACGGGCCATGGCGCGGGCCATCACGCGGGTAAAGGTTGCGTCGTCGTCTACCAGCAGCAAATGCGGGAGTTCTTCGCCTTCGCCTTCGACTTGGATATCGTCACTCATGTTCGTCTCCTCGGGCGACACGGGGCAGGCGCAGCTCGGTGAGCGTGCCGCCTTCCTCATGACTATAGAGTTTCACTGAGCCGCCGGCGCGTGTCACGCTGGCCTTGCTCAAAAACAGGCCCAGGCCGAAACCTTTGCCCTTGGTGGTAAAAAACGGTTTGCCAATCTGCTCGGCGATGGCCAGCGGCACACCGGCACCGTGGTCGCGGATGCTGATGGTCAGGTCCTCGGCATTCCAGTCCAGCGTCACCTGCAACCCTTCCGGGCAGGCGTCGGCGGCGTTGTTCAGCAGGTTCAGCAAGGCCTGGGTAAGGTCCGGCGGTGGCGCCATGCGGGGCACGGCGCCCTGGCCGAGCCGCTGGAAGCGATAACTGGCTTCGGGGCGCATCAGGTGCCAGCGATTCAGGGCCTCGTCGAGCCAGTCGGTGACGTCCTGCATCTCCACGGCCAAGCGACGATTGGCTTCGGCGGCGCGCACCAGTTGCTGCAAGGTTTCTTTGCAGAGTTTCACCTGATCCTGCAGCACCTTCAGATCATCCTGCAACATCGGGTCGGGATGATCCTGCTGCATCTCTTTTAGCAGCACGCTCATGGTGGCCAAAGGCGTGCCCAGTTCGTGGGCGGCGCCGGCGGCCTGGGTCGCAACGGCCAGCAGTTGCTGGTCGCGCAGGCCCTCTTCTCGCCGAATGGCGCGCAACTCTTCCTGGCGACGCAGCTCCTCGGCCATGCGCGCGGCGAAGAAGGTGATCACCGCCGCGGCCAGGGCGAAGCTCAGCCACATTCCGTAAACCTGCAGGTTTTCCCGGGCGATGGGGAACGTCTGCAGGGGATAGAACCGCGCCAGCAGCAAGGTGTACATGGTCAATGCGATGCCGGACAGGATCACCGAATAGCGCCAGGGCAACGTCACGGCGGCGATGGTCAGCGGCACCAGGTAATAGGACACGAAGGGGTTGGTCGAACCGCCGGAGAAATACAGCAGCGCACTGTGGATAAACAGGTCGCAGGCCAGCTGCACGGCGTATTCGAGCTCAGTGACCGGCCAGGAGGTGCGCAGGCGAATGGCCGTGAACGCGCACAACAGCATCGAGCAGCCGAGGGTCGCGGCCAGCTGAAACCAGGGCAGCGGCAGCAGGTCGAACCAGTAAGCCAGGCCCACGGAACCAGCTTGGGCGGCAAGTACCAAAGTACGAATGAACGTCAGCCGCCAGAGGTTCTGGCGAGTCGCGGAAGTGATTTGAACGGGGGCGAGCATGAGCTCTCCTGATGAGCGCTCCAGGCGGATCGCCATGAGTATAACCAAGCGCGGGGGCTGGCAGGCAAAAGTGCGGCAAACGGCCACATGGCAGAAAGAACGGTGGCGTCTATTAGACCGCTATCACGAGCAGGCTCGCTCCCACATTAAGATGCAATCTCTGTGGGAGCGAGCCTGCTCGCGATTGACCGCGCAGCGGTCGCCTTCGATCTGTATAGAAGTTGTAACTGTGCGAACCGGATCATTAAAGCTAGAGTCTGATGGTTTCACGCAGGCTCGGACCTTAACCCCTGCGCACCGTCCAAGGAGTTTTCATGCACACTTTCCGCCGCAGCGCCGCCCTTCTTGCCCTTAGTGTTGGCACCGTCGCCAGCCTGCCGGCCCTGGCCGCCGACGAGCTGCATTACAACCAGATCTCCCTGCGCGCCGAAGTCAGCCAGGAAGTGGCCCGCGACCTGATGATCGTGACTCTTTATACAGAAGAGCAGAACACCGACCCGGCCAAACTCGCCGCCGACATCAGCACTACCATGAACAAGTCGCTGGCCCAGGCCAAGCAGGTCAAGGACATCACTCTGCGCCAGGGCAGCCGTAACAGCTATCCGGTCTACGATACCAAGGGCCAGAAAATCACCGGCTGGCGTGAACGCGCCGAGCTGCGCCTGGAAAGTTCCGATTTCGCCGCCCTGTCGAAGCTCACCGGCGAACTGCTCACCGACCTGAAAATGGCCGGCATGGACTTCGCCATCGCCACGCCAACGCGCAAGGCCAGTGAAGACGCGCTGCTCAAGGACGCGGTCAGCGCCTTCAAGGCCCGCGCCCAGCTGGCAACTGACGCCCTGGGCGGAAAAAGCTACAAGATCGTTAACCTGAACCTCAACAGCAACGGTTATCCACAACCGTACATGCGCGGGCCGATGATGATGAAAGCCGCCAGCATGGACGCCGCTCCGGTGACCCCGGAAGTTGAGGCTGGCACCAGCCAGGTCAACATGACGGCAGATGGGTCGATTGAAGTGTTGATGCCTTAAACCGCATTGATTGCCCCTTGTAGGAGCTGCCGCAGGCTGCGATCTTTTGACTTTGCCTTAAAGATCAAAAGATCGCAGCCATCGGCAGCTCCTGCGCTGAATACGTCGATCAGGCCGCATACGTGGAATATGTCGATTACGCCGCGTGCGCGAAATATGCCGCATCCGTGGGATATGCCAGATGCGCCGATGGCGAGGGTATAAATAAGTAACACCGCGCGCCAACCGGGTGCACCTCAGCCTTCGATTGCTCCACGCGGGTGCGCGATATGCACCGAAAAAAACCTGCGCAAACGGTCAAATGCGCGTCAATTTACACATATGCGACATTAAGGTACGTTCGTGCCACTGTTTAATGCTTGTGGCCCCCCTGCATCTTGCATTGGGTATGGCCCCTGCATAAGTATCCGCAGGCACGACTCACGAGGTCGTCCTCTAATTCCAAAAATGACAACAAATCATGAGGCCACCATGCTCAAACACGCGGTCATTCCGTTTTTAGTCGGCGCCAGCTTGTTAGCTGCCGCACCTTTCGCCCAAGCGGCGACTAACCTGGTGTTTTGCTCCGAAGGGAGCCCGGCCGGTTTTGATCCTGGTCAGTACACCACCGGAACCGACTTCGACGCCTCTGCAGAAACCATTTTCAACCGCCTGACCCAGTTCGAGCGCGGCGGCACCGCCGTGATTCCTGGTCTGGCGACCAGCTGGGACATCGCTGACGATGGCCTGACGTACACCTTTCACCTGCGTGAAGGCGTGAAGTTCCACACCACCCCGTACTTCAAGCCCACTCGTGAGTTCAACGCCGACGACGTGCTGTTCACTTTTAATCGCATGATTAACAAGGACGACCCGTTCCGCAAAGCATACCCGACCGAATTCCCGTACTTCACCGACATGGGGATGGACACCAACATCACCAAGATCGATAAAGTCGACGATCACACCGTCAAATTCACCTTGAAAGAAGTCGACGCTGCGTTCATCCAGAACATGGCCATGAGCTTCGCCTCGCTGCAATCCGCCGAGTACGCTGCCCAGCTGCTCAAGGACGGCAAGCCTGCCGACATCAACCAGAAACCGGTCGGCACCGGCCCGTTCGTGTTCAAGAGCTACCAGAAAGACTCCAACATCCGCTACACCGGGAACAAGGACTACTGGAAGCCTGAAGACGTCAAGATCGACAACCTGATCTTCGCCATCACCACTGACCCGTCGGTACGTATCCAGAAGCTGAAGAAGAACGAGTGCCAGGTCACTCTGTTCCCGCGTCCGGCTGACCTCAAGGCGCTGAAGGAAGACAAGGCGCTGAAGATGCCTGACCAGGCTGGTTTCAACCTGGGCTACATCGCCTACAACGTGATGGACAAGGTCAAGGGCAGCAACGAGGCCAACCCGCTGGCTGACCTGCGCGTGCGCCAGGCGCTGGACATGGCGGTCAACAAGCCGCAGATCATCGACTCGGTTTACCAGGGCGCGGGTCAACTGGCCGTCAACGCCATGCCGCCGACCCAATGGTCCTACGACACCACCATCAAGGACGCCAAGTACGACCCTGAGAAAGCCAAGGAGCTGCTCAAGGAAGCCGGCGTCAAGGAAGGTACCGAAATCGTCCTGTGGGCCATGCCGGTACAGCGTCCGTATAACCCGAACGCCAAGCTGATGGCCGAAATGCTCCAGTCCGACTGGAAGAAAATCGGTCTGAACGTGAAGATCACCAGCTACGAGTGGGGCGAGTACATCAAGCGCTCCAAAGGTGGCGAGAACCAGGCGATGATCATTGGCTGGAGCGGTGACAATGGTGATCCGGACAACTGGCTCAACGTGTTGTTTGGTTGCGACTCGCTGAGCGGCAACAACTTCTCGAAATGGTGCGACAAGAAATTCGACGGCCTCGTGAAGGAAGCCAAGCGCACCACCGATCAAGGCAAGCGCACCGAACTGTACAAACAGGCACAACACGTCCTCAAGGACGCTGTTCCAATGACACCTATCGCTCACTCGACGGTGTATCAACCCATGCGCGCCAACGTGCAGGACTTCAAGATCAGCCCATTTGGCTTGAATTCCTTCTACGGCGTCAGCGTCAGCAAATAAGGTTCAACAACGGCGACGTCAATGACGTCGCCGTTGTTGTATCTACCGAGAGAGTAGGAAATAACCTACATCCATGTCCGACGCTGACTCCAGCGCCGGCGCAGGACGCGTCTACTTTTCCTACGAATGTTTAGGACTCTACGCATTTACTGCCGGCCCGATGGCTCATACCGTCGGAGTTCGACCAGCTCATGCGTGGGCTCTCGGTTTTGCTTCACGTAAATGGATTGCGCTCGATAAGACCCCACGTCCCCAGTCGGAACGAGGCTTGTCGAAAATACTCAGAGAACAGAGGGAGCGTCATGCGCCATACCTTGGTTTTATCCGCATTGCTGGGCACCGGCCTGTTGGCCGCCACGTCCATTAGCCAGGCTGCCAGTGACAGCCTGGTGTTCTGCTCCGAAGGCAGCCCCGCTGGCTTCGATACCGCGCAGTACACCACCGCGACCGACAACGACGCCGCCGAACCGCTCTACAACCGCCTGGCAGAGTTCGAAAAAGGCGCGACCAATGTCGTACCTGGCCTGGCCACCCGCTGGGATATTTCCGAAGACGGCCTGAAATACACCTTCCACCTGCGTGAAGGCGTGAAATTTCACACCACCAAGTACTTCACCCCGAGCCGTGATTTCAACGCCGATGACGTGCTGTTCACGTTCAACCGCATGCTCGATCCGCAGCAGCCATTCCGTCAGGCTTATCCAACCGAATTCCCGTATTTCAACGGGATGAGCCTGAACAAGAACATTGCCAAGGTCGAAAAGACCGGGCCTTTGACCGTGGTCATGACGCTTAACAGCGTCGACGCCGCGTTCATCCAGAACATCGCCATGAGCTTCGCCGCCATCCTGTCCGCCGAATACGCCGACCAGCTGCTGACATCCGGCAAACCAAGCGATATCAACCAGAAGCCGATCGGCACCGGGCCGTTCGTATTCAAGAGTTACCAGAAAGATTCCAACATTCGCTACACCGGCAACAAGCAGTACTGGGACCCGAGCCGGGTCAAACTCGACAACCTGATTTTCGCCATCAACACCGACGCCTCGGTGCGGGTCCAGAAGCTCAAGGCCAACGAATGCCAGATCACCCTGCACCCGCGCCCTGCCGACGTCACCGCGCTGAAAAACGACCCGAAACTCAAGCTCATCGAGAAGCCCGGTTTTAACCTCGGCTACATCGCCTACAACGTTCGACACAAGCCATTCGACCAGCTTGAAGTGCGCCAGGCGCTGGACATGGCAGTGAACAAGCAGGGCATTCTCAACGCCGTGTACCAGGGCGCCGGGCAACTGGCGGTCAACGCCATGCCGCCAACCCAGTGGTCCTACGACGAGACTATCAAGGACGCCGCCTACAACCCGGAAAAAGCCCGTGAGTTGCTCAAGGCCGCCGGCGTCAAGGAAGGCACCGAAATCACCCTGTGGGCGATGCCCGTGCAGCGCCCTTACAACCCCAACGCCAAGTTGATGGCCGAGATGCTCCAGGCCGACTGGGCAAAAATCGGCCTCAAGGTGAAGATCGTCAGCTACGAATGGGGCGAGTACATCAAGCGCACCAAGAATGGCGAGCACGACATCAGCCTGATCGGCTGGACCGGTGACAACGGGGACCCGGACAACTGGCTCGGCACGCTCTACAGCTGCGATGCCATCGGTGGCAACAACTACTCCATGTGGTGTGATCCGGCTTACGACAAGCTGATCAAGCAGGCCAAGATCGTCACCGATCGCGACCAGCGCACCGTGCTGTACAAGCAGGCGCAGCAATTGCTCAAGCAGCAAGTGCCGATCACGCCAGTCGCCCACTCGACGGTCAACCAGCCGTTGAGCGCCAAAATCGAAGGGTTCAAGGTCAGCCCTTTCGGTCGCAACGTGTTCTCGGGTGTCAGCATAGAAAAATAACCGATTAGCCGAAAAACGCGGGGGGCGGATTCCGCCCCCAAGCAAGCGTATTGCCGTTATTCGTCGATCTGGCGTAATGCAAACGTTTGCCAAGCGAAAAGAGTTCCAAACCAAATAGCCGGACCACAAAAAAAGGCCGGTATAAAAAAAGAGAAACCAAGGAGCTTTACCCATGAAACTGAGCAGCACCGCGTTGTTGGCCCTGGCCATCAGTAGCATCACCGCCACGGCTTACGCCGAGACTCAGAGCCAGGAATTCACCCCGGTAACGGTCAACACCAAAAGCGCTCAAGCTGAAGCCACAGGCTTCGTCGAAGGCCAGTCCATCAGTGGCACGACCCGTAACTGGTACGCCAATGAACAGCTCAAACGCGGTGGCAAGTTCGCCTACCGCAAAGACGGCGTTTCGACCGAGACTGATCGCCGGATCAACTGGGTGCAAGGCACCATCATCAAGTACAACTCTGGCTTCACCGAAGGCACCGTCGGCTTCAGCACTGAAGTCGCGGCCTACAACGCCATTGCCCTGGAACGTGATCGCGAGAACCTGGCATCCAACAACGGTGGCGCACCGGGTACTCGTCCAGGCGCGGGCAACAACCGCACCCTGACCCGCGAAGGCGGCGAAGCTGAGGGCCAGTGGAGCAAGCTGGGCCTGGCCAACGTCAAGGCGCGCGTCTCCAACACCACCCTGACCGCCGGGCGCATGAACTTCAGCAGCCCGCAGGTCGACGTCATCGGCAACCGTGCCCTGCCTTCGAGCTTCGAAGGGATCGCGATCCACAGCGAAGAACTGAACAACCTGTCCTTCGACCTGGCCACCTTCGATCGCAACTCTCCGCGTACCGAAGAAAGCCTGAGCAAGTTCCGCTCCGAATACGGCGACTCCAGTGCCGAAGCCGATCACGTCAACACCGCCGGCATCACCTACACACCATTCGCCAGCCTGACTACGAGCCTCTGGGGCACCCAGGCCGAAGACCTGTGGAACCAGTACTACTTCGGCGCCAGCCACGTGCTGGGCGACAGCTCGGTACTGAGCCTGACCACTGGTCTGAACTACTACAAGACCGTCGACGAAGGCAAAAAACTGCTGGGCGAAATCGACAACGACACCTACTCCCTGTCGCTCGGTCTGACCCACCAGGCCCACAGCCTGACCTTCTCCTACCAGGAAGTGAACGGTAACGAGTACTTCGATTACCTGCACGAAACCAACGGCATCTACCTGGCCAACTCCCTGCTGTCGGACTTCAACGGCCCGAACGAGAAATCCTTCCAGATCGCCTATGGCCTGAACATGGCTGAATACGGCGTGCCAGGCCTGAAGTTCAACATCTACCAGGCTCGCGGCTGGGGCATCGACGGCACTCACTACAAGGGTGGCGGCTACGACGGCGTGCAGTCCATGGACGGCGAACACCATTACGAGTACGGCATCGGTGCTGCTTACGCAGTACAAAGCGGCCCGCTCAAGGCCACCGCGATTCGCGCGACCTACACCGCGCACCGTGCCAGCGAAAACCAGGCTGATGGCAGCATCAACGAGTTCCGCCTCGTGACCACCATCCCGTTCAACATTCTGTAATGCACCTGCCCTGCGGCTGATTCAACGATGAATCGGCCGTTGGGCTTTTGTCTTTAAACCGATTGCAGAGGGTTCTCGATGAAAATGCTTCCCCTACGTGCGGCCATTGCGGCCGCGTTGCTGAGTGTCGCTGTTGGCGTCTCGGCCAAGCCCCTGGTGGTGTGTACCGAAAACAGTCCGGAAGGCTTCGACACGGCCCTGTACACGACTGCAGTCACCGCCGACGCCGCAGCCGAGACGCTCTTCAACCGGCTGGCGGACTTCAAGCCTGGCACCACCGAAGTGGTTCCGGCACTGGCCGAATCCTGGGACATCAGCGAAGACGGCCTGAGCTACACATTCCATCTGCGCAAAGGCGTCAAGTTTCACACCACCGACTATTTCAAGCCGACCCGCGAAATGAATGCCGACGACGTGCTTTGGAGCTTCCAGCGCCAGCTGGACCCGAATCATCCGTGGCACAAACAATCGAGCGTGGGCTTCCCGTACTTTGAAAGCATGGGCTTCAAGGAACTGCTCAAAAGCGTCGAGAAGATTGACGACAACACCGTCAAGTTCACCCTGACCCGTCGCGAAGCGCCATTCCTGGCCGACATCGCCATGGCGTTCGCCTCGATCTACTCCGCCGAGTACGCCGACCAGCTGCTCAAGGCAAACAAGCTGGGCGACCTCAACAACAAGCCGGTCGGCACCGGCCCGTTTGTGTTCCAGCGTTACAACAAGGACGCCCAGGTTCGCTTCAAGGCCAACCCGGACTATTTCCGCGGCAAGCCACCGGCTGATGCCCTGATCCTGGCCATCGCCACCGACAACAACGTGCGCCTGCAAAAGCTCAAGGCCAACGAGTGCCAGATCGCCCTGTATCCGAAACCGGACGACATCCCGAGCATCAGGAAAGACACCAACCTCAAGGTTGATGAGCTCAACGCGATGACCGTTTCGTACATTGCCATGAACACTTCGCACAAATACATGAGCGATGTGCGGGTGCGCAAAGCCATTGATATCGCTTTCGACAAGGAAGCGGCGGTCAACGCGCTGTTTGGCAAGGGCAATGCCACCGTGGCGGTCAACCCGTACCCGGACACCCTGCTGGGCTACAACCACAGCCTGAAGAACCCGCCGCGTGATCTCGACAAGGCGCGTGCCCTGATCAAGGAAGCAGGCGTGCCTGAAGGCACCGTGTTGACCTTGTTTACCCGCAACGGCGGCGGCGCGACCAACCCCAACCCGATGCTCGCCGCGCAGATGATGCAGGCCGACCTGGCCAAGATCGGCCTCAAGATCGACATCCGTGTCATGGAGTGGGGCGAAATGCTCAAGCGCGCCAAAAACGGCGAGCACGACATGGTGGCCGCCGGATGGGCGGGCGATAACGGCGACCCGGATAACTTCCTGACGCCTATGCTCAGTTGCGAGGCGGCCAAAAACGGCGAAAACTACGCGCGCTGGTGCAACGAGAAGTTTCAGGCCCTGCTCGACGAAGCCCGGGTCAAAGTGAACCCCGATGAACGTGCGGCGCTCTATGAGCAGGCGCAGGCGATCTTTAACCAGGATCAACCCTGGATCGCCCTCGCCCACACCCGTATGTTTACCGCAATGCGCAAGAACGTAGAGGGCTATCACATCAGCCCTCTCACCACTAATAACTTCGCCACTACCCAGGTGAAGTAGATAAGAAAACTCCCGGTGTCCCTGACTCCAGGGACACCAGGCACGCCTAACCGGCTGATGAGGTACACCACAAGATGTTTAGTTTTATTGCCCGCCGATTGGGGTTATTGATCCCCACGTTCTTCGGCATCACCTTGCTGACTTTCGCGTTGATTCGCATGATCCCTGGCGACCCCGTGGAAGTCATGATGGGCGAACGCAGAGTCGACCCGGAAATGCATGCTCAGGCAATGGAACGCCTAGGTCTGAACAAACCCCTGTATGCCCAATACCTGGATTACATTGGCAAACTGGCTCAAGGCGATCTCGGGGAATCGTTGCGCACCCGGGAAAGCGTCTGGACTGAATTCACTTCACTCTTCCCCGCGACCCTGGAACTGTCCATGGCCGCCCTGCTGTTCGCCGGCATCCTGGGCCTGCTGGCCGGGGTGATCGCGGCACTCAAGCGAGGATCCCTGTTCGACCATGGGGTGATGGGCATCTCCCTGGCGGGATATTCGATGCCGATCTTCTGGTGGGGCCTGATCCTGATCATGTTCTTCTCGGTGTCCCTGGGCTGGACCCCGGTGTCCGGACGGATCGACCTGCTCTATGACATCGAGCCGCGTACCGGCTTCATGCTGATCGACACGCTGCTGGCCGATGACGTCGGTGCGTTCCTCGATGCGCTGCACCACCTGATCCTGCCTGCCATCGTGCTCGGCACCATCCCACTGGCGGTCATTGCGCGGATGACCCGTTCCTCGATGCTCGAAGTGCTGCGCGAAGACTACATCCGCACCGCCCGCGCCAAAGGCCTGTCGCCATCGCGCGTGGTATTCGTGCACGGCCTGCGCAATGCACTGATTCCGGTACTGACGGTAGTCGGCCTGCAAGTCGGCACGCTGCTGGCCGGTGCGGTCCTGACCGAAACCATCTTCTCCTGGCCCGGCATCGGCAAATGGCTGATCGAAGCCATTGGCGCGCGGGACTATCCCGTGGTGCAGAACGGCATCCTGTTAATCGCCTGCCTGGTGATTCTGGTCAACTTCGTAGTGGATATCCTCTACGGCTTTGCCAACCCACGCATCCGTCACCAGCGCTGAGATCATGACCATGACCACTCCAGCTTCAACTCCAGCGGTAGCAGTCGATCAAAGCCTGCTGTACCCGTCCCCGTACAAAGAATTCTGGCATGCCTTCTCCAGGAACAAAGGCGCCGTCGCCGGCCTGATGTTCATGTTGCTGGTGATTTTCTGCGCACTGTTCGCCCCCTGGGTGGCACCGCACAACCCGAGCGAGCAGTACCGCGACTTCCTGCTGACCCCGCCAGCCTGGCTGGAAGGTGGGCAGATGCAGTTCCTGCTCGGTACCGATGAACTGGGCCGAGACCTGCTGTCACGGCTGATCCAGGGCTCGCGCCTGTCGCTGCTGATCGGCTTGTCGTCGGTAGTGATGTCGCTGATTCCAGGGATTCTCCTGGGACTGTTCGCCGGGTTTTTCCCGCGCTTGCTTGGCCCGACCATCATGCGCCTGATGGACATCATGCTGGCACTGCCGTCACTGCTGCTGGCCGTGGCGATTGTCGCCATCCTCGGCCCTGGCCTGATCAACACCGTGATCGCCATCGCTGTGGTGTCCCTGCCATCCTACGTGCGTCTGACCCGCGCTGCGGTGATGGGCGAACTGAACCGTGACTACGTGACCGCCGCGCGCCTGGCGGGTGCCGGTCTGCCACGCCTGATGTTCATCACCGTGCTGCCCAACTGCATGGCACCGCTGATCGTGCAGGCGACCTTGAGCTTCTCCTCGGCAATTCTCGATGCCGCGGCACTGGGCTTCCTGGGCCTTGGCGTACAACCGCCAACCCCAGAGTGGGGCACCATGCTGGCTTCGGCTCGCGACTACATCGAACGCGCCTGGTGGGTGGTGAGTCTGCCTGGTTTGACCATTTTGCTCAGCGTGCTGGCAATCAACTTGATGGGCGACGGCCTGCGCGATGCGCTGGACCCGAAACTCAAGAACGCCGCCTGAGGAGATTCAAATGTCATTGTTAGAAATCAAGAATCTCAATGTTCGCTTTGGCGACAAGAATGCCGTGCCAGTGGTCGATGGCCTCGACCTCAAGGTCGACAAGGGCGAAGTCCTGGCCATCGTTGGCGAGTCGGGTTCCGGCAAGTCCGTGACCATGATGGCGTTGATGGGGCTGATCGAGCACCCGGGCATCGTGACCGCCGACGCGCTGAACTTCGACGGCAAGAACATGCTCAAGCTCAGCAATCGTCAGCGTCGGCAAATCGTCGGCAAAGACCTGGCCATGGTGTTCCAGGACCCGATGACCGCGTTGAACCCGAGCTACACCGTCGGTTTCCAGATCGAAGAAGTGCTGCGCCTGCACCTGAAAATGTCCGGCAAGCAGGCGCGCAAACGCGCCATCGAACTGCTGGAAAAAGTTGAAATTCCGGGCGCCGCCAGTCGGATGGATGCCTACCCGCACCAGTTGTCCGGCGGTATGAGCCAGCGTGTCGCGATCGCCATGGCGATTGCCGGCGAGCCGAAGTTGCTGATCGCCGACGAACCGACCACAGCCCTCGACGTGACGATTCAGGCGCAGATCATGGAGTTGCTGCTGGCCCTGCAGAAAGAGCAGAACATGGGCCTGGTGCTGATCACCCACGACCTCGCCGTCGTTGCCGAAACCGCCCAGCGCGTGTGCGTGATGTACGCCGGCCAGGCAGTTGAAGTCGGCCAGGTACCGCAACTGTTCGACATCCCGGCGCACCCGTACAGCGAAGCGCTGCTCAAGGCCATTCCGGAACACAGCCTCGGCGCCTCGCGCCTGTCCACGCTGCCGGGCATCGTTCCCGGTCGTTACGACCGTCCGCAGGGTTGCCTGCTGTCGCCGCGCTGCCCCTATGTGCAAGAAAATTGCCGCACCCAGCGTCCGGCCCTCGACCCGAAAAGCAACAGCCTCGCCCGCTGCTTCTACCCGCTGAATCAGGAGGTGGCGTAATGGCCGTCGTACTTACCGCCCGCGACCTGACCCGTCACTACGAAGTGTCCCGTGGCCTGTTCAAGGGCCATGCGACCGTACGCGCCCTCAACGGCGTGTCGTTCGAACTGGAAGCCGGCAAAACCCTCGCTGTCGTGGGTGAATCGGGTTGCGGCAAATCCACCCTGGCCCGCGCATTGACCCTGATCGAAGAGCCGTCATCCGGCTCCTTGAAAATCGCCGGCCAGGAAGTCGCTGGCGCCGACAAGGCCCAGCGCAAGCAGCTGCGCAAAGACGTGCAGATGGTTTTCCAGAGCCCGTATGCGTCGTTGAACCCGCGGCAGAAAGTCGGCGACCAGCTGGGCGAACCGCTGCTGATCAACACCAACCTGAGCGCCGCTGAACGTCGCGAGAAAGTCCAGGCGATGATGAAGCAGGTGGGCTTGCGCCCTGAGCATTACCAGCGCTACCCGCACATGTTCTCCGGCGGCCAGCGCCAACGGATTGCCCTCGCCCGCGCGATGATGTTGCAGCCGAAAGTGCTGGTCGCGGATGAGCCGACTTCGGCACTGGACGTGTCGATCCAGGCCCAGGTGCTGAACCTGTTCATGGACCTGCAGCAGGAGTTCAACACCGCCTACGTGTTCATCTCCCACAACCTGGCGGTGGTGCAACACGTCGCCGATGACGTAATGGTGATGTACCTCGGCCGCCCGGTGGAAATCGGCCCGAAGAACGACATCTACGAACGCCCGCTGCACCCCTACACCCAGGCGCTGCTGTCGGCCACCCCGACCATTCACCCGGACCCGAACAAGCCGAAAATCAAGATCGTCGGCGAACTGCCCAACCCGCTGAACCCGCCGCCGGGCTGCGCTTTCCACAAGCGCTGCCCGTATGCGACCGAGCGCTGCAGTACCGAAGAGCCGGCGTTGCGTCTGCTCGACAACCGCCAGGTGGCTTGCCACTACGCCGAGCAGTTCCTCGACGGCGTGGCCTGACAGTGGAATAAAAACCTGTGGGAGCGGGCTTGCCCGCGATAGCGTCCCGCCAGTCGACTTTGATGTCACTGAGGTATCGCCATCGCGGGCAAGCCCGCTCCCACAGGATCATGGACTGGCTGTTCAAGACCCCCTTCTACCTCGACTATGTACATGTCGGGGTGAAGGGGTTTTCTTTTGCCCGAAATGACCTCTTACGTCTGGCTATCGCCTTCATCCGGGTCGTCAGAATCCGGCTCGTCAGTAGTGGAATCATCGTCGTCCGCGCTACCGCCCTGCCCCTGGTCACCGGGCTCGGATTCGGACTTGGCGATCATCAGGCCTGAATGCCCGACCTGCCCGCTGGATGCCTGCTCACCGTGATCAGAGCATTCCGCCCGCGCTGCGGACATGCCAACGGACATAATCACCAAAACCTTTAGCAACAGCAAAATGCGTTGAAGAATGCTCATAGCCGAATCCATCCTTTCTGAGATGCAGCATGGGTGCCTGCCGGCGGTAACCCGGTTACCGTGGCGCTGACTGAAATCTAGTGCCGATCGACCGGGTTCTCCAGATAGGACGCCAGCGAACAGAAGTAATTGCCGCTAACGGACAGATTGGTTTGGAATAATTGTTAGGCCAAAAAATCAAAAGATCGCAGCCTTCGGCAGCTCCTACAGGTATACGCCGAAGGCTGCGATCTTTCGGTCTTCGCCAGAAAGCAAAAACCCCGAGGCTTTCGCAACGGGGCTTTTGTGTGACAGCTCAACGCTTAGTGATGCTCACGCGTCGCACGGAATTTCACATCCGGCCAGCGCTCTTCCATCAGGGCCAGGTTGACCCGGGTCGGGGCGAGGTAGGTCAGGTGACCGCCGCCGTCGACCGCGAGGTTTTCCACAGCCTTGACGCGGAATTCCTCCATCTTCTTCTTATCGTCGCAATCGATCCAGCGCGCCGAGTACACGGTGATCGGCTCGTACGAGCACTCGACCTTGTATTCCTCTTTCAAGCGGCTGGCGACCACGTCGAACTGCAGCACACCCACGGCGCCGAGGATAATATCGTTGCTGCGCTCCGGGAAGAACACCTGGGTCGCGCCCTCTTCGGCCAGTTGCTGCAAGCCCTGGCGCAGCTGTTTGGACTTCAGCGGATCGCGCAGGCGCACGCGACGGAACAGCTCCGGGGCGAAGTGCGGGATACCGGTGAAGCCCAGGACCTCGCCTTCGGTGAAGGTGTCGCCGATCTGGATGGTGCCGTGGTTGTGCAGGCCGATGATGTCGCCGGCGAAGGCTTCTTCCAGTTGCTCACGCTCGGAGGAGAAGAACGTCAGCGCGTCGCCGATCCGTACATCCTTGCCGGTGCGCACGTGGCGCATCTTCATGCCCTTTTCGTATTTGCCGGAGCAGATACGCATGAAGGCGATACGGTCGCGGTGTTTGGGGTCCATGTTCGCCTGGATCTTGAACACGAAGCCGGTGAATTTCTCTTCGATCGGTTCCACGGTGCGCTCGTTGGCGACCCGCGCCAGGGGTTTCGGCGCCCAATTGATCACGGCGTCGAGCACGTGATCGACACCGAAGTTGCCCAGGGCAGTACCGAAGAACACAGGGGTCAGCTGGCCGTCGAGGAATTCCTGTTGGTCGAATTCGTGGCAGGCGCCCTGCACCAGCTCCAGCTGGTCGACGAAGCGGTCGTACTCGTCCCCCAGATGCGCGCGGGCTTCGTCCGAGTCGAGCTTCTCGATGATCTTCACATCGGTACGTTCGTGGCCGTGACCGGCGGTGTAGACGATGATGTAGTCGTCGGCCAGGTGATACACACCCTTGAAGTCGCGGTAGCAACCGATCGGCCAGGTGATCGGCGCGGCCTTGATCTTGAGGACCGCTTCGATTTCGTCGAGCAGTTCGATCGGATCGCGGATGTCGCGGTCGAGTTTGTTGATGAAGCTGACAATCGGCGTGTCCCGCAGACGGCAGACGTCCATCAGCGCGATGGTCCGTGGCTCTACACCCTTACCGCCGTCGAGGACCATCAATGCCGAGTCGACCGCCGTCAGGGTACGGTAGGTATCTTCGGAGAAGTCTTCGTGGCCCGGGGTGTCGAGCAGGTTGACCATGTGGTCGCGATACGGGAACTGCATGACCGACGTGGTAATGGAAATACCCCGTTGTTTTTCCATTTCCATCCAGTCGGAGGTGGCATGGCGGTCGGACTTGCGTGACTTCACCGTGCCGGCAACCGCGATCGCCTTGCCCATCAGCAGGAGCTTCTCGGTGATGGTGGTCTTACCGGCATCGGGGTGGGAAATAATGGCGAAAGTGCGGCGTTTCGCGACTTCGGCGGCCTGTTTGGTCATGGGAAATCGCCTGGCAGGTGATTCAAAAAAGGGCGGCGAGTATAGCTTAAAACGCGCCCCACGGACCACCGCTCGTACCCTCCCCCAAACACCTTCGGCAGCTCCGACGGTGGCTATTTGCTGGTAATTATGGAACCTTTTAAAAGGTAGAGACGTCCACTCCCCTGTTACAGCACTCGTGTCAGGGGCTGATAAATCAGCAAGTTAGCCTGACGAGGCTGCGCTTATGGCTCGATGAGCCACACGCATTTCCCCTGTAGGAGCGAGCTTGCTCGCGATGGACGTCAACGATAACGCGTGCTGTCTGGATGTACGCGTCGCTTGAACGTTTTTCGCGAGCGAGCTCGCTCCTACAGGGAAGGCGTGCGGCATGAGCTGCTTCTCGCGAACGTTGCATTGCCCGGCAGCCAGGAATGGCACTGCCACTCGGGACTGCGTTCGCCGACAAAGAAAAAAAGGAGTCCGCCTGTGGCTATTCGCTATGGCAAAGGGCTGATAGGAGGTGCGGTTGTCGTCGCACTCCTGGCCCTGCTGGTCCACTGGATCGGCATCGATACGATCGAACATTACCGCGACGATTTGTTGTTTTACCTGCAAGCCCATTTGATGCTCGTCCTCGCCTCCATGCTGGCCGCCCTTGTTGTGGGCATACCCGCCGGTATCTTCCTCAGTCGCCCGACCATGGTTGGCCGTGCTGAACGCTTCATGCAAATCTTCAACATCGGCAACACCGTGCCGCCCCTGGCCGTACTGGCCATCGCCCTGGGCATCCTTGGCATCGGCAGTGGTCCTGCGATCTTCGCCCTGTTCCTCGCCTCGCTGTTGCCGATCGTGCGCAACACCTATGAAGGCCTGAAAAACGTCCAGGGTTCGCTCAAGGAAGCAGCCGTCGGCATCGGCATGACGCCGACCCAAGTGTTATGGCGGGTCGAACTGCCAAACGCCGTACCGATCATCATCGGTGGTGTGCGTGTGGCCCTGGCGATCAACGTCGGTACGGCACCGCTGGCCTTCCTGATCGGCGCCAACAGCCTGGGCAGCCTGATTTTCCCTGGCATCGCCCTGAACAATCAGCCGCAACTGCTGCTCGGCGCGGCATGTACCGCCTTGCTGGCCTTGCTGCTCGATGGTCTGGTGACACTGGCCAGCCGCCTCTGGCTCGAACGCGGCTTGCGCCCGTCTTAAGCCTCGGCAAAGGAATATTTATGAAAGCTCTCCATCTGAAAGGCATGACCTTGATAATGGGCTGTGTCCTGCTGTTCGCAGGATTGGCTCAAGCCGCTGAAAAACCGGTGATTCGCATCGGCGCCCGGGTGTTCACCGAACAGACCCTGCTCGCGGAAATCACTTCCCAGTACCTGCGCACCAAGGGTTACGACACCCAGGTGACGGGCGGTCTGGGCAGCAACCTCGCTCGCAGCGCTCAGGAAAGCGGCCAACTGGACCTGCTTTGGGAATACACCGGCGTGTCGCTGGTGGCTTACAACCACATCACTGAAAAGCTCGACAGCGCCCAGTCCTACGCCCGGGTGAAAGAACTCGACGCGAAAAAAGGCCTGGTCTGGCTCACCCCGTCGAAGTTCAGCAACACCTACGCCCTGGCACTGCCGGAAACCACCGCCAAGGCTTATCCGCAGATCAACACCATCAGCGAGCTGAACACGGTGATGCAGGCTGAGGCGAAGACCAACCACCTCGTCGCCCTGGACACCGAGTTTGCCAACCGTTCCGACGGCATGGCCGGCATGGTCGAGCTCTACGGCATGAACCTGACCCGGAAAAACACGCGCCAGATGGATGCCGGGCTGGTCTATACCGCCCTGCGTAATGGCCAGGTGTTTGCCGGCCTGGTCTACACCACCGACGGTCGCTTGAACGCCTTCAAACTCAAGCTGCTGGAAGACGACAAGCACTACTTCCCGGACTACACCGCAGCACCGGTGGTACGCCAGGCTTACCTCGACGCTCATCCAAAACTCGCGGAAGAAATCAAACCGCTGGCCGAGCTGTTCGATGACGAGACCATGCGTGCTCTGAATGCGCGGGTCGACGTCGGTCACGAAAGCCCATCATCCGTTGCCGCCGATTTCCTGCGCCAACACCCAATCAACTAAGGAGGAAAAGACATGGAATTTTTGAACGCCTTTTCCCATCTCGACTGGGCCCAGGTGGCGCATCTGACCTGGCAGCACATCACCCTGGTCGGCATTGCCGTGACCCTGGCGATCGTAGCCGGCGTGCCGCTGGGCATCCTGATGACCCGGTTCCCGACGCTGGCCGGGCCGCTACAGGCCAGCGCCACGGTGCTGCTGACGGTGCCGTCGATCGCACTGTTCGGCCTGCTGCTGCCGTTCTACTCGAAATTCGGCCAGGGCCTGGGGCCGATGCCGGCGATCACCGCCGTCTTCCTGTACTCGCTGCTGCCGATCATGCGTAACACCTACCTCGCCCTGACCGGCGTGGAACCTGGCATTCGCGAAGCCGCCCGCGGTATCGGCATGACCTTCGGCCAGCGCCTGCGCATGGTCGAGCTGCCGATTGCAGTGCCGGTGATTCTCGCCGGTGTACGCACCGCCGTGGTCATGAACATCGGTGTCATGACCATCGCCGCCACCATCGGTGCCGGTGGCCTGGGTGTACTCATTCTCGCTTCAATCAGCCGCAGCGATATGTCGATGCTGATCGTCGGCGCCGTGCTGGTCAGTCTCCTGGCCATCTTCGCCGACCTGCTTCTGCAATGGCTGCAACGCACGCTGACTCCAAAAGGACTGCTCAAATGATCGAACTTCAAAACCTCAGCAAGACCTTCCAAAGCAATGGCAAAGATGTGAAAGCCGTGGACTCCGTCAGCCTGACCGTCAATGAAGGCGAAATCTGTGTGTTCCTCGGACCATCGGGCTGCGGCAAAAGCACCACGCTGAAAATGATCAACCGCCTGATCAAGCCGACCTCGGGCAAGATCCTGATCAACGGTGAGGACACCACCGACCTCGACGCCGTGACCCTGCGTCGTAACATCGGCTATGTGATCCAGCAGATCGGTCTGTTCCCGAACATGACCATCGAGGAAAACATCACCATCGTCCCGCGCCTGTTGGGCTGGGACAAACAGAAATGCCACGACCGCGCCCGCGAGTTGATGAGCATGATCAAGCTTGAACCCAAGCAGTATCTCAATCGCTACCCGCGTGAACTGTCGGGCGGCCAGCAGCAGCGGATCGGTGTGATCCGCGCGCTGGCGGCAGATGCGCCATTGCTGTTGATGGACGAACCGTTCGGCGCGGTCGACCCGATCAACCGCGAGATGATCCAGAACGAATTCTTCGAGATGCAACGCGCGCTGAACAAGACCGTGATCATGGTCAGCCACGACATCGACGAAGCGATCAAGCTGGGCGACAAGATTGCGATCTTCCGCGCAGGCAAATTGTTGCAGATCGATCATCCGGACACCTTGCTGGCGCACCCTGCGGATGACTTTGTCAGCAACTTCGTCGGCCAGGACAGCACCCTCAAGCGCCTGTTGCTGGTGAAGGCTGAAGACGCGGCGGACAACGCGCCATCGGTCAGCCCGGAAACCCCGGTGGCCGACGCCCTGGAGCTGATGGACGAACATGACCGCCGTTATGTGGTGGTGACGGATGGTGAGAACAAGGCGCTGGGCTATGTCCGACGTCGTGACCTGCATCGCCAGGCCGGCACGTGCGCGCAATACCTGCGCGAGTTCAACGCCACGGCGGCCTACGACGAGCATTTGCGCATCCTGCTGTCGCGCATGTACGAGTTCAACCGCTCGTGGTTGCCGGTGATGGACGCCGAGCGGGTGTTCCTGGGTGAAGTCACTCAGGAGTCGATTGCCGAGTACCTGAGCTCCGGCAAGTCCCGTGGCGGCAAGACCAGCATTGTTTCGCCAGCCGAGACTGCGGTCGCCTGACAAAAAATAACTGTAGGAGCGAGCTTGCTCGCGATGCACTCAATGGCCCCGCGGAGTATCAGGTTCCCTGCGCTATCGTTGACGTCCATCGCGAGCAAGCTCGCTCCTGCACGTATTGAAATCTCCCTCCTTGGGGAACATCACACTGTCATGCAGGTCGGTTACATCAGTAACTGTCCAGGACCGCACGACGGAAGCGTGCAAAAACGCGACATTTTTTGTTGATCTCGAGCCCCTCACGCCCTAAAGTTCGCGCCGAACGTCCATGCTGGAAACGATCCATCCGGCTCAAGTACTGACGACGAGACAGCAAGGCCAAGGGAAGCACCGCCTCCCGTGGCCTTTTTTGCTTTCGGCGACATGCCTTGGGAAGTAGGCGAACCAAAGTGGGGATACGGAGGACGTTCATTTACACCCATTGACCAAACCAGTTTGCCCTTAGGAGTCTCCAGCATGTCGATCAACGTCGAAGATTATTTCGAGCGCGCCACTTTTGACAAAATGAAGGCGTTCGCCGACAAGCAAGAAACCCCGTTCGTGGTGATCGACACCGCGATGATCAGCCAGGCCTACGATGACCTGCGCGCCGGTTTCGAGTTCGCCAAAGTCTATTACGCGGTAAAAGCCAACCCGGCGGTCGAGATCATCGACCTGTTGAAAGACAAGGGGTCGAGCTTCGACATCGCGTCGATCTACGAGCTGGACAAGGTCATGGACCGCGGCGTCAGCGCCGACCGTATCAGCTACGGCAACACCATCAAGAAATCCAAAGACATCCGTTATTTCTACGACAAGGGCGTGCGCCTGTTCTCCACCGACTCCGAAGCCGACTTGCGCAACATTGCCAAGGCTGCACCGGGCTCGAAAGTCTACGTGCGTATTCTCACCGAAGGCTCGACCACGGCTGACTGGCCTTTGTCGCGCAAATTCGGCTGCCAGACCGACATGGCCATGGACCTTCTGATTCTCGCCCGCGACCTCGGCCTGGTGCCTTACGGCATCTCCTTCCACGTCGGGTCGCAACAGCGCGACATCAGCGTGTGGGACGCGGCGATCGCCAAGGTCAAGGTGATCTTCGAGCGCCTGAAAGAAGAAGACGGCATTGTGCTCAAGCTGATCAACATGGGCGGCGGCTTCCCGGCCAACTACATCACCCGCACCAACAGCCTGGAAACCTACGCCGAGGAAATCATCCGCTTCCTCAAGGAAGACTTCGGTGACGACCTGCCGGAAATCATCCTGGAGCCGGGCCGTTCGCTGATCGCCAACGCTGGCATCCTGGTCAGCGAAGTGGTGCTGGTTGCGCGCAAATCCCGTACCGCCGTCGAGCGTTGGGTGTACACGGATGTGGGCAAGTTCTCCGGCCTGATCGAAACCATGGACGAAGCCATCAAGTTCCCGATCTGGACCGAGAAGAAAGGCGAGATGGAAGAAGTGGTCATCGCCGGCCCCACCTGCGACAGCGCCGACATCATGTACGAGAACTACAAATACGGCCTGCCACTGAACCTGGCGATCGGTGACCGTATGTACTGGCTGTCGACCGGTGCCTACACCACCAGCTACAGCGCCGTAGAGTTCAATGGCTTCCCGCCGCTGAAATCGTATTACGTGTAAGCGGTCGCCGCGCAAAACAAAAAGCCCATGACGCGTCATGGGCTTTTTTGTGCTTTGAAATGCAGTCCCTGTAGGAGCTGCCGCAGGCTGCGATCTTTTGATCTTGTTTTTCAAAGGCCAGATCAACAGATCGCAGCCTGCGGCAGCTCCTACGGCCAATTGCAGTGCAGGTAGCGTTTCGTCATTGCCCGCAATTACAGGGGATCGCGTTCCAATTCGCTTTGGCGCTGGGCGTAGTCGGTTGCCAATGCGCGGATTTGCGGATCGGCGGCGCTCGCCAACGCCTGGCTCGCCACCCGCAGGAAATTCAGGTTCCCGCCCGCCAGTGCCTTGCGTAACCAGTGCAGCGCTTCGGCGACATTGCCTTCATCCGCCAGCACGGCGGCATAACTGAACTGCCCGCGAAAATCGCCGCCAACCGCCGAGCGTCGATACCAGTCACGCGCCGCCTTCGGATCACCCGGGCAGTACTGGCCTTCTTCAAGATAACGCCCCAGCAGGTTCATCGATTTCGCGTGGCCAAGCCCGGCGGCACGGCGGTACAGAGCAAGTGCCTGCCCCTGATCTTCCGTTACCCCACGCCCGGTTGCCAGCAGGTTGGCGTAGTTGTACATCGCCCAATCCAGGCCTGCGTCTGCGGCGATCCGATAATGCCCGGCCGCCACTGCGGCGTCCGCAGCGCACCCCCACCCGTGTTCATGGCAGCGACCCAGCATGTTGCGCGCCATCAGGTGGCCGCGTTTCGCCGCTATCTCGAACCAGCGCAGGGCCAGTGGCAAATCCTGCTCGATACCTTGCCCGTCCAGCAGAATCTGCCCGAGCAGTGCCTGGGCCTCCAGGAGGTTCTCGCGGGCGGCGATCAGGATGGCCTGGGCAGCACGCGCCGGGCTTTCGTCGAGCATGGCCTTGAGCCGTTCACCGTCCAGAACTTCCTCGCGGCGCAATTGAAAAGTCATACCTCGACCCAGCGGCGCAGCAGGTTGTGATAGGTGCCGGTCAGGCGGATCAATGAAGGATGATCGGGCATGTCCTGAGTCAACTGACGGATCGCCCCGTCCATCTCGAACAGCAGCGCGCGCTGGCTGTCCTCGCGCACCAGGCTCTGGGTCCAGAAGAACGAGGCAAAACGTGTCCCGCGGGTAACCGCGTTGACCTTGTGCAGGCTGGTGCCGGGATACAGGACCATGTCACCGGCAGGCAATTTCACCCGCTGGGTGCCGAAGGTGTCCTGGATCTCCAGTTCGCCGCCGTCATAGTCCTCGGGCTCGCTGAAGAACAGGGTGGCCGACAGGTCGGTGCGCACACGCTCGATACTGTTCTGCGGCTGGCGCACTGCGTTGTCGATATGGAAGTCGAAACTGCCGCCCGCCGTGTAACAGTTCAGCAACGGCGGGAAGACCTTGTGCGGCAGGGCTGCGGACATGAACAGCGGATTTTTCCACAGCCGTTCCAGCATCGCTGCGCCGATTTCCTTGGCCAGTGGATGGCCTTCCGGCAGCTGCAAATTATGCTTGGCCTTGGCCGATTGGTAGCCGGCCGTGATTTTGCCATCGGCCCAATCCGCCTGCTCCAGGGCCTCCCGGATACGCTGCACTTCTTCTTTCGCGAACACGCCGGGAATGTGCAGCAACATGGAGGCAATACCTGAAGGCAAAGGGATGGCAATGGTATTGATTCTTATTGACCGTGTAAAACCCTCGCGACGAACGAATCAGCAAAAACCGTAAGGCTAAATTGTAAAGAATGTAAATTCAGTGCGAATAGTAATGTTTCGCAATTGATACGAATACCTGTTTACCCTATATTCCGCGACCTCAAATCCTTGGGGAGGGGAATTTCAATGTCACGCCAACAACTACAATCACCCGTCAGTTCACCGCGTTTGCTCGCGTCTGCAATTGGCGTGGCAATCACTGCCGGCTCCGCAGGCCAAATGGTTTTCGCCGCAGAGAAGACCGACGCCAAGGCGCAGGGCAACACGATCTCCCTGGACGCCACCTCGATCAACGCTGAAGCTCAGGAAGCGACCAGCTACAACGTCGAAAAGGCCTCCTCGCCCAAGTACACCGCGCCACTGGTAGACACGCCGCGCTCTGTCACCGTGATTCCGCAACAGGTACTCAAGGACACTGGCGCCCTGAACATGCAGGATGCGCTGCGTACCGTTCCGGGCATCACGTTCGGTGCCGGTGAAGGTGGCAACCCCCAGGGTGACCGCCCATTCATCCGTGGTTTCGACGCCCAGGGCGATACGTACCTGGACGGCGTGCGCGACACCGGCTCGCAAAGCCGCGAGATCTTCGCGGTAGAGTCGATCGAAGTCAGCAAAGGCCCGAACTCGGCCATTGGCGGCCGTGGCGCTGCCGGTGGCAGCATCAACATGGTGAGCAAGAGGGCCCACCTGGGCGACTCCCTCGACGGTGGATTCACCTGGGGCTCGGACCAGACGCAACGCTACACCTTCGACGGCAACTACCAGTTCACCGACACCGCCGCTGGCCGTCTGAACCTGATGAGCCACGAAAGCAACGTCGCCGGCCGTGACAGCGTCGACTACGACCGCTGGGGCATCGCGCCGTCCGTGGCTTTCGGCCTGGGTACCGACACCCGCGTCAATCTCGATTACTACCATCTGGAAAGCAACGACACGCCAGACTCGGGTATCCCGTACAGCATTCCGGTTGCCGGTTCTGCCGCGCGCACCAAGTCCAACCCGGACACGCCGGATGACGGTGGCGACAGCAGCAACTTCTACGGCCTGGACGGACGCGACTTCCGCAAGGGCCGCACCGACACCGCGACCATCGCCATCGAGCATGACCTGAACGATGCCCTGACCGTGAAGAACACCCTGCGCCACGGCAGCAGCATGCAGGATTACATCCTGACCCAGCCAGACGACTCCAAGGGCAACGTCAACAATGGCAGCGTCTGGCGTCGTGCCAACACCCGTGTCAGCAACACCGACACCACCACCAACCAGACCGATCTGTTTGGTGACGTGTACATCGCCGGCTTCAAGAACAGCTTCGCTACCGGTATCGAGCTAAGCCGCGAGGAAAGCAAAAAGTCTTCGTACTCCGTCAATACCGACACCACTCCGCTAACTCCAATCACCACAGCGACTCCATCAGGCAGCAACTGCACCCAGGCGATGATCGGTGCTCCGAGCGGCTACAACTGCACCTCGCTGTCGAACCCGAACCCGGGCGATCCTTGGAACGGCGCAATCTCGCGTAACTACGCCGGTACCGACACCACCGGCAAAACCTACGCGCTCTACGTGTTCGACACCCTGACGCTGTCCGATCAGTGGCTGGTGAACATGGGCCTGCGTTACGACCACTTCGACACCGACTACAAAACCTACAATGCTGCCGGCACCACCACCGCCAAGGGCGATGATGTCAGCGAGTTCGTTACTGGTCAGTTCGGCGTAGTCTACAAGCCGGCAGAAAACGGGAGCATCTATGTTTCCTACGCAACGTCGGCAACGCCACCGGGCGCTACCCTCGGCGAGGGCCAGGACGGCAACCCGCTGGGTGGCACTCCAGATCGCACCGGCAACCTGCTGAGCAGCGACATGGAGCCGGAAACCACCAAGAACTACGAAATCGGTACCAAGTGGGATCTGCTCAATGATCGCCTGTCCCTGACCGCCGATATCTTCCGCACCGAAAAGGACAATGCTCGTGTTCAGGTGGGCACCACGTCCTATGAAAACGCCGGCAAGACCCGCGTGCAAGGTATCGAACTGTCGGCCAGCGGCAAGATCACTGACAAATGGCAGGTCTTCGCCGGTTACGCCTACATGGACAGCGAGCAGGTCGACGGCGGCCCACTGGGCGCAGCCAACGATGGCAACGAACTGCCTAACACGCCGAAAAACAGCGCCAGCCTCTGGACGACCTACCAGGTCACGCCGAAGCTGACCGTCGGTGGCGGCGCGTTCTACGTCGATGACGTGTTCGGCAGCGTGGCCAACACCACCATGGTTGATGACTATGTTCGCTACGACGCAATGGTTGCCTACAAGCTGACCAAAAACGTGGACCTGCAGCTGAACGTGCAGAACCTGACCGACGAAACCTACTACGACAAAGCCTTCTCGACCCACTTCGCCAACCAGGCGGCGGGCCGTACGGCATTGTTGAGCACCAACTTCCACTTCTGATAAAGGGTGAACTCCACCCATTGTAGGAGCGAGCTCGCTCGCGATGGACGTCAACGATGACGCAGGCAGCCTGATACCCCGTGCTGTTCTCGAGTTTTTCGCGAGCAAGCTCGCTCCTACAGTGAGTAGCGGGCGATTCTGTAGGAGCGAGCTCGCTCGTGATGGTCGTCAACGATGACGCAGGCAGCCTGATACCCCGTGCTGTTCTCGAGTTTTTCGCGAGCAAGCTCGCTCCTACAGTGAGTAGCGGGCGATTCTGTAGGAGCGAGCTCGCTCGTGATGGTCGTCAACGATGACGCAGGCAGCCTGATACCCCGTGCTGTTCTCGAGTTTTTCGCGAGCAAGCTCGCTCCTACAGTGAGTAGCGGGCGATTCTGTAGGAGCGAGCTCGCTCGTGATGGTCGTCAACGATGACGCAGGCAGCCTGATACCCCGTGCTGTTCTCGAGTTTTTCGCGAGCAAGCTCGCTCCTACAGTGAGTAGCGGGCGATTCTGTAGGAGCGAGCTCGCTCGTGATGGTCGTCAACGATGACGCAGGCAGCCTGATACCCCGTGCTGTTCTCGAGTTTTTCGCGAGCAAGCTCGCTCCTACAGTGAGTAGCGGGCGATTCTGTAGGAGCGAGCTCGCTCGTGATGGTCGTCAACGATGACGCAGGCAGCCTGATACCCCGTGCTGTTCTCGAGTTTTTCGCGAGCAAGCTCGCTCCTACAGTGAGTAGCGGGCGATTCTGTAGGAGCGAGCTCGCTCGTGATGGTCGTCAACGATGTCGCAGGCAGCCTGATACCCCGTGCTGTTCTCGAGTTTTTCGCGAGCAAGCTCGCTCCTACAGTGAGTAGCGGGCGCTTCTGTAGGAGCGAGCTCGCTCGCGATGGTCGTCAACGATGACGCGGGCAGCCAGAGACCCCGCGTTGCTCTCGAGTTTTCGCGAGCAAGCTTGCTCCTACAGGTAGCGCCGAGCGTTACCGCCTGGCCCCGTTCATCCAGATGAACGGGGCTTTTGTGCGTAATAGACCAGGCATCCCGTCAACCCACGGCATAATGCGCGCCGTGATGATTATTTTCGAACGAACAAGGCGAGCGACGTGTTGAAGAAAACCCTGTTCCAGCTGCACTGGTTTTTCGGCATCAGTGCCGGGCTGGTCCTGGCCCTGATGGGCATCACCGGGGCGACCGTGTCGTTCCAGGATGAAATCCTCAGTGCGCTGAACCCATCGGTGTTGCAGGTCCAGAAGCAGGTCGCCGGCGTCCTGCCGCCTGCCGAACTGGTGGAACGCATCGAAGCGGCCTCCGGCAAGAAAGTCTCGATGCTCAGCGTCGAAACCGACAGCGGCGCAGCGGCCAAGGTGTTCTTCACCCCCAAGCCCGGCGAACGCCGCGGCGAGATGCGCTACTTCGACCCCTACACCGCCGAGTTCATGGGCGATGCCGCCGGCCAGGGCTTTTTCGGCCTGATGCTGCAACTGCACCGCTTCCTCGCCATGGGCGATACCGGCCGGCAGATCACCGGGGCATGCACGCTGATCCTGGTGTTCTTCTGCCTGTCCGGCCTGTACCTGCGCTGGCCCCGCCAGTGGAAAAGCTGGCGCGCCTGGCTGACCCTGGACTGGAAGAAAAAAGGCCGCAGCTTCAACTGGGACCTGCATTCGGTCGCGGGCACCTGGTGCCTGCTGTTCTACCTCCTGGCGGCACTCACCGGCCTGTCCTGGTCTTACGAGTGGTACAACAAGGGCCTGACCCGCTTGCTGTCCGACTCACCGCAAAATGAGCGGGTGCGCGGCGGACGCGGGCCTGCCCCCAGCGGTCCGGCGCCGACAGCCGACTACGCGGCCATGTGGAGCAGTATCTACAGCGCTGCGGGTCCCGCACTGAGCGCCTACAACATTCGCATGCCGCCTGTGGCCGGCCAGCCGGCGACCGTGTTCTATCTGCTGAACACCTCACCCCACGACCGCGCCCTGAACCAGATCACCCTCGATCCCGCCACCGGCATCGTCAAGCGGCATGACCGCTACAGCGACAAGAGCCTCAAGGCGCAGTTGCTGACCAGCATTTACGCCCTGCATGTCGGCAGTTACTTCGGGATTGTCGGGCGGGTGATCCTGACCATCAGTGCCCTGACCATGCCGTTGTTCTTCATCACCGGCTGGTTGCTGTACCTCGACCGTCGACGCAAGAAAAAGCACATCAGAGACGCTCGCAACGGTCTTGCCCAACCGTCGGCCGACGCCCCGTCCTGGTTGATCGGGTTCGCCAGCCAGAGCGGCTTTGCCGAACAGTTGGCCTGGCAGACCGCCGGGCAATTGCAGGCCGCCGGCTTGCCGGTGAAAGTGCAGCCACTGGCCAGTGTCAGCGAGCAGGACCTGCAGGATTCGAGCAACGCGCTGTTCGTGGTCAGTACCTTTGGCGACGGCGAAGCGCCGGACAGCGCCCGGGGTTTCGAGCGCAAGGTGCTGGGTCGCGCCATGAGCCTGGACAGCCTGAACTATGCGGTGCTGGGCCTCGGTGATCGGCAGTATCAACACTTTTGCGGATTCGCCCGACGCTTGCACACCTGGCTGGGCGAGCATGGCGGCAAGACGCTGTTCGCCCCGGTGGAAGTCGACAGCGGCGACCCCTACGCCTTGCGTCACTGGCAGCAGCAACTCGGCCAGCTGACCGGACAGGCGCCCCTGGACACCTGGCAAGCACCCAGCTACGACAACTGGACGCTGACCCGTCGCGAACTGATGAACCCGGACAGCAGCGGTTCGCCGGTCTACCTGCTGGGCCTGACTGCCCCCACTGCCAGCGGCTGGCTCGCCGGTGACCTGGTGGAGGTACTGCCGCGTAATTGCCCGTGGGCGATCGAGCACTTCCTCGATGGCCTGGGGATAGACGGGCGAGCCACCGTGACCCTCGATGGCCTGGCACAAACCCTGGAGCAGGCCCTGGCCAGTCGCCAACTGCCGCAGAACCGCGCGCACCTGGTCGGCCTGCATGCCCAGTCGCTGGTGGATGCACTGGTGCCGCTGGCCATGCGCGAGTACTCCATCGCCTCGATCGCCGCCGACGGCATCCTGGAACTGATCGTGCGTCAGGAAGTGCACCCGGACGGTAGCCTGGGCGTCGGCTCCGGCTGGTTGACCGAGCACGCACCGGTAGGTGGCAGCATCAGCCTGCGGGTTCGGCGCAACAGCAGTTTCCACCTGCCAACCGAGCCGGTACCGATGATTTTGCTGGGCAACGGCACCGGCCTGGCCGGGCTGCGCAGCTTGCTCAAGGCGCGGATCGCCGATGGCCAGCAGCGGCATTGGCTGCTGTTCGGCGAGCGCAATCGCGAGCACGATTTCCTTTGTCGCGATGAGCTTCAGGAATGGCTGGTTTCGGGCGATCTGGAGCGTCTGGACCTGGCGTTCTCGCGAGACCAGGCGCAGAAGATTTATGTGCAGGACCGGCTGCGCGAGTCGGCCGATCTACTCAAGCAATGGCTCGCCGAAGGCGCAGTGATCTACATCTGCGGCAGCCTGCAGGGCATGGCCTCAGGGGTGGATCACGTACTCAACGAAGTGCTCGGAATTGAACAAGTCGACAAGCTGATCGAGCAAGGCCGCTACAGACGCGACGTTTACTGATACCCAAAATCCCGGGATATGCCGGCGGGTGCGCCGCCGACATCCTGTAGGAGCGAGCTTGCTCGCGATGGTCGTCAACGATGACGAGGGCTGCATGACACCCCGCGCTGTCTTCGCGTTTTTCGCGAGCAAGCTCGCTCCTACAGGTGGGTATCAGGCCTTGGCGGGCTCGAGTGCCAGTTCGACGGCTTCCGGGCGCTTGAGCAGCGCATAGGCCACCGCTGTCACCAGGCTCCCTGCAACGATCGCCAGCAGATAGAGCAAGGCATGGTTGATCGCATTCGGAATGGCCAGCACAAACAACCCGCCGTGCGGTGCCATGAGCTTGCAGCCGAAGTACATCGACAATGCACCCGTCAGCGCCCCACCGGCGATGCTCGCCGGGATCACCCGCAACGGATCCTTGGCAGCGAAGGGAATCGCGCCTTCGGAAATGAAGCACAGCCCCAACACAAAAGCAGCCTTACCCGCCTCGCGCTCTGACTGGGCGAACTTGCGCCGGGCGATGAAGGTGGCGATGCCCAACCCGATCGGCGGCACCATCCCGGCGGCCATGGTCGCGGCCATCGGTGCATAACTCTGCGATGCCAGCAGCCCTACCGAGAACGCGTAGGCGGCCTTGTTGATCGGCCCGCCAAGGTCGACGCACATCATGCCGCCGAGCAACACGCCCAGCAGGATCGCGTTGGTGGTGCCCATGCTGTCGAGGAAGTGAGTGAGCCCTTCCAGCATCCCTGCTACGGGTTTGCCAACCACATAGATCATCACCAGGCCGGTGAACAAACTGGCGAGCAACGGGATGATCAAGATCGGTTTCAGCGCTTCGAGGCTCTGCGGCAATCGCGCATAACGATTGATCGCCTTGGCGGCATAACCGGCGATGAAACCGGCAATGATCCCGCCGATGAAGCCCGCGCCAAGAGTGCTCGCCAGCATACCGCCGATCATCCCCGGCGCGAGGCCCGGGCGGTCGGCGATCGAGTAGGCGATGTAACCCGCCAGCAACGGCACCATCAGTTTGAATGCGGTATCGCCACCGATCTGCATCAGCGCGGCAGCCAGGGTGCCCTCCTCTTTGAACGCGGTGATGCCGAACACAAACGACAAAGCGATCATCAAGCCGCCTGCCACCACCATCGGCAGCATGAACGACACGCCGGTCAGCAAGTGCTTATAGACGCCCGTCTTCTCCTGCTTGGCGGGGCCTTGGGTTCCACTCGCTGCAGTTTCCTGCGAGCCCTCGGCCAGCGCTTTGTTGAGGGTGGCCTCGGCTTGCTTGAGGGCGATACCCGTGCCGCAGCGGTAGATTTTTTTCCCGGCAAAACGCTCGGTCGCCACTTCGATGTCACAGGCCAACAGCACCACATCGGCCTGGGCAATGGCCTCGGCGCTCAGCGGATTGCGCGCGCCGACCGACCCCTGGGTTTCGACTTGCAGGTCGTAGCCCAGGCGCTTGGCCGCTTGCTGCAGGGCTTCGGCGGCCATGAACGTATGGGCGACACCGGTCGGGCAGGCGGTAATCGCCACCAGTCTCGGCGCGGCCTGGCCGGTGGGCAGTGCCTGGGCAACGGCTTCGGGGGCCACGTAAATCTGCGCCTCATCGGCGCCCTTGCGCAGCACCGCCTCCACGTCCTGCAGGGCCTGGGCCGGAGTGCTCTGGAACACGCGCTTGCCGACGAATCTCGACATGTCCACAGGCGCACTGGTCACCAGCAATACCCACTCGGCCGCCTCCAGGGTGGCGGCCGACAATTGCCGCTCAGGGTGCGCCGCATCGGTGACTTCGACGCTGGTGCTCCAGCCCTGGCGCTGCGCTGCAGCATCCAGCAAACGGGCGCACAGCACACTGGTGACCATGCCGTTCGGGCAGGCCGTAACAATGGCTAACTTCATGACAATCCCTCTTATTGTTCTGTCAGGGGGCGTACACGCACACCCTGTTCGAGCTGCGCCAATTGCGCGGTGTCGCCAATGCCGAAGCCAATCTGGGTCACGGCCATCGCGGCAATCGCCGTGGCGGTGCGCAGGGTCTGTTCAGGCGTGTCTGCGCTGAGCAAACCGTGGAGCATGCCGGCAAGCAACGAATCACCTGCGCCCACCGTGCTGGCGACGCTGACCTTGGGCGGCGTGGCGTGCATCGCCGAGCCAACGCTGAACCAGTTCACACCTTGCGCGCCATCGGAGATCACTACGTGCTCGATACCTTGCGCGTGCAGGCGACCCGCTACTGCAGTTTGCGCAGCCACCGACACCATTTCGCTATCGAATACCTCGGCCAGTTCTTCGGCGTTGGGCTTGATCAGCCAGGGTCCGGCCTTGAGCGCTGCGCGCAGGGCTTCGCCGCTGGTGTCGAGGGCCACCTTCAGGCCGAGATTCTTCAGACGCTCGATCAGTGCCTGCAACCATGCCGGGCTGACACCCTGGGGCAAGCTGCCGGCGACGACGACCGCGTCATGATCGGGCGCGATTTCATCCAGGCGGTCAAGCAACGCCTGCTGCGCCGCGACGCTGACCAGCGGTCCCGGACCGTTGACGTCGGTGATGCGCCCATCGCTCTCGGCGAGTTTGAGGTTGCTGCGGGTTTCACCCGGAACACGAATGAACTCATCGACAAAGCCACGCTTGGCGAACAGCGTCTCGAATGCCTGGGGATTGTCTGCGCCGAGAAACCCGCTGACCGTCAATTGATGCCCGAGGTCTGCCAGTACCTGCGCCACGTTCACGCCCTTGCCGGCCGCGTGGGTGTGCATCTCGTCACTGCGATTGACCTGGCCGGGTTCAAGGCGGGGCAACTGGACAGTGAGGTCCAGTGCCGGGTTGAGAGTCAGGGTCAGGATCTTGGCCATTACAGGGCCTCCACTAGTGCGCGTACTTCATTCGCGCTGCCGACGGCCAGGGCCTGGCGGGCAACGGTTTGGGCCTGGGTGAGGCTGAGCTCGCGGATGCGCGCCTTGACCTCGGCGATGCTGCGACCAGAGACGCTCAACTCATCCACGCCGAGGCCGACCAGGACTGGCACCGCCAGTGGATCGGCAGCCAGCTCGCCGCACACACCGACCCATTTGCCATGGGCGTGGGCGGCTCGCACGGTGATGTCGATCAGTTGCAGCACCGCCGGGTGCAAGCCGTCCGCCTGCGCCGACAGGGTCGGATGGCCACGGTCGATGGCCAGGGTGTACTGGGTCAGGTCATTGGTGCCGACGCTGAAGAAGTCGACTTCCTTTGCCAGCACCGGCGCCAGCAAGGCCGCCGACGGCACTTCGATCATGATCCCCAGTTGCAGGTCCGCCACAGGGATTTCCAGCCGCAGGCGCTCGGTCATGTCCCGGGCCTGGCGCCATTCGTCGACGCTGCCGACCATGGGAAACATGATGCGCAATGGCCGGTTGTCCGCGGCCCGCAGCAAGGCCCGCAATTGCGCTTCCATGACCTTGGGACGTTGCAGGGTCAGGCGAATGCCCCGCACTCCAAGGAAAGGGTTTTCTTCCTTGGCGATCGGCCAATACGGCAAGGGTTTGTCACCGCCGACATCGAGGGTGCGTACCACCAGCGGGCGACCGGCGAGGCCATCGAGCACGCGGCGGTATTCCAGCTCTTGCGTGGCCTCGTCCGGCAGTTGCGGATGAGCCATGAAGATCAGTTCGGTACGCAGCAGGCCAATACCTTCGGCGCCCTGCTCCACCGCACTGGTGACCCCCGCACTTTCGCCAATGTTGGCAAACACTTCCACGGCGTGGCCGTCGCTGGTCAGCGCCGGTTGGTGCCGCTGCTCGGCGGCGGCCTTGAGCCGCTGGTCGCGGGTATCACGTTCTTCGGTGGCGCGTTGCAAGGTGGCGGCGTCGGCGTCCACGTGCAGGCGACCGCGCTGGCCATCCAGCAGCAATGGCGTACCTGGGGCCAGCAGCAACACGGCCGCGCCCGCACCGACCAGGGCCGGAATGCCCAGGGCCCGGGCGACGATTGCACTGTGTGCCGTAGCGCCGCCGCGTGCAGTGAGGATGCCGGCAACGCGCGCCGGGTCGAGACGTGCCACATCGGAAGGACCGACTTCGTCCATCACCAAAATGTAGGGTTGATCCGGCTCGCTCGGCGTCTCGATGCCACAGAGTTGCGCCAGCACCCGGCGCCCGATGTCCCGCAGATCGGCTGCGCGTTCGGCGAGCAATGCATCCTGCAAGGCTTCCTGTTGCCGGGCCGCCGCTTCGATCACCGCCATCCACGCAGCTTCCGCGCTTTCGCCCTGCTTGAGTCGGGTGTCGACTTCGTCGGTGAGTTCCGGGTCGTCGAGCATCTCCTGGTGGGTGATGAAAATCTCGCGGATGGCCTTGGCCTTGCTGCGTTCGATCAACCCTTGAATATCTTGCCGCACCTGGGTCAACGCCAGTTTGAGACGCTCGCGCTCGATAGCGGCCGACTCTCCCCGCAGCGGGTATTCGATGGCTTGCAGCACCTGGATATGCGCCGGGCCGATGGCGATCCCGGGAGCGGCGGCGATCGCCTGGATCAGGCTGCCGGAGGCTGGTGCCAGAAGCACCTCGGCGATGTCGGTGAGCACTTCTCGCTGCTGGCTCACGGCAGGCAATGGCTCGACTTCCTCGCCAAGGCCCTCTTCGATGGCAGCCAGCAAAGCCGGCAACGCGTCAGCGGCAATTCCCGGCTCGGCGACAAATTCCAGCACCTGACCACGGCGCGCGCCAAGGCTCAGCAGCTTGCTCAAACTCTTCACCGACACCGCGCTGTCCTGGCCATCGACGATGCGAACCCGGATCTCGCCGTCGAAACCCTTGGCCAGTTGAGCGAGAATCTTCGCCGGGCGTGCGTGCAAACCATGGGCATTGGCCAGGGCGATCCGTGCGCTTGGCCAGTCGGCAGGCAATTCACCGCCCAGCACCTCGAGGACTTTGCGGCTGCTCGTGGCACGGCCCAGTTCATGGCCACGCCCTTCGATCAACAATGCGCACAGACGCTCGAGCAGGGCCTGATGCGCCTCGCCGAGGCTGGCCAGACAGAACAGGCCACTCAGCGGCTGGCCGAGGTAACGCATCGGCTTGTCCGGCGTGACGAAGGCCAGGCCAGGACGCTTGACTGTCTGTTCGCTGTGCAGCCACCACAAACCGTCTCCCAGCGGCAGCGCTTCAACCTGCTGCAATACCGCAGCGAAACCATTACTCACACAATCCGCCTGGCGCAGTAGACGCGCACCGCGCCACACCAGCTCTTCGAAGTCGTCGGCGGACACACCCAGGCCAATCATCTGGGCATCCAGCGCCAGTTCCTGCGGTGCGCCCTGCAGGAGCTTGAGCAAGGCTTCGGCGCTGCTGGCGCGACGCAGGGCCTGGCCCAGGTCAGTCTCGCCCAGGGCGCGGGTCAGCAGTTGCAGCAGGCGCAGGTGTTCATCGGATTTGGCCGCGATACCGATCGCCAGGTAGACAATCTGCCCGTCGCCCCAGTCCACCCCTTCGGGGAACTGCATCAGGCGCACGCCGGTGGAAAACACCTGGTCGCGGGTATCCGGGGTACCGTGGGGGATGGCAATACCTTGACCGAGAAAAGTCGAGCCCTGGGCTTCCCGGGCTTGCAAGCCGGCAAGATACCCCTCGGCGACCAGTCCATCGGCAACCAGGTGCTGGGCCAGTAAATGCAACGCTGCGGACTTATCCACGGCCGATTGGCCCATGGATATCTGCTCAATAGTGAGCTCGAGCATGCTTTCTCCTTTTTGGCGCCGACAAGGTGCCAGGTATTGTTTTGGATAGTTCAGCTTAGGCGCTTGTTCAGCAAATTTGGCAGTTTCACGGCAGAACTGGCCAAGGCGCCTTAAACGTAGAAAATACGCCTGCTGAAACGTTTAATCTAGAAAGATTGGCACGTTACTCGATAATGTCCCATCCTTGAAGTCCAGATTGTCGGATGCGCTGCGACAATGGTCGCCTGCCTGAATCGGGTAGGATTGGCGAAAATGTCGGGCAAGCTCGAAAAAACAAGGAAAACCCGAGTTGAAACTCAGTGATATCGCCCAGTTGGCTGGGGTCTCCGTGACTACCGCCAGTTACGTCATCAATGGCAAGGCTGAACAGCAGCGCATCAGCAGCGCCACGGTCGAGCGCGTGCGCGCGGTAGTCGAACAGCATGGCTTCACCCCCAATCCACAAGCGGCAGGTTTGCGCAGTCGGCACACCCGCACGCTGGGGTTCATTCTGCCGGATCTGGAAAACCCCAGTTACGCGCGAATCGCCAAATTGCTCGAACAAGGCGCACGGGCCCGTGGCTATCAGCTGCTGATCGCCAGTTCGGACGACGCACCCGAGAGCGAGCGGCAACTGTTGCAGCTGTTTCGCGCCCGGCGCTGCGATGCGCTGATCGTCGCCAGTTGCCTGCCCAGTGGCGACGACAGTTATCGCCAGCTGCAAGCCAAGGGTATTCCGATCATCGCGATCGACCGGGTCATGGAACCCGAGCATTTCTGTTCGGTGATCAGTGACGACCGCGAAGCCAGTCTGCAATTGACCCGCAGTCTGTTGCAGCCCTTGCCCGCGCAGATTGCCCTGATCGGCGCGCGCCCTGAACTGAGCATCAGCCAGGAGCGTGCTGCAGGCTTCAAGCAAGCGTTGGCCGGGTTTGATGGCGAGGTGCTGATAGAGCACGGCGAATCCTTCAGCCGCGAATGTGGCAAGCAGTTGATGGAGCAAATGCTGCAACGCCTGGGGCACCTGCCCGACGCGCTCGTTACCACCTCCTATGTGTTGTTGCAGGGCGTGTTCGATGCCTTGCACGATTTCCCGCTGAAATCCCGGCCGTTGCGCCTTGGCACATTTGGCGACACCCAGTTGCTGGATTTCCTGCCACTGCCGGTGAATGCCATGGCCCAGCAACATCAGCTGATCGCCGACAAGGCCCTGCAACTGGCATTGGCAGCCATCGAGCAGTCGGACTATCAACCTGGCGTGCAAGCCATCGCCCGGACCTTCAAGCAGCGTATTCGCCAGGACTGAATCGTGGAGCTGATCGATACCCACACCCACCTGGATTTTGCCGATTTCGACGCCGATCGCACGGCGCTGCTGGCTGAAAGCCGCGCACTGGGTGTGCGGCGGATGGTGGTGCTGGGGGTTTACCAGGATAACTGGCAGCGGGTGTGGGACCTGGTGCAAAGCGATCCCGGCTTGTATGCGGCGTTCGGCTTGCACCCGGTTTATCTGGACCAGCACCAGCCTGAGGATCTACCCGAGCTGGGCGCCTGGCTCGAGCGCCTGGCCGGCCATCGACAGGTGTGCGCAGTGGGCGAGATCGGGCTGGATTACTTCATAGAAACCCTGGACCGCGAGCGCCAGCAGGCGTTGTTCGAAGCGCAATTAAAACTGGCCGCGGATTTCAACTTGCCGGCGCTGATCCATGTGCGTCGCAGCCATGCGGCCGTCATCGCCACGCTCAAACGCCTGCGCCTGAAACGCGCGGGTATCATCCACGCGTTTGCCGGCAGCAAGGAAGAGGCTCGCGAGTACATCAAGCTGGGGTTCAAGCTCGGCCTGGGCGGCGCCGCGACCTGGCCCCAGGCCCTGCGCATGCACCGGGTGCTGGCCGAGTTGCCCCTGGACGCCGTGGTGCTGGAAACCGACTCGCCGGACATGGCACCGGCGATGTACCCCGGCGAGCGCAACAGCCCGGCGCATTTGCCGGCTATTTGTGTGGCATTGGCGGCGATCATGGGCGTCAGTGCCGAGCAGTTGGCGGCTGCCAGCACTGCCAATGCGTGCGCAGTGTTCGATTGGACTATTCCAACTCAGAGCGGCCTGTAGGAGCAAAGCGTGCTCGCGATTGCTGCATGACAGTCGACATAGGTGCTGCATGTCAGTCCGTCATCGCGAGCAAGCTTTGCTCCCACAGAGGTTGGCTCATACAAAAGTTTGCTTCCACAAAGCCTTGCTTGCGCTGAGTTTGCATCTGCAGGGCCAGCCGGGGAGTCAGACCCGGAATGCGCTGATCAGCTCCTTCAACTCCACCACCTGGGCCGACAGTGCCCTGCTCGCGTCTTCGGTCTGGTGCGCCCCTTCGGCCGTCCTTTCGCCCGCACGGTTGATCTCGACGATGTTTTGGTCGATGTCGTGCGCCACGGCCGTCTGCTGCTCGACGGCAGCCGCGATCTGCTGGTTCTGGTCGACGATCATGCCGACTGCGCCGAGGATGTTTTCCAGCGCCTGCTGGACTTTCTCCGACTGCCCCACGGTACCGCTGGCCATCTGATGACTGCTGCCCATGGCCTTCACCGCTGCACCCACGCCACTGTGCAACTTGCTGATCATTTGCTCGATTTCTTCAGTCGATTGCTGGGTGCGCTTGGCCAGGGTCCTGACCTCATCGGCCACTACCGCAAATCCACGCCCCTGCTCACCCGCCCGCGCGGCCTCGATGGCCGCGTTGAGCGCCAGCAGGTTGGTTTGCTCGGCAATGCTCTTGATCACTTCGAGCACGCGGCTGATGGCCTGGCTGTCGGTGGCCAGTTGATTGATCACCAGCACCGACTGGTCGATTTCCCCGGCCAGAGCGGCAATGCTGCCCTGTTGCGATTGCACGAGGCCGCGCCCGCTAAGCGTCTCGTCATTGACGCTGTGGGCGCTACTGACCGCTGCGGCGGCACTGCGCGCCACTTCCAGGGAAGTCGCCGACATCTGGTTCATGGCGGTCGCCACCTGCTCGATCTGCAGGCGCTGCCCTGCCACGGCCTGGTTACTGCGGGCGGAGACGTTTTCCACCTGGCCGGCCTGGCGCTCGACTTCACCCACGGTGTGCCCCACGCGCTCGATCAAGTCGTGGATTTTCTTCACGGTGCCGTTGAACACCTCGCCCAACTCACCCAGTTCATCGCGGCTATTGGCGTTGAAGGTTACTGTCATGTCGCCGGCCGCGACCTTGTCCATCATCGCGCCCAGGTTCTTCAGGGTGGTGCGGGTGGACGCGTAGAAGCCGCCATACAGATAGAAAATCAGGATGAACACCACCGATAACGCCACAGCCTGCAGCACCATGTGCGTGCGGTTCTGCTCAAGGCGTTGCTGCAGCTGGGTCCCGAGGAATTTCAGGGTGGCTTCATTGAGCTGGTAGGTCTGGTCCATCAGGCCCGTGACCTGGTCGTAGAAACCCTGCCAAGGCGCGTCCAACGTGTCAGCCATGACCACCTGCTCTTCAAACAGCTCGATGGCTTTTTTCAGGGTCGACTGGCTGATGTCGGCTTGAGCCGTCAGGCTTTCCCTGGCCGCTTTGCTTGAACCGAGTGCGTCCTGCAGCTTCAGCCCGTACTCGCCCTGGAGTTTTTCGATTTGCGCCAACAGCTCGTCGAAGCGAGTGCTCGACGCCGAATTGAGAAAGCCCTGCCCCAGGGAAAACGCACCCATGGCCCGCCCTTCACCCAGCAACTGGGTGACCGCAGGCGTAACGGTGGTAATGAGTTCGGTCAGTTGCCGCATGTCGCTTTGCGTATCGCGGCTCAGGCCGGCCTGACTGGCAATGATCTGGCTGAAAATCTGCGCGCTGCCCAGCAGCTTGCCGATCATGCCACTTTTACTCTGCACGGAGCTCTCGGCCTGCTGGGCCTTGAAGGCGGCGATCATTTCATCGCGCTTGGCCTCGAACATCGCAATCTGTTCCGGGTCCGACGCCATGGCGCTCAACCCCTGCAGGCGTGCCAACAGGCTTTGTTCCAACGCGCTGATTGTCGACTCGACGTTGCCGGCCTTGCCCGACTGCCCCAAGGTGACGTTGATCTGCACCAGGTTGTTGAGCGTTTCCAGATCCCGGCGCAGCGCCAGACTGCTGCCCAGCAGGTCGATGCTTTGCAGTTCGACCCGAGTGCCCTGGAATTCGCGATAGGAATCGCGCACCAGATAAAAATTGGTCACCAGCATCGGTATGAGGAACAGCACGCTGATCAGGCTGAACTTCATGCCAAAGCTCAGGCGATTCATTAGCGCGACGGCGGGATAGAGCAAGCTCTTCACTGTGAAGTCTCCCTTGGATTTCTTATTGTTATTGGCAGGCGCACAGAGACGGCAGATAGCCACTATTGAGCGCTGTCTCTGTATAGCTTAAATCGGCGGGAGTTTTTGTAACTTAAGGTTAACGACGAAGATCGTGTGCATCGATCTTCGTCGTTCAGGTGGCAGGATTCAGGGAAGGACTGTCCACAGGGCGAAACCGGCGTACCAGAGCACGGCTGCGCGCAGCAGCAGCTCCCAGATCCGGTCGAGGCTGTTGATGCCGTCCGGGCCGACCACCGGTGCCGGGATCTCGCCGGCCACCAGGCCAACTTTTTCGATCAGCTGGGCCGCGCTGATGTCCCAGTTCAGCAGTTCGTGGAGCATGACACGGCTGACCGCAACAAAGTTGCCGACCAATGCAAAGCTCGCCGCCAACAGGCGTACCGGTATCCAGTCGAAGGCATGGCGCAATTGCGCGGCACGCTCGGCGACGGCGGGGTTCCGGGAGTGGACTTCGGCCAGTGCCAGCAGGCGATAGCTCAGTGCCGCGACCGGACCCAGCAGGAAGTACCAGAAGATCACCGCGAAGAAACTCTGGTAGGCCTCCCACAGCAAGTGAGCCTGGACGCGTTCGAGCAACTGTTCGCCACTGTCTGCGCAGATAGCCAGATCACGGTTCGCCACATGCCCGGCCGCTTGCAAGTCTTCCCGGCGCCAGGCGTCGCGGAAAGGGCCGAGGCCGGCGAGCAGATCGCCGCGGCCCAGGCTGTAGATCACCACCAGCAAATGCACAGGCAAGGCCAACAAGCCGTAGGCCACCGGATCGAGGACGACCAATAGCAGGCCCAGCAGCGCAACCGGCAGCAACACCAGAATCACCAGCACCAGCCATGGGTGGCTCGCCAGGCGGGGGCTGGCTTCAAGCTTGTGCAGTTCGCGCAACCATCCGCCGTCGCGCTGGACCCGATGACGCAGGGCCGAGAACTTCTCGATCCAGACCGCCAACAGCAACACCAGAAAACTCATTGTTGTTCCTCTTTTGCCAGGGCTGCGCGATAGCGTGCCCAGTCGAACGCTGGCCCCGGATCGGTCTTGCGACCGGGTGCGATGTCACTATGACCGCAAATACGCTGTGGCGTGATGGCCGGGAAAGCCCTCTGCAATTGTCGGGTCAGCCGCGTCAGCGCCTCGTATTGAGCATCGGTGAAAGGTTGATCATCGGTGCCTTCAAGCTCAATGCCCACGGAAAAATCGTTACAAGTTTCCCGCCCTTCGAAAACCGAGACCCCCGCGTGCCAGGCACGCTCAAGGCAAGAGACAAATTGAGTCAGGGTGCCGTCTCGTTCAATCAGAAAGTGCGCGGACACCCGCAGATCGGCAATTCCGGCAAAATACGGATGCTCCGTGACATCCAGGCGATTCTGGAAAAACGCCTGCACCTTGCCGGTGGCGAATTGCGCTGGCGGCAGGCTGATGTTGTGGATCACCAGCAGGGAAATTTCATCCGTAGGGCGCGCATTGAAGTTGGGCGAAGGGCAGACCTGGGCACCTTCACACCAACCACTCGCGGGGTCCAACTGCATACCGGCTCCTTCAGGGTCGACTGTATTGGCCCCCAGTATGCCGCGATAGACCCTCCGTGCGCGATCACTTGCCACGATTGATCTCCCGGGCCAGGCGACCAAATGCAGGTTTCACCACCGCGCAGGGCTTCTGATGCCTTGGGTTGCCGCGTGCCATGGCCCTATAATCGGAGCACTTTGTTTGTGGAGCCCTTTATGCCGAATCTACGTCTCGCCGATTTGACTGCCGAAATCGAAGCCAACGTGCGCCGTGCGTTGCTTGAAGATATCGGCAGCGGCGACATCACCGCACAGTTGATCCCGGCAGAACGCCTGGCCAAAGCCACCATCATTACCCGTGACGCCGCCGTCATCGCCGGTACCGCCTGGGTCGATGCCGTGTTCCGGCAGCTGGACCCGCGAGTGGCCGTGCACTGGCAGGTGAGTGACGGCGACCGGGTGCAACCCAATCAGGCGCTGTTTCACCTTGAAGGCCCGGCGCGGTCTCTGCTGACGGGTGAGCGCTGCGCACTGAATTTCCTGCAACTGCTGTCGGGCGTTGCCACTCGCGCCCGGTACCTGGCGGATTTCGTTGCAAACACTGAGGTCAAGCTGCTCGACACCCGTAAAACCCTCCCCGGCCTGCGCCTGGCGCAAAAGTACGCGGTCACCTGCGGCGGTTGCCACAACCACCGCATTGGCCTGTATGACGCGTTCCTGATCAAGGAAAACCACATCGCGGCCTGCGGCGGCATTCCGCAAGCCATCAACGCCGCGCACAAGATTGCCCCGGGCAAGCCGGTGGAGATCGAGGTGGAGAGCCTGGGTGAGCTCAAGGAAGCGCTGGCAGCGGGTGCCGACATCATCATGCTCGACGAGCTGAGCCTGGATGACATGCGCGAAGCAGTGCGCCTGAACGGTGGCAAGGCGAAGCTGGAGGCCAGCGGCGGGGTCAACGAAAGCACGCTGCTACCGATTGCTGAAACCGGTGTGGACTATATTTCGATCGGTGCGATGACCAAGGATGTGAAGGCGGTAGATCTGTCGATGCGCTTGAGTATCTAAGGCAACACCCCATCACAGATGGGAGCGGCGGTGCGACCGCCGCTCCCACACGTATTACACCACCAGATTATTCATCTCGCAGTATTCATCCCACTCCACACCCAGGACTTCGGCCGCTTCCTTGTGCAAAACCAGGCGCGCGGCTTCGAACTCTTCCGGTGTCGAGGTGTACTTGAGCGTCAGCTCCCAGGGTTGCAGGCCCTGGGATTCTGCCTCGTCCTCGAATGCCCACTGGATCTGGTCTTTCTGATCGTCAGCGGGCAGGTCCTTGATCTCGTCAGCCAGTTGGGGGGACTCAAGCAAGTACTTCTTCAGCGCTTCTTCGTGACGAGCTTCCTGGGACAATTCTTTAACGGTCATGGCGTTCTCTTTGATCGGGGGAATGGAAGATGGATCTGGATCATCAAGGATCTCTCTGACGCAAATAAACCGATTGAAGCCGGGTTTGTCTGGCCTTCAGAACCATTCGTGGATCATCTGAAAACAACGTGTCGCTGGTGCCCGAGACAGGAATCGAACCTGCGACCTTCGCGTTACGAGTGCGCTGCTCTACCGGCTGAGCTACACGGGCGGTGGGCTAAACCTAGCACTGACTATAGAGTCAGGCAACTTCATACGCCCTAATAACAAAAGATCGCAGCCTGCGGCAGCTCCTACATTGAAACCGAGTAGGAGCTGCCGCAGGCTGCGATCTTTTGATCTTTCTGTACAGAGCAAAAAAATGCCCCGCAGCGTTCACTGCGGGGCATTTTTTACAACGTCGAAGCTTTCAAGCGAAGGGGGTAATTAAACGCCCGAAGCCTTGGCAGCTGCTACGTCTTTGATGGAGAGCTTGATACGGCCGCGGTTGTCCACGTCCAGTACCAGCACTTCCACTTCCTGGCCTTCTTTGAGAATGTCGGTCACTTTCTCAACGCGAGCGTCGCTCAGCATCGAGATGTGAACCAGACCGTCCTTGCCAGGCAGGATGTTGACGAATGCGCCGAAGTCGACGATGCGCTCAACCTTACCCACGTAGATCTTGCCGATTTCAGCTTCAGCGGTGATGCCCAGAACGCGCTGACGTGCCGCTTCAGCCGCTTCCTTGGTTTCGCCGAAGATCTTGATCGAGCCGTCGTCTTCGATGTCGATCGAAGCCTTGGTCTCTTCACAGATCGCACGAATGGTCGCGCCGCCTTTACCGATGACATCACGGATTTTGTCGGTGTCGATTTTCATCGCGATCATGGTCGGCGCGTTTTCCGACAGTTCGGTACGCGACTGGCCAATGATCTGGTTCATCTGGCCGAGGATGTTCAGGCGCGCTTCCAGGGCTTGGCCCAGGGCGATTTCCATGATCTCTTCGGTGATGCCCTTGATCTTGATGTCCATCTGCAGCGCGGTAACACCTTTGGCGGTACCGGCTACCTTGAAGTCCATGTCGCCCAGGTGGTCTTCGTCACCCAGGATGTCGGTCAGGATGGCGAACTTCTCGCCTTCTTTAACCAGGCCCATGGCGATACCGGCAACCGGTGCCTTCATTGGCACGCCAGCGTCCATCAGGGCCAGGGAAGCGCCGCAGACCGAAGCCATCGAGCTCGAACCGTTGGATTCGGTGATTTCCGATACAACGCGGATGGTGTACGGGAACACGTCGGCGGCTGGCAGCATGGCCTGAACCGAACGGCGGGCCAGACGGCCGTGACCGATTTCGCGACGACCAGCGCCACCCATGCGACCACACTCACCTACCGAGAACGGCGGGAAGTTGTAGTGCAGCATGAACGGGTCTTTTTTCTCGCCTTCCAGGGTGTCCAGCAGCTGCGCGTCACGGGCGGTGCCCAGGGTTGCAACAACCAGGGCCTGGGTTTCACCACGGGTGAACAAGGCCGAACCGTGGGTCTTTGGCAGAACACCGACTTCGATGTTCAGAGGACGTACGGTCTTGGTGTCGCGACCATCGATACGTGGCTTGCCGTTCACGATGTTTTCGCGAACGGTGCGGTATTCGATTTCGCCGAAAGCAGCTTTCACTTCGCTGGAAGAAGGCTGGCCTTCTTCACCGGACAACTTGGCAACCACCTGGTCTTTCAACTCACCCAGGCGAGCGTAACGGTCGGCCTTGATGGTGATGGTGTAAGCCTGGGAGATCGCGTCGCCGAACTCGGCACGGATAGCGCCCAGCAGAGCGGTAGCTTCTGGCTGTGGAGCCCAGGCCCAGGTTGGCTTGGCCGCTTCGGCAGCCAGTTCTTTAACGGCGTTGATCACAACCTGGAACTCGTCGTGAGCAAACAGTACAGCGCCCAGCATCTGGTCTTCGGTCAGCTCTTTGGCTTCCGATTCAACCATCAGTACGGCTTCCGAGGTACCGGCAACGACCATGTCCAGGCTCGAAGCTTTCTGTTGCTCGTAAGTCGGGTTCAGCAGGTAGCCGGTGCTTTCGTGGAACGCAACACGGGCAGCGCCGATCGGGCCATCGAAAGGAATGCCGGAGATGGCCAGGGCAGCCGAGGTACCGATCATCGCAGCGATGTCCGGATCGGTCTTCTTGCTGGTGGAGACGACGGTGCAGACAACCTGCACTTCGTTCATGAAGCCTTCTGGGAACAGCGGACGGATCGGACGGTCGATCAGTCGGGAAGTCAGGGTTTCTTTCTCGGAAGGACGGCCTTCGCGCTTGAAGAAACCGCCAGGGATCTTACCGGCAGCGTAAGTCTTTTCCTGGTAGTGAACAGAAAGAGGGAAGAAGCCTTTGCTCGGGTCAGCGGTCTTGGCGCCAACAACGGTCACCAATACGGTAACGTCGTCGTCAACGGTAACCAGCACTGCGCCGGAGGCTTGACGGGCGATACGGCCTGTCTCGAGGGTAACGGTCGACTGACCGAACTGGAATTTTTTGATAACCGGGTTCACGGTGTCCTACCTTCTTTGTGGCTCTTGGGGAACTTGTCTTCTTGCGAAATTCTTGGGCAATGTCGGGAATCGGCCCAACGCCTGTCCAGGGTAAAACGTGTATCCAGATAAAACTTGAGGCTGGGAGCCTGCCATGCGCCAGCGGGAAACCCGCTGACGCACAGCAAACAACCAACCTCATAGCGCAATCGCTTATTAGCGACGCAGACCCAGGCGACCGATCAGAGCGCTGTAACGGCTCACGTCTTTGCCTTTCAGGTAGTCCAGCAGCTTACGACGCTGGTTTACCATGCGGATCAGACCACGACGGGAGTGGTGATCTTTACCGTTGGCCTTGAAGTGACCTTGCAGTTTGTTGATGTTGTGGGTCAGCAGTGCAACTTGCACTTCTGGAGAACCAGTATCACCAACAGCTTGCTGGTAGTCGGCAACGATTTGAGCTTTTTCTTGAACGTCGAGAGCCATGAGGCAATCCTTTTATCAGGAAACTGTTTCAGAAAAACAGTCTCAATAGGCCAGGGACAAATCCCTGTATCTAAAAATGAGTAGTGACCGTGCCTATTAACAGCCACCCTCGTCCGGTCATTCTGACCGAATCAGTCGACGCGGCGCGATGCGCCCGTCTTCGCTCACTTCACCGATTCCGATGAAGCGACCATTGTGATCCTGTACCCGTACCATGCCGAACTTCGGCGCGTCCGGGGCTCGTACCGGCTGGCCGTTAAGCCAGTAGAACGAGCTGTGCTCCGAAAACTGCAGCAGTGGCCAATCCAGCAGGCCGCTGTCCGATGGCATCAGGAAGCGATCGACCGCTTCGTTACCGCCCTCGGCATGTACCGCTTCCAGCTCTTCAAGCGTGACAGTCTGCGCCAGCGTGAAAGGCCCGGCCTGGGTACGTCGCAATTCTGCAACGTAAGCGCCACAACCGAGTTGCTCACCGATATCCTCCACGAGGGTACGAATATAGGTGCCTTTGCTGCAATCCACCGCCAGCCGCGCAGTATCGCCTTCGAAGGCCAGCAATTCCAAGCGCGCAATAGTAACAGAACGCGGTTCACGCTCCACTACTTCGCCTGCACGAGCCAGCTTGTACAGCGGCTGCCCGTCACGCTTGAGCGCCGAGTACATAGGCGGTATCTGACTGATTTGCCCACGGAATTTTGGCAAAGCCGCTTCGATATCGACGCGACCAACGGTCACCGGGCGCTCCTGCAAAACCTCACCTTCGGCATCCGCCGTGGTGGTGGTCTTGCCCAGCTGCGCCAGGGTTTCATAGGCCTTGTCGGAATCGAGCAGGTATTGCGAAAACTTGGTCGCCTCCCCGAAGCACAACGGCAATACACCGGTGGCCAGCGGATCGAGGCTGCCGGTGTGACCGGCCTTCTCGGCGTTCAGCAACCAGCGAACCTTCTGCAACGCCGCGTTGGAGGTGAACCCCAGCGGTTTGTCGAGCAGGATGATGCCGCTGACGTTACGACGGATACGTTTGACCTGAGCCACCGATTACTCCTTGGCGTCTTCGGGTTCAGCCGCTACCGGGCGCTGACTGTCTTCAGCCACCGCACGTTCGATCAGGGCCGACAGGTGCGCGCCACGCACGACACTTTCGTCGTAGTGGAAGTGCAGCTGCGGAACGCTGCGCAATTTCATCTCACGGGCCAGCTGCATGCGCAGGAAACCTGCGGCGGAGTTGAGCACCTTGATGCTTTGCGCGATGTCTTCGGCGTTGTCCTGGCCCATCACGGTGATGAAGATCTTGGCGTGACCGACGTCACGGCTGACTTCAACAGCAGTAATGGTGACCAGGCCGACGCGCGGGTCTTTGACTTCACGACGGATCAGCTGTGCCAGCTCACGCTGCATCTGATCGCCGATACGTTGGGTACGGCTGTATTCTTTTGCCATGTCTTGTTACCTGTTGCTGCCCCACGGTGAAACCCGTGTGGTCTGAAAGCGGCAAACGCCCGGCCTGACAGAAGCCAGACCGGGCGTTGCGTTTAGAGTCCTGACACCTGGCCGCGCATCTGCATGCGGCGGCCTGGCGTGGCCCTTGAAGTGCGCGAGTTAGAGGCTGCGAGCAACCTGAACCTTCTCGAAGACTTCGATCTTGTCACCGACCTTGACGTCGTTGTAGCTCTTCACGCCGATACCGCATTCCATGCCGGCACGTACTTCGGCAGCGTCATCCTTGAAGCGGCGCAGGGATTCCAGCTCGCCTTCGAAGATAACGATGTCTTCACGCAGTACACGGATTGGACGGTTACGGTGAACGACACCTTCGAGCACCATGCAACCGGCGATCGCGCCAAACTTCGGCGAGCGGAACACGTCACGCACTTCAGCGATACCCAGGATGTTCTCGCGAACATCGCTGCCCAGCATACCGGTGAGGGCTTTCTTGACGTCTTCGATGATGTCGTAGATCACGTTGTAGTAACGCATATCCAGACCTTCCTGCTCGACGATCTTGCGAGCGCCAGCATCGGCACGCACGTTGAAGCCGAACAGTACAGCGTTGGAGGCCAGTGCCAGGTTGGCGTCGGACTCGGTGATACCACCGACACCGCCACCGACAACACGCACTTGCACTTCGTCGTTACCCAGGCCGTTCAAGGCGCCGTTCAACGCTTCCAGCGAACCACGGACGTCAGATTTGAGGACGATGTTAAGCGTCTTCTTCTCTGCCTGGCCCATGTTCTCGAAGATGTTTTCCAGCTTGCCGGCGTGAGCGCGAGCCAGTTTGACTTCGCGGAACTTGCCTTGACGGAACAGAGCCACTTCACGGGCTTTCTTCTCGTCCGACAGCACGCTCATCTCGTCGCCAGCGTCCGGGGTACCGTCCAGGCCGAGGATCTCGACAGGGATGGAAGGACCGGCTTCCTTGATTGGCTTGCCGTTCTCGTCGAGCATGGCACGTACACGGCCATAGTTCGAACCGACCAGTACCATGTCGCCTTGGCGCAGGGTACCGTCTTGAACCAGAACGGTTGCAACCGGGCCACGACCTTTGTCGAGACGCGATTCAACCACGACGCCACGGCCAGGAGCCGAAGGAGTCGCTTTCAATTCAAGAACTTCAGCTTGCAGCAGGACAGCTTCGAGCAACTCGTCCACGCCGGTACCGACTTTCGCCGAAACCGATACGAACGGGGTGTCGCCGCCCCACTCTTCCGAAGTCACGCCGTGAACCGACAGTTCGCTACGGATGCGATCGAGATCAGCGCCCGGCTTGTCGATCTTGTTCACTGCAACCACCAGTGGAACACCGGCAGCCTTGGCGTGCTGGACAGCTTCAATGGTCTGCGGCATCACGCCGTCGTCCGCTGCAACTACCAGGATCACGATGTCAGTCGCCTTGGCACCACGAGCACGCATGGCGGTAAACGCGGCGTGACCCGGGGTGTCGAGGAAGGTGACCATGCCGCGTTCGGTTTCAACGTGGTACGCACCGATGTGCTGGGTGATACCGCCGGCTTCGCCAGCAGCTACCTTGGCACGACGGATGTAGTCGAGCAGGGAAGTCTTACCATGGTCAACGTGGCCCATTACGGTCACAACTGGCGCACGGGAGAACGTCTCACCTTCAAACTTCAGGGACTCGGCCAGGGAATCTTCCAGGGCGGTGTCGCTGACCAGGGTCACTTTGTGGCCCAGTTCTTCGGCTACCAGCTGAGCAGTTTCCTGATCCAGCACCTGGTTGATGGTCGCTGGAGTACCCAGTTTGAACATGAACTTGATGATTTCAGCAGCCTTGACCGACATCTGATTGGCGAGATCGCCAACAGTGATGGTCTCGCCGATCTGCACATCACGCACGACAGGGCCGGTTGGGCTCTGGAAACCGTGGGCGTTGCGTTTTTTCAGCTTGGCCTTGCCGCGACCACCACGACGGAAGCCATCGCTTTCTTCGTCGGTAGTACGTGGAGCAACCCGTGGAGCAGGCGCTTTCTCTTTGACCGAGGCACGATGCGGAGCGTTCTTGCGCTCGCCATCGCCACCACCGCTGCGACGATTGTTATCGTCTGCACGTGGTTTGTCCGGACGGCGCTGTTCGTTCTGCTTGTTACGAACGTCTGCAGACGGTGCTGGAGCAGCAGCCACAACCGGAGCGCTTTCACGCACAGGTTCGGCGGCCGCAGCAGGAGCCGCGACTGCGTCGTTGGTAGCGGTTTGCGCAGTAGCAGGCTGGCGACGCGCTTCTTCTTCGGCGCGACGCTTGGTTTCTTCTTCAGCCTTCTGACGAGCAGCATTATCTACTGCGCGACGTTCATCCAGTTCGCGTTTGCGCTCGGCTTCGATTTCTTCCGGGCTGCGCTGTACGAAAACTTTCTTCTTGCGTACTTCAACGCTGATGCTTTTGCTGCCAGCAACACGCAGGGTGCTGGTGGTTTTACGCTGCAGCGTGATCTTACGTGGTTCTTCCACTTTCGCCTTGTGGCTGCTTTTCAAGTGAGTCAGCAAAGATTGCTTCTCACTGTCAGTCACATGTTCTTCGGCGGCGGTGTGCGGCAGACCTGCCTCACGCATCTGCTGCAACAGGCGCTCTACCGGTGTTTTGACCTCATCGGCCAGTTGTTTCACCGTGACTTGCGTCATGCACTTCTCTCCTCAGGCCGCGCCTAATTACTCGAACCAATGGGCTCGGGCGGCCATGATCAACTTGCCGGCACGATCATCGTCAATGCCGTCGATGTCGAGCAGATCGTCAATAGACTGCTCGGCCAGGTCTTCGCGGGTAATTACGCCGCGCACCGCCAGTTCCATCGCCAAATCCTTGTCCATACCCTCAAGCGAGAGCAGGTCTTCGGCCGGATGGGCGTCTGCCAGCTTTTCCTCAGTAGCGATGGCTTTGGTCAACAAACGATCCTTGGCACGAGCGCGAAGCTCGTTGACGGTTTCTTCGTCAAAGCCATCGATGTTGAGCATTTCCTCCACCGGTACGTAGGCAATCTCTTCCAGGCTGGTGAAGCCTTCATCTACCAGCACCTGTGCCAGGTCTTCGTCGACTTCCAGCTCGTCGATGAAGTTGCGCAGGATGTCGCCGGTTTCTGCTTGCTGCTTAGCCTGGATGTCCGATTCGGTCATCACGTTCAGGGTCCAGCCAGTCAACTGGCTGGCCAGACGCACGTTCTGACCTCCGCGACCGATGGCCTGAGCCAGATTGTCTGCGCCAACGGCGATGTCCATTGCATGGGCATCCTCGTCAACGATAATTGCCGCAACCTCAGCCGGGGACATGGCGTTGATCACGAACTGAGCCGGGTTGTCGTCCCACAGGACGATGTCCACACGCTCGCCGCCCAACTCGCCCGACACTGCCTGGACGCGCGAACCGCGCATACCAATGCAAGCGCCCTGCGGGTCGATGCGTTTGTCCTTGGAGCGGACCGCGATCTTGGCACGCGAACCCGGGTCACGGGATGCAGCCATTACTTCGATCAGGCCTTCAGCGATTTCCGGCACTTCGATGCGGAACAACTCGATCAGCATTTCCGGCGCGGTACGCGACAGGATCAGCTGCGGGCCACGGTTCTCGGTGCGGATTTCCTTGAGCAGCGCACGCAGTCGCACGCCAACCCGGAAAGTTTCGCGGGAGATGATGTCTTCACGAGCCAGCAACGCTTCTGCGTTGTTGCCCAGGTCGACGATCACGTTGTCGCGGGTCACTTTCTTCACGGTGCCGGAGATGATTTCTCCCAGGCGCTCGCGATAAGCATCAACGACCTGAGCGCGCTCGGCTTCGCGAACTTTCTGCACAATGACCTGCTTGGCGGTCTGTGCAGCGATACGGCCGAACTCGATGGACTCGATCTTTTCTTCGACTACGTCACCGACCTGAGCACCAGGATGCGTTTCAGCAACCTTGCTCGGCCAGGTTTCGATAGCCGGATCGTCCAGGTCCGCTTCTTCGACGACCGTCCAGCGACGGAAAGTCTCATAGGCACCGGTGTGGCGATTGATTTCCACACGCAGATCGACTTCGTCCTCGAAACGCTTCTTGGTAGCAGTGGCCAGAGCCAGCTCCAGCGCTTCAAAAATTACGTTTGCCGGTACGCCCTTTTCATTGGATACCGACTCAACAACCAGCAGTACTTCTTTGCTCATCGTACGCCTCGCCTTTCGCAAGCCATTGGATCCGCGGGATCCGCGTCTCAGTCAAAACTGGGAATAATGTTGGCCTTGTCGATCATATCGATCGGCAACAGGAACTCATGGTCTTCTACCTGCACCACGACGTCCTGCTCTTCTACACCGCGCAGAAGGCCCTGAAAGTTGCGTCGTCCTTCAAAAGGCGAGCGCAGCTTGATCTTCACTTGTTCACCGGCAAATTTTGCAAACTGCTCAATAGTGAACAGCGGGCGTTCCATGCCAGGCGAGGAAACTTCGAGGGTGTATTCAACGGCGATTGGATCTTCAACGTCCAGGACACCACTGATCTGACGGCTGACAATGGCACAGTCGTCCACCAGCACACCGCCCTCTTTATCGATATAAACGCGCAACATTGAGTGGCGACCTTGAGCCGAAAACTCAATACCCCAGCATTCATAGCCTAGGGCCACGACCACCGGGGCCAGCAAGGCCTGCAACTCTTCTAGCTTGCTCGACACCTGAACCCCCTCGTGCATGTATGTGCATGCTGTGCAAAATAAAAAAATGGGCGAAACGCCCATCCTTGAAACGCCGTCGAACAGCGGCGTTGAAAGTGTCCAGCTAACAAAAAGCCCCTTAAAAGGGGCTCTTTAAACTGGTTGCGGGGGCCGGATTTGAACCGACGACCTTCGGGTTATGAGCCCGACGAGCTACCAGACTGCTCCACCCCGCGACAAAGCTGGGGCGGAAGTATACGACCGATCCCTTCCAGGGTCAATGTAACCTTCCACCTACAAGAAAGCCCGCAACAGCGGGCTCTCCTGATAATTGGTACCGAGAAGGGGACTCGAACCCCTACACCCTATGGGCACAACCACCTCAAGGTTGCGTGTCTACCAATTCCACCACCTCGGCAATACTACGTTTGAAACCCTTCTTACTTCTGCTCTTGAGCTGGAGGCACGTCAGTCGCTGGAGTAGCCGACTTTTGCTCTTGAAGCACCGGTACATCATCAGAAGCCGGTTGTTGCTTTGGTACTTCCAACACTGCTGGATTTGGCAAACCTACTTGAGTCAGCTGATGAGCTTTCTCTTTAGCAAAGTAACCTAACCCTAAGCTGGTTATGAAGAAACCTGCGGCAAGTATAGCAGTAAACTTACTAAGAAAGGTAGAGGAACCTTGGCTTCCGAACACAGTATTTGAAGCACCTGCTCCGAAAGACGCACCAGCATCCGCACCTTTACCCTGCTGCAGCAAAACCAGAGCAACTACGCCCAATGCACCCAGCAGATGAAAAACGACTACGACTGTTTCCAGCATTTTTTCAGTTTCCCGCGGCGCGAATGATCGCACCGAACTCATCTGCATTCAGGGAAGCTCCACCAATGAGCCCCCCATCGATATCCGGCATGCCGAACAGTTCGACCGCATTGGCCGCCTTCACGCTGCCGCCGTATAGAAGCCGCACACCTTGTGCGACCTCAGAATTTTCTGCCGCCAACTGGGCGCGGATGGCTGCATGCACATCCTGCGCCTGTTGCGGCGAAGCCGTTAGCCCGGTGCCAATGGCCCAGACCGGCTCGTAAGCAATGACTGCCTGGGCAAAGACACCAACACCCAGCTCCTCGATGATGCAGCCCAGCTGACGCCCGACCACTTCAAGAGTTTTTCCGGCTTCGCGCTGCTCGAGGGTTTCCCCTACACACAACACCGGAATCAAGCCACATGCCTGTGCCGCTGCGAACTTGCGGATCAGTGTTCCGTCCTGCTCGCCCATGATCTGGCGGCGTTCGGAGTGTCCAACAAGAACCAGGGTACAACCTGCATCCACCAACTGACTCGGCGCGATCTCACCGGTCAACGCACCTTGCTGGGCTTGCACCGCAGCATTCTGTGCACCGACCTGGATCGGCTGGCCTTTCAAGCCATCAATCACTTGATTGATATGCAGGCAAGGCGGGAATACCGCTACATCAACACCGCTTGGCAAGGCCAGTTGACCCAGGCCGTTGATCAGCTCAGCGACGCTGGCGCGGGTACCGTGCATCTTCCAGTTACCAGCTACCATAGGGCGACGCATGCTGTACCTCGTCGGTCAAAGTGGGCGCAGATGTTACCCAACACAATCAAGGCTGGCAAGCCGAATTCAGGCAGAAACTTCAGTAACCAGCTTTGCCAGCTCTTCGGCGTAGCCGCGAACCTGTGTTTCGTCCTCGCCTTCGACCATGACACGCACCAGCGGCTCGGTACCGGACTTGCGCAACAGCACGCGTCCACGACCCGCCATGGCGTCAGTAACGCGCTGGCTGGCCTCCTTGACTGCCGGATGTTCAAGCGGGTTGGCGCCGCCGCCAAAACGCACATTGATCAGCACCTGAGGGCACTTGCGCAGCGCCTGGCGTGCCTGGGCGAGGCCTTCGGCGCGAGTTTTGAGCGCCATCAGCACTTGCAGCGCCGCAATGATCGCATCGCCCGTAGTGGTGTGGCTGAAGCACACGATATGCCCGGAGTTTTCGCCACCCACCAGCCAGTTGCGCTCGAGCAGGTCAGCAATCACATACCGGTCACCGACATTGGCGCGAACAAAAGGAATCGACAGCTCAGCCAGTGCCAGCTCCAGACCCAGGTTGCTCATCAGGGTACCGACCACGCCGCCCTGCAGCTTGTCGCGCTCATGCAGGTCGCGGGCAATGATGTAGAGCAACTCGTCGCCATCAACGATGGCCCCGGTGTGATCGACCATCAATACCCGATCGCCATCACCATCAAAGGCGATACCCAGGTCTGCATGCTCGGCCAGTACGGCAGCCTGCAACTGGCCCATGTGGGTCGAGCCGCAATTGTCATTGATGTTCAGGCCGTTGGGCTGGGCGGAAAGCACTACGACTTCAGCCCCCAGCTCACGAAATACGCTCGGGGCCACCTTATAGGTCGCACCATGGGCGCAGTCGAGCACGATCTTCAGGCCAGCAAAGCTGGTGCCGGTCGGCACGCTGCTCTTGCAGAATTCAATGTAGCGACCCGAGGCGTCGTTGATGCGCGAAACCTTGCCGATCTTGCTCGATTCAACCACGGTCATCGGGGTGTCGAGCAGCTCTTCGATCATCAGTTCGACTTCATCCGGCAGCTTGGTGCCCTTGCCGGAGAAGAATTTGATGCCGTTGTCGTCGTGGGGATTGTGCGAGGCACTGATCACGATCCCGGCTTCTGCATGAAACGTACGAGTCAGATAGGCAATGGCAGGCGTCGGCATCGGCCCCAGCAGCATCACATCGGCACCGGCCGACGTCAGGCCAGCCTCCAGCGCCGACTCAAACATGTACCCGGAAATGCGCGTGTCCTTGCCCACCAGCACCTTGCATGCACCCATCTTGCGAAAGGCCATGCCTGCCGCCCAGCCGAGCTTGAGCATGAAGTCAGGGGTAATAGGGTATTCGCCGACACGACCGCGAATGCCGTCGGTACCAAAATATTTCTTAGTCATAAGTTGCTCCATCACTCTTATTCGGCTGTTTCAACTGCGGTAATCATCCGCACTACATCAACTGTTTCGGCTACATCATGGACGCGCAATATACGCGCTCCCTTGGCGCACGCCAGTGCCGCCAGTGCCAGGCCGCCATACAGGCGCTCCCCGACCGGGCGATTCAACGCATGACCAATCATGCTCTTGCGCGAAACCCCGACCAGCAGGGGGCGCCCCAGGGCATGCAAAGTTTCCATGTGCCTGAACAAGCTTAGATTGTGCTGCAGGGTTTTGGCGAAGCCGAAGCCCGGATCCAGGATGACCCGCTCGGCTGGAATTCCAGCCAGCGCACACTGGACCATGCGCTCGGCGAGAAACTCACCGACCTCTTTGGTCACGTCCTGATAATGCGGATCATCCTGCATGTCCCCAGGCTCGCCCAGCATATGCATCAGGCACACGGGCAAGCCCGTAGCTGCCGCCGCATCCAGGGCGCCCTCACGACGCAGGGAGCGCACATCATTGATCAACCCAGCCCCCAGCCGCGCGGCTTCGCGCATGACTGCCGGGGTGGAGGTATCCACCGAGATGATCACATCGAGTTCGCGGCTGATGCGCTCGACGATAGGCGCTACGCGCTCGATCTCCTCCAACGGAGAAACCGCCCTGGCACCCGGCCGGGTCGACTCACCGCCGACATCGATCAAGGTCGCGCCGGCGGCCACCATCGCTTCGGCATGGCGCAAGGCCGCATCGAGCTGGCTGTATCGGCCACCATCGGAGAAAGAGTCGGGAGTTACATTGAGAATGCCCATGACATGCGTATGGGCCAAATCAAGAACCCGGTTGCCGCAAGGCAACCGGGTTGAGGACTGAACAGAAGTCATTTCAAACCTTAAACGTCAGCAGCAGGACCGCCGATCGGTGTTTCCGGACGCGGATCCTGCACTGCCGGAGGAGTACCGGAATTACCTGTACCACCCGACCAGTCGCGAGGTTCGCGAGGAGTACGACCTGCCATGATGTCGTCGATCTGCTCAGCATCGATCGTCTCGTACTTCATCAGGGCATCGGCCATCGCGTCGAGCTTGTCGCGGTTGTCCGTAAGGATCTGCTTGGCGGTGCCGTAGCACTGGTCAATGATGCTGCGCACTTCGGAGTCGATCAGCTTCGCTGTCTCACCGGAGAAGCTTGCACTCTGACCACCGCCGCCACGACCGAGGAACACTTCGCCCTCGTCTTCGGCGTACATCAACGGACCGAGTTTTTCCGACAAGCCCCACTTGGTCACCATGTTCCGCGCAATCTGGCTGGCACGCATGATGTCGTTGGAAGCGCCGGTGGTGACACCGTCGAAGCCCAGGGTCATCTCTTCAGCGATACGGCCACCATAGAGCGAGCAGATCTGGCTGATCAGCGCACGCTTGGACAGGCTGTAGCGATCTTCTTCCGGCAGGAACATGGTCACACCCAGCGCACGACCGCGCGGGATGATGGAGACCTTGTAGACCGGATCATGCTCAGGCACTACGCGACCCACAATGGCGTGGCCGGCTTCGTGATAGGCGGTGTTCTGCTTCTCTTTTTCCGACATGACCATGGATTTGCGCTCGGCGCCCATCATGATCTTGTCCTTGGCCAGCTCGAATTCTTTCATTTCGACGACGCGCTTGCCGGTACGGGCAGCGAACAGCGACGCTTCGTTCACCAGGTTGGCCAGGTCGGCACCGGAGAAACCCGGGGTACCACGGGCAATCACCGCAGGAGCGACATCGTCACCCATTGGCACTTTGCGCATGTGCACCTTGAGAATCTGCTCGCGACCACGGATATCCGGCAGACCGACCACAACCTGACGGTCGAAACGACCCGGACGCAGCAACGCAGGGTCCAGTACGTCCGGACGGTTGGTCGCGGCGATGACGATGATGCCGTCATTCATTTCGAAGCCGTCCATCTCTACCAGCAACTGGTTGAGAGTCTGTTCGCGCTCGTCGTGACCGCCACCCATGCCGGCGCCACGGTGGCGACCGACGGCGTCGATTTCATCGATGAAGATGATGCAAGGCGCGTGTTTCTTGGCCTGCTCGAACATGTCACGAACACGGCTCGCACCCACGCCGACGAACATCTCGACGAAGTCGGAACCGGAAATGGTGAAGAACGGCACCTTGGCTTCGCCGGCAATCGCCTTGGCCAGCAAGGTTTTACCGGTACCCGGAGGACCGACCATCAGCACACCGCGAGGGATGCGACCGCCCAGGCGCTGGAATTTGCCCGGATCGCGGAGGAACTCGACGAGCTCGCCAACTTCTTCCTTGGCTTCGTCGCAACCGGCAACGTCAGCCAATGTGGTCTTGACCTGATCTTCGGAGAGCAGGCGTGCCTTGCTCTTGCCAAAGCTCATCGGCCCACCCTTGCCCCCTGCACCGCCCTGCATCTGGCGCATGAAGAACATGAACACGGCGATGATCACCAGGATCGGGAAGCTGGCCACCAGGAGTTGAGTCCAGATGCTTTGCTGCTCAGGCTGCTTGCCCTCGACAACGACGTGGTTATCCACGAGGTCACCGATCAGACCGTTGTCCTGAATTGCCGGACGGATGGTCTTGAAGCTGTCGCCATCGCTGCGCTTGCCGGTGATGACATAACCATCAACGGCTACGCGCTCGACCTTGCCATCCTTGACCTGCTGGATGAAGTCGGAATAGTTGAGGGTCTGCGGCTCGTTAGGGCTGGAGAAGTTGTTCATCACCGTCACCAGGACTGCCGCGATGATCAACCACAGGATCAGATTCTTTGCCATATCGTTCAATTAACTACCCTCTGAAGCAAGCTCCGCTAATGGCGCGCGCTTCGCATGATATTCACCGGCCTAACTTACTACATTACGAACGGCTCTGGCAGGCGCCGTCTGTAACCCTTTGTGAAACACTTTCTACACAATATTCGCTATTGCCCGCGGGGCGAAATACGAAAATCCTATCGACCCGCTAAAAAACCTTACTCGGCAGGACGGCGAAAGCCCCAAGCCAGCATGTATTGCTCGCGGGAACTGCCACGGGAAGAGTCCGGCTTGATCATCTGGACCTTGTCGAATTTCTGACGAGCGTCCTTCACGTAAGCATCAAACCCTTCGCCCTGAAACACCTTGATCACGAAATTACCACCCGGCTTGAGTATCCGAGCCGCCAGATCAAGCGCCAGTTCACATAGAAACATGGCTTTTGGCATGTCTACTTCAGGCGTACCACTCATATTGGGGGCCATATCGGAAATCACAAGGTCCACCTGCGAATTACCCACGGCTTCAAGGATCTGGGCGAGCACTTCGTCCTGGGTGAAGTCACCATGGATGAAAGTCACGTCCGGAATACTGTCCATTTCCAGAATGTCCGAGGCAATCAGGCGCCCCTGACCACCGATCAGCCGACTGGTGACCTGCGACCAGCCGCCGGGCGCCGCACCCAGGTCGACAACGCTCATACCCGGACGGATCAGCTTGTATTTCTCCTGGACTTCCAGAAGCTTGTAGCTCGCACGCGAGCGGTAACCATCCTTCTGCGCCTGCTTCACATAGGGATCATTGACATGTCTTTTCAGCCAGCCAAGGCTTGTCTTGGAACGCGCCATTGGGCACCTCGATGATAAGGGTCGTGATTAATTGGGCGGATCCACGAGCCCTCGGGTAAAATGGCCGCCATTTTACAGAATCCAGACGAAAGGGTCAGATTATGCCGCTCACTCAAGAGCAGAAGAAACAGTACAAATCCATTGGCCACCATCTGAAACCGGTTTTGATCGTGGCGGACAACGGTTTGACTGAAGGTGTGTTAGCCGAACTTGAACGCGCTTTGGCGGATCACGAGCTGATCAAGATCAAGCTCAACATCCTCGATCGCGAATCGCGCCTGGCGTCCATTGCAGAGCTGTGCAAGGCCGGTAAAGCGGACCTGGTCCAGGTCATCGGCAAGATGGCACTGATTCACCGCAAGAACTTCAGCGTCAACAAGCAGCTGTCGAACGTCCATCGCTTCAAGTGATGACAAGGGTCAAGGGTGTGCTTCGCGCACCCTGCCACTCCATCCAGGTACCGGCTGCAACACCAGCACCAGCCCGGAAAACCCCAGGACCAGATAGCTGAAAACCTGCCAGGGCACGGCATCCGGCCACCCCAGGCGCACGGCAAAAAACATCCCGCACGCATACAGCGCCATCAACAGCAGTTGCCCGCGGATATCGCGCCATAGACTGGCAAGGCCCTCGGCCTGAATCAGCACCAAAGCCTGAAAAATCACACACGCTGCGGCAAACGCCACCATCAGCGCATTCAGCATGCCTGCAATTTCGTCGATCAGCAGCGGCGCCAGGCCAATCCAGCCCAGCACCGGCAGCAGACCGATATGCAACAGCCACAGGCCGCCTACCCATAACATCTGGGTCAGCTGCCAGAGCATCGCGCCCGCACGAAGCGGGCGCCATGGCTTATCAGATGTGGCGAACTTCGACAATCTCATACTCGATAACGCCACCCGGCGTCTTCACGGCAACCACGTCACCCTCCTCCTTGGCGATCAAGGCGCGGGCCAGTGGTGAACCCACCGAAATCTTGCCGAGTTTGAAGTCAGCTTCGTCCTCACCCACGATGTGGTAAGTGACGCGCTCATCCGTCTCGACGTTGGCGATTTCAACGGTGGTGCCGAAAATCACTTTACCGGTGTGAGGAATGGACGTGACGTCGATGATGACCTGATTCTGAATCCGGCCTTCGATGTCACGAATCCGCGCCTCGACCATCCCTTGCTGCTCGCGGGCAGCGTGGTACTCGGCGTTTTCCTTCAGGTCACCCAACTCGCGGGCCGTCCCGATGTCCTGGCTGAGCTTCGGACGGACGACCTTGGTCAGGTGAGCGTGTTCTTCTTCCAGGGCTTTGGCGCCCTGGACGGTCATTGGGTACTTGATCATGCCTTCAATCCTGCGTGTAGATCCTGCAAGCGGCGCACAGTCTTCTCGGGACCGAACTTCAACGCTTCGCAGATGGCTTCGCCAGCAGCAATAGTCGTGGTGCAGTAGATCTTGTGCTGCAGCGCGTTACGACGAATGGAGTACGAGTCGGCGATCGACTGGCGACCTTCGGTGGTGTTGATGATCAGGGTGACTTCGTCATTCTTGATCATGTCGACCACGTGCGGACGGCCTTCGGTCACCTTATTCACACGGCGCACTTTCAGGCCTGCGGCTTCGATCAGCTTGGCAGTACCGGCGGTGGCAACCACTTCGAAACCCAAGTTGATCAGATCACGGGCTACCCCTGCAACCAGTGGCTTGTCATCGTCGCGCACGCTGATGAACGCGGTACCGCCGGTCGGCAGCACTTCGCTGGCGCCCATCTGGGCCTTGGCGAATGCTTCGCCGAAGGTGTCGCCCACGCCCATCACTTCACCGGTGGACTTCATCTCTGGGCCCAGGATCGGGTCCACACCAGGGAATTTGGCGAACGGGAATACCGCCTCTTTCACGCTGTAGAAGTTAGGAATGATTTCCTTGGTGAAGCCGATTTCCTTCAGGGTTTTGCCGGCCATGACGCGCGCCGCGATCATTGCCAGGGAAACACCGATGCACTTGGACACAAAAGGTACGGTACGGGAAGCGCGCGGGTTGACTTCGATGACGTAGATGTCTTCGCCTTGCAGCGCCAACTGTACGTTCATCAGGCCGACAACGCCCAGTTCCAGGGCCATTTTCTTGACCTGTTCGCGCATCTCGTCCTGGATGTGCGCAGGCAGCGAGTACGGCGGCAGGGAGCAAGCGGAGTCACCGGAGTGAACGCCGGCCTGCTCGATGTGCTGCATGATCGCGCCGATCACCACGTCGGTGCCGTCGCAGACCGCATCCACGTCCATCTCGATGGCGCAGTTGAGGAAGTGGTCGAGCAGCACCGGGCTGTCGTTGGACACTTTCACCGCGTCACGCAGGTAGCGCTTGAGCTCTTCTTCTTCGTAGACGATTTCCATCGCACGACCGCCCAACACGTAGGACGGACGAACCACCAGCGGGTAACCGATCTTGCTGGCAGCGCGAATCGCTTCATCTTCGCTGCGCACGGTGGCGTTTGGCGGCTGGCGCAGGTTCAGGCGCTCGACCATCTGCTGGAAGCGCTCACGGTCTTCGGCGCGGTCAATGGCGTCAGGGCTGGTGCCGATGATCGGCACGCCGGCCTCTTCCAGGGCGCGTGCCAGTTTCAGCGGGGTCTGGCCGCCGTACTGGACGATTACGCCTTTTGGCTTCTCGACGCGGCAGATTTCCAGTACGTCTTCCAGGGTCACTGGCTCGAAGTACAGGCGATCGGAGGTGTCGTAGTCGGTGGAAACGGTTTCCGGGTTGCAGTTGACCATGATGGTCTCGTAACCGTCTTCGCGCAGGGCCAATGCCGCGTGCACGCAGCAGTAGTCGAACTCGATGCCCTGGCCGATACGGTTAGGACCGCCGCCGAGGATCATGATCTTGTCGCGACCCGAAGGGGCGGCTTCGCACTCTTCCTCGTAAGTCGAGTACATGTAGGCGGTGTCGGTGGCGAACTCGGCCGCGCAGGTGTCAACGCGCTTGTAGACCGGGAAGATCTCCAGCTTGTGGCGGTGACGACGCAGCGCCTTCTCGGTCACGCCCAGCAGCTTGGCCAGACGCATGTCGGAGAAGCCTTTGCGCTTGAGCTTGAACATCAGGTCGCGGTCGATGCTGGCCAGACCCAGGGTCTTGACCTTCTCTTCTTCCTTGATCAGATCTTCGATCTGCACCAGGAACCACGGGTCGATCATGTTCATGCCGAAGATGTCTTCGACCGACAGGCCGGCGCGGAAGGCATCAGCCACGTACCAGATACGCTCGGCACCCGGCACGGTCAGTTCGCGCTTGAGGATGCTCATGCTTTCCGGATTGCTCAGGTCGAGCTTCTCGTCCAGGCCGCAAACGCCCACTTCCAGGCCGCGCAACGCTTTCTGCAAGGATTCCTGGAAAGTCCGGCCGATGGCCATGACTTCACCTACTGACTTCATTTGAGTGGTCAGGCGCGCGTCGGCTTTCGGGAATTTCTCGAAGGCGAAGCGAGGCAGCTTGGTCACGACGTAGTCGATGGACGGCTCGAAGGACGCAGGCGTAGCACCGCCGGTGATTTCGTTCTGCAGTTCATCCAGGGTGTAGCCGATCGCCAGCTTGGCAGCGATGCGCGCAATAGGGAAACCGGTGGCTTTGGAGGCCAGTGCCGACGAACGGGATACCCGCGGGTTCATCTCGATGACCACCATGCGACCAGTGTCCGGGCAAATGCCGAACTGGACGTTGGAGCCGCCGGTTTCCACGCCGATCTCGCGCAGTACCGCCAGGGAGGCGTTACGCATGATCTGGTATTCCTTGTCCGTCAGGGTCTGCGCCGGCGCAACGGTGATCGAGTCACCGGTGTGCACGCCCATCGGGTCAAAGTTTTCAATGGAGCAGACGATGATGCAGTTGTCCTTCTTATCGCGGACAACCTCCATCTCGTATTCTTTCCAGCCGATCAGGGATTCGTCGATCAGCAGCTCTTTGGTTGGCGACAGGTCCAGGCCACGGGCGCAGATTTCTTCGAATTCTTCACGGTTGTACGCGATACCGCCACCGGTGCCGCCCATGGTGAAGGACGGACGGATGATGCACGGGAAGCCAAGCTTCTCGAGCACTGCGTTGGCTTCTTCCATGCTGTGGGCGATACCCGAGCGCGGGCAGTCCAGGCCGATGGATTTCATCGCCTTGTCAAAGCGCGAGCGGTCTTCAGCCTTGTCGATGGTGTCGGCATTGGCGCCGATCATCTCTACGCCGAATTTTTCCAGGACGCCTTCGCGCTCCAGGTCCAGGGCGCAGTTCAGGGCGGTCTGGCCACCCATGGTTGGCAGCAGCGCGTCCGGACGCTCTTTCTCGATGATCTTGGCAACGGTCTGCCACTTGATCGGCTCGATGTAGGTGGCGTCGGCCATGTCCGGGTCGGTCATGATGGTCGCCGGGTTGGAGTTCACCAGGATGACGCGGTAGCCCTCCTCGCGCAGGGCTTTGCAGGCCTGGGCGCCGGAGTAATCGAATTCGCAGGCCTGGCCGATCACGATCGGGCCAGCGCCGAGAATCAGGATGCTTTTAATGTCTGTACGTTTTGGCATGGGTTTGTCACTCAAATCCGCAGGTCAGTCGGCAAGCCGTCTTGTTCAATCTGTGAAGCCTTGAGGGGGCCGCCGATGGGGGCCGCCCTCAAGCTTTGCTGCATCAGGGCGAGCGATCAGCGTCGCTTGGCCATCTCGTTGATGAAGCGATCGAACAATGGCGCTACGTCGTTCGGGCCAGGGCTGGCTTCCGGGTGACCCTGGAAGCTGAAGGCGCTCTTGTCGGTACGCTCGATGCCTTGCAGGGTGCCGTCGAACAGCGATTTGTGGATCGCGCGCACGTTGGCCGGCAGGGTCGCTTCGTCCACCGCAAAACCGTGGTTCTGGCTGGTGATCATGACTACACCGCTGTCCAGGTCCTGCACCGGGTGGTTGGCACCGTGGTGGCCGTGGCCCATCTTCAGGGTCTTGGCGCCGGAGGCCAGGGCCAGCAGCTGGTGACCGAGGCAGATACCGAATACCGGGATCTCGGTTTCCAGTACGTCCTTGATCGCCTGGATCGCGTAGTCGCATGGCTCCGGATCACCCGGGCCGTTGGACAGGAACACGCCATCGGGTTTCATCGCCAGCACGTCGGCCGCTGGCGTCTGGGCCGGAACCACGGTGACGCGGCAACCGCGCTCGACCAGCATGCGCAGGATGTTCAGTTTTACGCCGTAGTCGTAGGCGACCACGTGGTACGGCAGCTCAGAAGCGTCGATGGTCGCGTGGCTGTCGGTTTTCAGATCCCAGACCGTCGAGCGCCACTCGTACTGCTCTTTGGTGCTGACGACTTTCGCCAGGTCCATGCCCTTGAGGCCCGGGAAACCCTGGGCGGCGGCGATGGCGGCTTCTTCGGAGATGTTGTCGCCGGCCATGATGCAGCCGTTCTGTGCACCTTTCTCACGCAGGATGCGGGTCAGGCGACGGGTGTCGATACCGGCGATGGCCACGACGTTGTTGGCTTTCAGGTAATCGGACAGGGACATCGTGTTGCGCCAGTTGCTCGCAACCAGTGGCAGGTCACGGATGACCAGGCCAGCGGACCAGACGCGGTCGGACTCGGCGTCTTCCGGCGTGGTGCCGGTGTTGCCGATGTGCGGGTAAGTCAGGGTAACGATCTGTTGGGCGTAGGAAGGATCGGTAAGGATTTCCTGATAGCCGGTCATGGCGGTATTGAACACCACCTCACCAACGGTTTGACCGTCGGCTCCAATTGCTTCGCCGCGAAAAATGCTGCCATCAGCAAGGGCGAGTATGGCTGGCTTAGTCAAGAAGACCTCCCGTAAATAAAGCCTGAAAGGGCGATCGCAGGTGTAAAAAAGCGGAGTGACGTATGGACACGTCACCCCGCTCATTCACTGAATTATTCTGCGCGCTTTTAGTGAACACACTAAAGCTGTAGCTTACAGAAAAAGGCCTTTTTGGTCTACCGCCAATGAGCCTTAAAGGCCGGAGAATGCGACAGGTCGTCGCTTGGCGGAGTAAAACCGGGCTCAAACGCTGCGCGCGAGCCCGATTTCCGGTGCATCTTAACGCAGGTCGAGCACGTCTTGCATGTCGTACAGACCAGGCTCACGCCCGTCCAGCCACAATGCGGCACGCACCGCACCCTTGGCGAAGGTCATGCGGCTGGAGGCCTTGTGAGTGATCTCGACGCGCTCACCGTCGGCGGCGAACAGCACCGTGTGATCGCCAACGATGTCGCCGGCACGCACGGTGGCAAAACCGATGGTCTCGCGCTCGCGAGCGCCGGTCTGCCCCTCACGACCGTACACCGCAACCTTCTTCAGATCACGGCCGAGGGCATCGGCAATCACCTCGCCCATGCGCACGGCAGTGCCTGACGGCGCATCGACTTTATGCCGATGGTGAGCCTCGGTGATTTCGATATCGACATCATCACCCAGCACCCGCGCTGCCGTATCGAGCAGTTTCAGGCACAGGTTGACGCCGACGCTGAAGTTGGCAGCGAAGACAATTGGAATGTCCTTGCCCGCCTCGGCCAGCAGCTGCTTCTCTTCGACACTGAAACCCGTTGTGCCGATGATCATCGCCTTGCCGTGCTTGCGGCAGAAGGCGAGGTTCTTCAGGGTCACTGTCGGGTGAGTGAAGTCGATCAGCACGTCGAACTCGTCGGCCACCCGAGCCAGGTCACCAGACAGCGGAACGCCAATGCGACCCAGCGCCGCCAGCTCACCGGCATCCGCACCGACCAGCGTGCTGTCGGGACGATCCACAGCCGCCGTCAGGCCGGCGCCCGGGGTTAGCTGCACGGCTTCAATCAGGGTTTTACCCATGCGCCCGGCGGCGCCCATCACTGCAATACGTCGCATGCCCGTCTCCTTACAAATCGCCGAAGAAGCGCTTCACGCCTTCGAACCAGCCGGTGGTTTTCGGCGAATGGCTGTTATCGTCCGCCAGCGAGCTGCGGAACTCTTCCAGCAATTCGCGCTGACGACGACCCAGGTTTACCGGGGTTTCGACCGCCACCCGGCACATCAGGTCGCCGGCACCGCCACCGCGCACCGGCGCAACGCCTTTGCCACGGACACGGAACTGCTTGCCGGTCTGGGTGCCCTCGGGGATCTTCAGCTTGACTCGACCATCCAGGGTCGGAATCTCCAGCTCGCCACCCAGCGCCGCATCGACGAAGCTGATCGGCACTTCACAGAACAGATGCTTGCCGTCGCGCTGGAAGATCGCGTGCTCACGCACGTTGATCACCACATAGAGGTCGCCAGTCGGGCCGCCCTGGGCGCCCGCCTCGCCTTCGCCGGACAGGCGGATGCGATCACCGGTATCAACACCGGCCGGCACTTTCACCGACAGGGTCTTGTACTCTTCGATACGACCGTCACCGTTGCAGGAATCGCACGGGTCGGAAATGATCTTGCCCTGGCCATGGCAGCGCGGGCAGGTTTGCTGTACCGAGAAGAAGCCTTGCTGCATGCGAACCTGGCCGATGCCGCCACAGGTCGGGCAGGTAACAGGCGCCGAGCCCTTCTTGGCACCCGAGCCATCGCACGGCTTGCAGTTGACCAATGTCGGAACGCGAATATTCACGGTAGTACCGCGCACCGCCTCTTCCAGGTTCAGCTCCAGCGTGTAGCGCAGGTCGCTGCCGCGCTGGGCGCCGCCACGAGCACCGCCGCGACCGCCACCGAAGAAATCGCTGAACACATCGCCAAAGATGTCGGAGAAATTCTGACCACCGAAACCTGGCCCACCACCGCCCATGCTCGGGTCGACGCCGGCATGACCGTACTGGTCGTAAGCGGCGCGCTTGCTCGAATCGGACAGCACCTCGTAGGCCTCGTTGGCCTCCTTGAACATCTCTTCCGACGCTTTGTCATCGGGATTACGGTCCGGGTGATGCTTCATTGCCAGGCGGCGGTAGGCCTTCTTCAGGTCTGCTTCGCTTGAGCCACGCTCAACACCCAACACTTCGTAATAGTCACGCTTTGCCATAAGTCTTTGCACTCTTGAGGACGTCCGGCAAACCTCTCCTGAGCCTTGCCAAACTCGTTGAGCCCCAATACAGGCCCGGACCCAACTCACGTCAATTCAACGATCCTGGTCTTTGATTCATTGCGGTACTTGCGGCGCGAAAAGCAGGAGCATTCCCGGCCATACCAGCAACATACGAACGCAGTCGCATGCTGCAAAAAATTCTCGTACTCCAGACACGCCAACGCGGGAGCAGGCTCCCGCGCGGCGACATCCTACCAGTCACCGCCTGAAGGCAGTCAACCGGGCGACCAACAACTTACTTGTTGTCTTTGACTTCTTCGAACTCAGCGTCGACGACGTCATCGGCCTTCTCAGCCTTTTCGTCCTGCGGTGCAGCGCCATCAGCAGGCTGGGCCTGTTCGGCGTACATCTTCTGCGCCACTGGAGCGGAGACTTTCGACAGCTCTTCAACCTTGGCTTCGATCGCAGCCTTGTCGTCGCCTTTGACAGCGGCTTCCAGGGCTACTACAGCCGCTTCGATTGCAGTCTTCTCTTCAGCGCTCACCTTGTCGCCAGCATCAGCGATCATTTTGCGAGTCGAGTGCACCAGCGCATCACCCTGGTTACGGGCAGCAGCCAGCTCTTCGAACTTGCGATCTTCGTCGGCGTTGGTTTCAGCATCGCGAATCATCTGCTGAATCTCTTCCTCGGACAGACCGGAGTTGGCCTTGATCACGATCGACTGAGTCTTGCCAGTGGCCTTGTCCTTGGCGCCTACGTGCAGAATGCCGTTGGCGTCGATGTCGAAGGTCACTTCAATTTGTGGCACGCCACGTGGTGCTGGTGGAATCTCGGCCAGGTCGAACTTGCCCAAAGACTTGTTCTGCGCGGCTTGCTTACGCTCACCTTGCAGCACGTGAATGGTCACAGCGCCCTGGTTGTCGTCGGCAGTCGAGAACACTTGCGATTTCTTGGTAGGAATCGTGGTGTTTTTCTCGATCAGCGCAGTCATCACGCCACCCATGGTTTCGATACCCAGGGTCAGCGGGCTGACGTCGAGCAGCAGAACGTCTTTCACGTCACCGGCCAATACTGCGCCCTGGATAGCAGCACCCATGGCAACGGCTTCGTCCGGGTTCACGTCTTTACGAGCTTCTTTACCGAAGAACTCGGTTACCAGCTTCTGAACCAGTGGCATACGGGTCTGACCGCCCACCAGGATCACGTCGTTGATAGCGCCAACGTCGATACCGGAGTCTTTCAGAGCGATGCGGCATGGTTCGATGGTGCGTTGAACCAGGTCTTCAACCAGCGCTTCCAGCTTGGCGCGGGAGATTTTCACGTTCAAGTGCTTAGGACCGGTAGCGTCTGCAGTGATGTACGGCAGGTTCACGTCGGTCGAATTGCTCGAAGACAGTTCGATCTTGGCTTTTTCAGCGGCTTCTTTCAGGCGCTGCATCGCCAGCGGGTCACCCTTGAGGTTCATGCCGCTTTCTTTCTTGAATTCGTCGACGAGGTAGTCGATCAGACGAATGTCAAAGTCTTCACCGCCCAGGAACGTGTCACCGTTGGTAGCCAGTACTTCGAACTGGTGCTCGCCATCAACCTCAGCGATTTCGATCACGGAAACGTCAAAAGTACCGCCGCCCAGGTCGTAAACGATCACGGTGTGATCGCCCTTGGCCTTGTCCATACCGTAAGCCAGAGCAGCTGCGGTTGGTTCGTTGATGATACGTTTAACGTCCAGGCCCGCGATGCGGCCGGCGTCTTTGGTCGCTTGACGCTGGCTGTCGTTGAAGTAGGCCGGAACGGTGATCACCGCTTCGGTCACTGGCTCGCCGAGGTAGTCTTCGGCGGTCTTCTTCATTTTCTTCAGAATTTCAGCCGAGATTTGTGGCGGCGACATTTTCTGGCCGTTCACTTCTACCCATGCGTCGCCGTTGTCAGCCTTGGCGATTTTGTAAGGGACCATCTTGATGTCTTTCTGTACGACTTCTTCGTCGAACTTGCGACCGATCAGACGCTTCACCGCGTACAGGGTGTTATGCGGATTGGTCACTGCCTGACGCTTGGCCGACTGGCCAACCAGGATTTCGCCATCGTTGGCGTAAGCGATGATCGACGGCGTGGTACGCGCGCCTTCAGCGTTTTCGATAACTTTGGCCTTGCCGTTTTCCATCACGGAGACGCAGGAGTTGGTAGTCCCCAGGTCGATACCGATAATTTTGCCCATTTTAATTCTCCCGAAACTTTGGATTTGGTTGCCGCAGCAGTGGTGGCTAACTGCGGTAGCACTTAAACGCTTGACTTCTAAATGGGGGCCTTGCGGCTAATTTCAAGCCTGCTCGTCAATAGAAGGCGAAACTGGCGCAGGGGCCTTGCTGACCACGACCATGGCCGGACGCAGCAGGCGACCATTGAGCTGATAGCCCTTCTGGAACACCTTGAGCACGCTGTTTGGCTCAACGTCGGCGCTTTCCTGCATGGCCATTGCCTGGTGAAGAACGGCGTTGAACGGTTCGCCATGCGGGTCGATCGCTTCCAGCTGATAACGCTTCAGGGTGTCCTGGAACATTTTCAGGGTCAGCTCGATGCCTTCACGCATTGGGCGGATGCTTTCGTCATCCGGGTTGGACAACTCCAGGCCACGCTCCAGGCTGTCGATGATCGGCAGCAGGTCGCCGGCGAATTTTTCCAGCGCAAATTTGTGAGCCTTTTCTACATCCTGCTCGGCGCGACGGCGGACGTTCTGCAGATCGGCGGCTACACGCAAAGCCTGATCCTGAGCGCCTGCCAGTTGCTCTTCGAGCACTTGTACACGGGGCGCCTGATTGGCGTCTGGATTTTGCGTATCCACTGTCTGTTCGTCAGCCATAGATTTCTCCTTTCAATTACGTCCGCGAGCTCAACTCGCGCTTCTGCCCAGCTATATGGGGCCGCAAAAATCAGCTTCAAGGGGCCGAGCGGATTAACCCTACAAAAAAGAGCTGCATTGTGATTCCACCCAGCACTAAGGGTTTCGTCGGATCAAGCGAATCGAGCTAAGCGAGGGCATTGTCAGCCAGAATGAAAACACTGTATAAATAACCAGACCTAACACCTGGGAGCGGCCCTTATGCTGGTGCACCTGTCTGTACATAACTACGCCATCGTTGAACATCTCGATCTGGAACTTGATCGCGGGATGAGCGTGATCACAGGGGAAACCGGCGCCGGCAAGTCGATCATGCTCGACGCCCTGGGCCTGACCCTGGGCGATCGCGCCGACAGCGGCGTGGTGCGACCAGGCGCAGACAAGGCCGACATCCTGGCCACCTTCGACCTCGTCGACATCCCTGAAGCCAGCGCCTGGCTGGCCGAGCGCGACCTCGACAGCGATGGGCCATGCATCCTGCGCCGGGTGATCACCGCCGAGGGCCGTTCCCGCGGCTACATCAATGGCACCCCCTGCCCCCTTGGCGACCTCAAGTCCCTGGGCGAACTGCTGATCGACATCCACAGCCAGCACGAACACCAGTCCCTGCTGAAAACCGACACCCACCGCCGCCTGCTGGACGAGTATGCCGGCGCAACCGACCTGGCCCGCCATGTTCAACTGGCCGCCCAGCGCTGGCGCCAGACCCGCCACGAACTGGACCGCCTCTCCAACTCCGGCGACGAACAGCGTGCCCGCCATCAACTGCTCAGCTACCAGCTCGAAGAACTGGAAAACCTGGGCCTTGGCGAAAACGAGCTGGAACAGCTGGAGCAGGAGCACAAGAACCTGACCAATGCCGAGACACTGCTGGGCATTTGCCGCCAAGTGGTCGAGCAATGCAGCGAAAGTGATTCGGGAAATGTCTTGAACGCCCTGACGGCCAGCCTCAATCGACTGTCGAGCGTGAACAACTCCATCGGCGCCCTGGGCGAAGCCAGCAGCCTGCTGACCAGCGCACAGATCCAGGTCGAAGAAGCCGTTGGCGAGCTAAATCGTTTCCTCGACAACTTCGATGCCGACCCCGCACGCCTGCAGTACCTGGAGGAACGCCTGGATGCGATCTACACCATGGCACGCAAGCACCGCATCCAGCCGACCGAAGTCGCGGAAATGCAGCAGAAACTGCTGGATGAAATCGAGACACTCAATGCCAACGACGAATCCATCGAGCGCTTGAGTGATGAGCTGGCGTCTTACGCCCGCCATTATCACGAGAAGGCCCGCGACCTCAGCGACCTGCGCCACCAGGCAGCAGGCAGCCTGGCCAGCGCGGTGGAACAGGAAATCCAGCGCCTGGGCATGCCCGGCGGACGCTTCAGTATCGAATTGCGCCCCAACGCCAGTGATGAACTGCTGCCTAACGGGCTGGAGCAGGTCGAATTGCTGGTCAGCGCCAACCCCGGCCAGCCACTCAAAGCCCTGGCAAAAGTGGCGTCGGGTGGCGAGTTGTCGCGAATCAGCCTGGCCATTCAGGTGATCACCGCCCAGACCTCTCGGGTGCCAACCCTGGTATTCGACGAAGTGGACGTGGGAATCGGTGGCCCCACCGCAGAAATTGTCGGCCAGTTGCTGCGCCGCCTCGGCGAACGTGGGCAGGTGCTGACGGTGACCCACTTGCCGCAGGTGGCCGCCCAAGGTCATCAACATCTATTTGTGCATAAAGTGCGCGGGGAGGACGCGACGCGTACCGCCGTGTCCAAGCTCAGCAAGAATGACCGGGTGGAAGAAGTGGCGCGCATGCTGGGCGGCATCGATCTCACCAAGGAATCCCTGGCTCACGCCAAGAAAATGGTCGTCACCGCAAAAATCTAAGCCCCCCCCCCCCCCCGTAGGAGCTGCCGCAGGCTGCGATCTTTTGATCTTGATCTTGATCGCAGCCTGCAGCAGCTCCTACAGGAACCGTTTGCAAACCCATACAAGCAGCACAAAGCACGAAGGCGACCCTGGGGTCGCCTTCGCTCGTTTCGCGAACCGAAGGTTCACGCGACATGCTTACTTTTTCTTGCGTACGTACAGCACAAGATTGTGATCAACCATCTCAAAGCCATACTTGTCGACGATGGCTTTCTGCAGACGCTCGATTTCTTCGTCGAAGAATTCGATCACTTCGCTGGTTTCGACGTCGACCATATGGTCGTGATGCTTACCGTCGTCCAGCTCGAAGACCGCATGGCCTCCGTCGAAGTTGTGCCGCACCACAAGGCCAGCTGCCTCGAACTGGGTCAGTACACGGTAAACCGTGGCCAGACCGACGTCCTCACCAGCCTCCATCAGCGCCTTGTAGACGTCCTCGGCACTCATGTGGCGTTGCTCGGCGGAATCGAGCATTTGCAGAATTTTGACCCGCGGAAGGGTCACTTTGAGGCCGGCTTTGCGTAGTTCGCTATTTTCAACCATGGTCAGCTTTCTCGCGATGCTGCTTCGCAGCTTCTCTTAATGCGGGTATGATCGGCGTTTACGTTGTCCCAGCCAAGATAGTGGAAGTCGCCCACCGATGCAAAACACCAAGCTCTTGCTAACCAGTTTCACCTTTGTGGGACTGCTCGCACTCGCCGGTTGTTCATTCCCCGGGGTTTACAAAATCGACATCCAGCAGGGCAATGTCGTCACGCAGGACATGATAGACCAGTTACGCCCGGGAATGACCCGTCGGCAAGTACGGTTTATCATGGGCAACCCCCTGCTGACTGACACGTTCCATGCCGATCGCTGGGATTACCTGTACAGCCTGCAACCCGGTGGCGGTGAACGCCAACAGGAACGCATTAGCGTTATCTTCAACCCAAATGACCAGCTTGTCAGCCTTTCCGGTGATTTCATGCCGGGAGTCAGCCGTGACGAAGCCATTCTCGGCCAGGATGGCGGCACTAATGTGACCGCACCTGCAGAGAACGTCGAGAAGCCGAAACCGGAAAAACCGGTCAAGCCAGGCTCGTTGCTGGACCAGATCCAGAAGGACGTGGATGGCGTAGAAACCGTTCCGGTCCCGACTCCGGAGCCCCTGGACACTTCGCCGCAATAATTTGCGACGCATTAAAAAAACCCGGCATGCCGGGTTTTTTATTGTCTGCAGTTCAGCGATTACTGATTACGCGCCCTGGCTTCAGCCGCTTTTGCTGCGCGCAGCCGCCGAACCTCCTTGGGGTCCGCCAGCAATGGCCGGTAAATCTCGATCCGGTCACCGGCCTGGGCCAGCCGGCTTTGCGGATCGGCCACCACCTTGCCGAAGATCCCAAGCGGGCACTCGTCAAGATTAAGCTCGGGAAACGTCTCGCCAACCCCGGAGCGCCGCAAAACCTCGCGCACGGTCAGCCCCGGTGGCACGCTCACCGCCAACAACAGCTGGCGATCAACGGCGGCGTACACCACCTCAACGTCGATCATGACCTCAACCATGCATTTGCTTGGCACGCTGGCAGAACGCATCCACCAGGGTATTGGCGGCCTGGTTGAACAGCGGCCCCAAGGTCGCGCGAACGATCGGGCCGGCGTAATCAAACGACAGATCGAGGCTGATCTTGCAGGCCTTCTCGCCCAACGCCTTGAACACCCAGACGCCATGCAGCTGATTGAACGGACCTTCTTCCAGGTTCATCTCGATGGACTGGCCGGGCACCAGCGTATTGCGCGTCACGAAATGCTGGCTGAGGCCCCCCTTCGCCACGCCGACACTGGCGCGCATATGCTCGGCAGAACTCTCCAGGACCTCGGCAGACGAACACCAGGGCAGGAATTCCGGATAGCGCGCCACGTCGTTGACCAGGTCATACAGCGCTTGCGCCGGATACGGCAGCAGGGCCGAACGTTGAATATGTGTCGTCATGTCAGCGTCACTTCCACAGCTGGGCGGCAAACACTACAAGAATGCCGATGGGCGCCACATAGCGCATCAAAAACAGGGACAGGGCGAACAGTGCCGGGCTGCGGATCGACAATTCGTCGCGCACCGCTTCACGGCCCATCACCCAGCCTGCAAACACCACGAAACATAACCCGCCAAGGGGCAACATGATTCGCGAGGTGAAGAAATCGATCACGCCGAAGAAGTCCAATCCCCCGGCCGCACCCCATTGATAGAGGTGAAACAGCCCGCCTTCGTTCACGAAAAACTTGGCTTGCTTCCAGATATTGAAGGAAAACACCGTGCCCAGCCCCACGAACCAGCAAGTGAACGCCAGCCAGAACGTGACCCAGGCGCGGCTGACCTTGGTGCGTTCAACCAGGTAGGCCACCATCGGTTCGAGCAGGGAAATCGCCGAACTCCAGGCCGCAACGGCCACCAGCACGAAGAACACTACGCCCATCAGTTGGCCGAAGGCTACGTTACCGAAGGCGAAAGGCAGGCTGACAAACATCAGCCCTGGACCTTCGCTCGGGTTCAGGCCGGCCGCGAACACGATCGGGAACAGGGCAAGTCCGGCGACCAGGGACACGAAGGTATCCAGCAGGGCCACGCCGACAACCGTGCCGGAAATCGACGAATCCTTCGGCATGTAGGCGCCGTAGATCATGATCGAACCAACGCCGACACTGAGGGAGAAGAACGCATGGCCCATGGCGGGCAGCAGGCCATCAAGGACTTTTTCCGGATGGAAGTCGAACATGAAATGCACGCCTTCCATGAAGTGGCCCGTGGTCATGCTGTAACCCAGCAACACCAGGATCATCACGAACAGCAGTGGCATCATGATCCGCAGGCTGCGCTCGAGCCCGGCGACGACGCCCTTGGCGATCACCACGGCCGACAGCAGCATGAATATTGTGTGCCAAAGTGTCAGGCGCCAGGGGTCGGCAATGACATTACCGAAATACGAGCCGACCTGATCAGGTGTCGCGCCCTGGAAATCGCCACGCCCCATGTCGATGATGTAATCCAGCGACCAGCCGCCCACCACACTGTAGAAAGACAGGATCAGCAACGCCGTGATCATGCCGGCGAAGGCGCCCCAGGACCACTTGCCCGAATGCCCGGCCTCGATGGCCAGCACCTTCAAGGCATTCGCCGGGCTTTGCCGCGCACGGCGTCCGATCAGGGTTTCGGCCAGCATGACCGGCACCCCGATCAGCGCGATGCAGGCCAGGAACATCAGCACAAAGGCGCCGCCGCCATAGACGCCGACCATGTAGGGGAATTTCCAGATACTACCCAGGCCCACGGCCGAACCGGTCGCGGCGAGTATGAAGACCCAGCGGCTAGCCCAACTGCCGTGGACAGAAACCTTGTCTGTCGACATCGTTATCACGCCCAAGCGTTCAAAAAAGAGCGCGCATTGTCCGGGATTCAATCAACCTGCTCAAGCACGTAGCGATACCGTAGCCGACTCGCTTGCAACTCCCTATAATGCCGCCCCTATGGCTAAACAGAAGAAACACCCCACAGGGACCATCGCGCAAAATAAAAAGGCGCGACACGATTACTTCATCGAACATCGGTTCGAGGCTGGTCTGGTCCTGGCCGGCTGGGAAGTAAAGAGTTTGCGGGCGAGCAAGCTACAACTGGTTGACAGTTATGTACTGCTCAAGGATGGCGAAGCCTGGCTGCTTGGCAGCCATATCACGCCACTGATGACCGCAAGCACCCATGTCATTGCTGACCCGACCCGCACGCGCAAGTTGCTGCTGAATCGGCGCGAGCTGGAAAAGCTGGCCGCCGCCGTGCAGCAGAAGGGTTACGCCTGCGTATGCCTGTCCTGGTACTGGAGCAAGCACATGGTCAAGTGCGAGATCGCTCTGGGCAAGGGCAAGAAGGAATACGACAAGCGCGACACTGAACGCGAGCGCGACGCCGGTCGTGAGCTGCAGCGTGCGGTGCGGAACAAGGGCAAGGAAGATTAATTTTCTTTTTGCTTGAATCCGCTTTCGCGGGCAAGCCCGCTCCCACACTGGATTTGTGAACGACACAAAACCACTGTGGGAGCGGGCTTGCCCGCGAATGCAATCTCGAAAACCCTACAAATCTTACTGACTACATCCCCTTGCGCCGCTCCGCCCGAGCCACGCGCTGCACTTCCTGACGCACCTCCTCCAGCACCTCCTGCACATACAGGATATGCCTGCTGGACACTTCTCGCGCCTGCTCGGCACGCCCCTCGATAATCGCCAGGTACAGCTCCCGGTGCTGAGTGATCAGCATGTCGCGGGTTTCCGTGCGCTGCTTGTACATCCCGCCGATGTTAGTCACGACATTGCGCTTGAGCAGATCGAACAGCCCGCGAATCGTGTGCAACAACACGGCGTTGTGGCTGGCTTCGGCAATCGCCAGGTGAAATTTCGCATCCGCGGCGCCCTCCTCCGCGCGACTGATTTCATCGTGTCGCGTGTAGCAGTCCTGCAGCTGATTAAATGCCGCAGTCAATCGCTCGCGATCCACATCGGTAGCGCGCAGCGCCGCGTAATAGGCGCATGACGCTTCCAGGGTGTGGCGAAACTCGAGCAAATCGCGCTGGGCCTCGGGATTGCTTTCGAGCAGATGCAGCAACGGATCGCTGAACGTCGTGCCCAGGGATTCGACCACATAGTTGCCACCGCCCTGACGACTGACCAGCAAGCCCTTGGCCGCCAGTTTCTGGATCGCTTCGCGTAACGACGGCCGCGAAACGCCGAACTGCTCGGCCAGCGCACGCTCGGCAGGCAAGCGCTCACCGGCCTTGAGCGTGCCCTCGAGAATCATCCCCTCGAGCTGCTCGACAATATCGTCAGACAAACGGCGCTGCCGAATCTGATCAAACCCCATGACTCATTTCTCCACGATCCCGACCACTCGCCGGGCTCTCTATTCTGGCCTATCGGCGTTGCGCAGGCACCTGCCAGACACTGTTAAGTCGAACAAAAAATCGATCCGCCAGGCGCACCTAAGACGAAAGTTTGCGGGAGGCAAATTGACACACCCCCCAGAAGGCTTTTACCCTAGCCAACAGCGATTGTAAATTGGTATTACCAATTATCCAAGAACGCTGACCAGTGCCTGACCAACAACAATTAGGGGCCACCCCATATGCAAACCTGGCAACAGCTCTATACCCCGCTCGGCAGCCTTGGCTTCTCCGCGCTCGCCGCCGTTATCCCCATCGTGTTTTTCTTCCTGGCGCTGGCGGTGTTCCGCCTCAAAGGGCACGTGGCCGGCAGTATCACGCTGGCGTTGTCCATCGCCGTCGCCATCTTTGCTTTCCAGATGCCCGTCGACATGGCGTTCGCCGCCGCAGGCTATGGCTTCGCCTACGGCCTGTGGCCGATTGCGTGGATCATTGTCGCCGCTGTGTTCCTCTACAAACTGACGGTCAAGAGTGGTCAGTTCGAGGTCATCCGCAGCTCGGTGTTGTCGATCACCGATGACCAGCGCCTGCAGGTTCTGCTGATCGGTTTCTGCTTCGGTGCGTTCCTGGAAGGTGCTGCCGGTTTCGGTGCGCCGGTAGCGATTACCGCCGCATTGCTGGTAGGGCTCGGCTTCAACCCACTGTACGCCGCGGGCCTGTGTCTGATCGCCAACACCGCGCCAGTGGCCTTCGGCGCCTTGGGGATTCCGATCATCGTGGCCGGGCAAGTGACCGGCATCGACGCGTTCAAGATCGGCGCCATGACCGGTCGCCAACTGCCGCTGCTGTCGCTGTTCGTGCCGTTCTGGCTGGTGTTCATGATGGACGGCCTGCGCGGCGTTCGTGAAACCTGGCCTGCTGCGCTGGTCGCCGGCTTGAGCTTTGCCATCACTCAATACTTCACGTCGAACTTCATCGGTCCTGAGCTGCCGGACATCACCTCGGCCCTGGCCAGCCTGATTTCCCTGACGCTGTTCCTGAAAGTCTGGCAGCCAAAACGCGCCGCCGGCCAACACATCGCCGGTGCCGTCTCGGCCTCGGTGGTGACCGCCAGCGCCGGTGGTTTCGGCCAACCGCGCACCAGCGTGGCATCCCCTTACAGCCTGTTCGAAATCATCAAAGCCTGGTCGCCGTTCCTGATTCTCACCGTGCTGGTCACCATCTGGACCCTCAAACCGTTCAAGGCAATGTTTGCCGCCGGCGGCTCGATGTACAGCTGGGTATTCAACTTCGCGATTCCGCACCTGGATCAGATGGTGATTAAAGTCGCACCGATCGTGACTGCGCCAACCGCCATTCCAGCGGTGTTCAAGCTCGACCCGATTTCCGCCACCGGCACGGCGATTTTCTTCTCCGCGCTGATCTCGATGCTGGTACTGAAGATCAATTTCAAAACTGGTCTGACCACTTTGAAAGAGACCTTCTACGAACTGCGCTGGCCGATTCTGTCCATCGGTATGGTCCTGGCCTTTGCCTTCGTCACCAACTACTCGGGCATGTCTTCGACCATGGCGCTGGTATTGGCAGGCACCGGCGCGGCCTTCCCGTTCTTCTCGCCGTTCCTCGGCTGGCTGGGGGTGTTCCTGACCGGTTCCGACACGTCGTCCAACGCGCTGTTCAGTTCGTTGCAAGCGACCACCGCGCACCAGATCGGCGTCAGTGATGTGCTGCTGGTAGCGGCAAACACCAGCGGCGGCGTGACCGGCAAGATGATCTCGCCGCAATCGATCGCCGTGGCCTGCGCCGCGACCGGCCTGGTGGGCAAGGAGTCGGATCTGTTCCGCTTCACCCTCAAGCACAGCCTGTTCTTTGCAACGATCGTCGGCCTGATCACCTACATCCAGGCCTACTGGCTCACCGGCATGCTGGTGCACTAAGACCTAGAAGCAGCATCGAAAAAACCGACGCCGGACCACGACTCCGGCGTCAGCTATTCACAACCCGGTCTGTAAGGCTGCTGAAAGCTTCCCTCTCTATATTCAGCAGCCTCAGCGGACGGATAACCGGGCCCACCCGGAGACACGCCTGATGAGCGAGCTTTTTTACAACGCCGTGCCGAACGCCACCCGCGTGGCCCCGCCACTGCCTGAGCCTCGGCAATACCCCAGCGAGAAACCGTCACGGGTCTACCTGTTCGGGACCTGCGTGGTGGATCTGTTCTATCCCGAAGCCGGGATGGATGCGATCCACTTGCTGGAACGCGAAGGCATTCGGGTCGAGTTCCCGCAGGGGCAGAGCTGCTGCGGACAACCGGCCTACACCTCGGGTTACACCGAGCAGGCAAGGACCGTCGCGCGCTCGCAACTGGCGCTGTTCGCCGCAGATTACCCGGTGGTGGTGCCGTCGGGATCCTGTGCCGGCATGTTGCGCGAACACTATGCCGACTTGTTCAAGGACGAGCCGCAAACGCTGAAACGGGTTCAGGCATTGGCGGCCCGGACGTATGAACTGGCCGAGTTCCTGCTGTTTGTCTGCAAGGTGCAGCTCAAGGACAGCGGCGAGCCAGTAAAAGTGGCGCTGCACACCTCGTGTTCGGCGCGGCGTGAGATGAACACCCACCTGCACGGTCGCGAGTTGTTGTCGCAACTGAGCAACGTGGAGCGAGTCGAGCACAGCCACGAAAGTGAATGCTGTGGCTTCGGTGGGACTTTCAGCGTCCGTATGCCAGACATTTCCGGCGCGATGGTGGCGGACAAGACCCGGTCGCTGAAGGCGTCGGGCGCGCACCAGGTACTGAGTGCCGATTGCGGTTGCCTGATGAACATCAACGGCTCGCTGGAGAAACAGAAGGAAGCGTTGCGCGGCCAACACCTGGCCAGTTTCCTTTGGCAGCGGACCGGGGGTGTTCAATGAACGCTTCCGCGCTTATTCCTACGGTTGCCGTAGAAGAAGATTTTCGCACCCGAGCCCACACGGCACTGGGTGACCCGCAGTTGCGAAACAACTTTCGCACGGCGATGGATTCACTGATGACAAAAAGGGCAGCGTCTTTCAGCGATGCCCACGAAAGGGAACACCTGCGAGCGCTCGGCAATGCCGTCCGCGCCCGTGCTTTATCCAAGCTGCCCGACCTGCTCGAGCAGCTTGAACAGAACCTGACCCGCAACGGTGTGACAGTGCACTGGGCGGAAACGGTGGACGAGGCCAATGGCATCGTCCTCTCGATCATCCGCGCTCACGAGGGGCGGCAAGTGATCAAGGGCAAATCGATGGTCAGCGAAGAAATGGAGATGAATCATTTCCTTGCTGATCGGGGCATTGAATGCCTGGAATCGGACATGGGCGAGTACATCGTCCAGCTCGACCACGAGAAGCCTTCACACATCATTATGCCGGCAATCCACAAGAATGCCGGTCAGGTCGCGTCCTTGTTCCACGACAAACTTGGCGTGGAGTACACCAAGGACGTTGACCAACTCATTCAGATCGGTCGCAAAGTCCTGCGACAGAAATTCTTCGAAGCAGACATCGGCGTCTCCGGTGTCAACTTCGCCGTGGCCGAAACCGGCACCCTGCTGCTGGTGGAAAACGAAGGCAACGGGCGCATGACCACCACGGTGCCGCCGGTGCACATTGCCGTCACCGGTATCGAAAAAGTGGTCGAGAACCTGCGCGACGTGGTGCCGCTGCTGTCGCTGCTGACCCGTTCCGCCCTCGGCCAGCCGATCACCACCTACGTCAACATGATCTCCGGCCCGCGCCAGGAACATGAACTGGACGGCCCGCAGGAAGTGCACCTGGTGCTGCTGGACAACGGTCGCAGCCAGGCTTTCGCCGACAGCGAACTGCGCCAGACCCTCAACTGCATCCGCTGCGGCGCCTGCATGAATCATTGCCCGGTCTACACCCGAGTCGGCGGCCACGCCTATGGTGAAGTGTACCCAGGGCCCATCGGCAAAATCATCACCCCGCACATGGTGGGCCTGGCGAAGGTTCCGGACCACCCCAGCGCATCGTCGCTGTGCGGTGCATGCGGTGAAGTCTGCCCGGTCAAAATTCCTATCCCCGCGTTGCTGCGGCGCCTGCGGGAAGAGAACGTCAAGGCCCCCGACAGCCCGAACCCGGTCATGCGCGGCCAGGGCAGCAAGTATTCGCGCAAGGAACGCTTCATCTGGAATGCCTGGGCCAGGCTCAACAGTTCACCGACGCTCTATCGCCTGTTCGGCTTCTTCGCCACCCGCCTGCGCGCCCTCACACCGACCCGCCTGGGCCCGTGGACACAAAACCACAGCGCGCCAAAGCCGGCAGCCCGTTCATTGCACGACATGGCCCGCGAACATCTGGCCAGACAGGGAGATCGTTGATGAGTGCCAAGCAGAACATCCTCGGCAAGTTACGCAACAGTCTAACGGGAACCACGCCGGTGCCTGACGACTTCGACGTCGAACTGCTGACAGCGCCCTACACCTACGCGCCCGAACAACGCATCCCGCAACTGCGCAAGCTGATGGAAGCGGTGCACACCGAGATCCACCTGACGTGCGATGAACAGTGGCCGGCACTGCTCGCGCAACTGGTCAAGGATCGCCAGCTACCCAGCTTGCTGATCGCACCGACCACTGCACACGGCCAACGCGTCACTCAGCATTGGGCGAACAATCCGCAGCTGCCAACACTCAAATCCTACAATCGCCCGATCGAGGAATGGAAAGCCGAGCTGTTCCACGACACGCCGGCCAGCCTGACCACGACCCTCGGTGCCATCGCCGCCACCGGCAGCCTGATCCTCTGGCCAACCCGGGAAGAGCCGCGATTGATGAGCCTGGTACCGCCGGTGCATTTCGCCCTGCTCAAGGCGAGCGAAATCCGCGACAACTTCTACCAGGTGCAACAGGAATTCGAGTGGGCCCAAGGCATGCCGACCAACGCCTTGCTGGTGTCCGGCCCGTCCAAGACCGCTGACATCGAACAAGTGCTGGCCTACGGCGCCCACGGTCCGAAAGACCTGGTGGTTTTGATTCTGGAGGACCAATGACTTTACCGGCGGCTTTCCTGCGAGACGCGCAGCAACTGATCCCCCAGGAGCGGCGCTTCGACGACCCGCTGTCGACGCTGGCCTTCGGTACCGACGCCAGCTTCTACCGGCTGATTCCCCAGCTGGTGATTCGGGTCGAGTCCGAAGACGAAGTGGTGGCGCTGCTGAAGCTGGCGCAACGGGACCAGGTTTCGGTGACCTTCCGCGCAGCGGGCACCAGCCTCTCCGGCCAGGCCATCAGCGATTCGGTGCTGATCGTGCTTGGGGATAACTGGAACGGCCGCGAGATTCGCGGCCAGGGCACACAAATCCGCCTGCAACCTGGCGTGATCGGCGCGCAGGCCAACGCCTGGCTGGCGCCGTTCGGACGCAAGATCGGCCCGGACCCGGCGTCGATCAACGCCTGCAAAATCGGCGGCATCGTCGCCAACAACGCCAGCGGCATGTGCTGCGGCACTGCGCAAAACACCTATCACACCCTGGCCGGCATTCGCCTGGTGCTGGCTGACGGCAGCCGCCTCGACACCGAAGACGCGGCCAGTGTCGCGGCATTCCGCCAGAGCCACGCCGCCCTGCTGGAGCGCCTGGCCACATTGGGCCGTGAAACCCGCGCCAATACCGAACTGGCCGCAAGAATTCGTCACAAATACCGCCTGAAAAACACCACCGGCCTGTCACTCAACGCCCTGGTGGATTTTGACGAGCCTGTGGATATCTTGAGCCACCTGCTGGTGGGCTCCGAAGGCACGCTGGGCTTTATCAGCGCCGTGACCTACGACACCGTGATCGATCACCCCAACAAAGCCTCGGCGCTGATCGTCTTCCCCGACGTCGAAACCTGCTGCAACGCGGTCAGCGTGCTGAAAAGCCAGCCGGTGTCCGCCGTGGAACTGCTCGACCGCCGCAGCCTGCGCTCGGTGCAGGACAAACCCGGCATGCCGGCTTTCGTGCAGCAGCTGTCGAACAACGCCTGCGCCCTGCTGATCGAATCCCGCGCCGCGTCATCGAGTTTGCTGCAGGAACAACTGGCCCGGATCATGGCGTCATTGACTTCCTTCCCCGTGGAAAAACAAGTCGACTTCACTGAAGACCCGGTCGAGAACGCCCGACTCTGGGCGATCCGCAAGGACACCTTCCCCGCCGTCGGTGCCGTGCGTAAAACCGGCACCACGGTCATCATCGAAGACGTGACCTTCCCGGTGGAACAGCTGGCCATCGGCGTAAACCGCCTGATCGAGCTGTTCGACAAACATCATTACGACGAAGCGATCCTGTTCGGCCACGCCCTGGAAGGCAACCTGCACTTCGTCTTCACTCAAGGTTTCAACAACCCGCAAGAAGTTGCGCGCTACCAGGCGTTCATGGACGACGTGGCGCAACTGGTCGCCGTGGAATTTGGCGGTTCGCTCAAGGCCGAACACGGCACCGGCCGCAACATGGCGCCCTTCGTTGAACTGGAATGGGGCAGCGATGCCTACCAGTTGATGTGGCAGCTCAAGCGCCTGCTCGATCCCGCCGGCATCCTCAACCCGGACGTGGTACTCAGCGAAGACCCGCAGATCCATCTCAAGCACCTCAAGCCCTTGCCCGCCGCCGACGAAATTGTGGACAAGTGCATCGAGTGTGGCTTTTGCGAACCTGTCTGCCCGTCCAAGGGACTGACCCTGAGCCCGCGCCAGCGCATCGTGATCTGGCGCGATATCCAGGCGAAAAAACGCGCCGGTGTCGACACCACAGAGCTTGAAGCCGCTTACGAATACCAGGGCATCGACACCTGCGCCGCCACCGGTCTGTGCGCACAGCGCTGCCCGGTAGGCATCAATACCGGCGAACTGGTGAAGAAGCTGCGCAGCCGCAAGGCAACCAGCCAGAAAACCGCCAACTGGCTGGAAGGCAATTTCGCCACCGCCCTGCAAGGCGCGCGCTTCACCCTGCACGTGGCCAACGGCGCCCGGATGCTCCTGGGTGCGCCGCGATTGGCGAAAGTGTCCGCGGCACTCAGCAAATTATCCAAAGGCCAGGTCCCGCAGTGGACCAACGCCATGCCCCAGCCGGAAAAAGCCATTCGCTTCAGCCCGACCCTCTCGGACGACCGCCCCCGAGTGGTCTATCTGGCGGCCTGCGTGTCGCGTGTCATGGGCCCGGCAGCCGGTGATAACGAGCAAACGTCGCTGTACGAAAAAACCCGCGGCCTACTGGAAAAAGCCGGCTACCAGGTGGTCTTTCCGGACAACCTGGACAGCCTCTGCTGCGGCCAGCCTTTCGCTTCCAAGGGTTATGCCGAGCAGGCCGAGCACAAGCGCCAGGAACTTATCGGCGCACTGTTGCACGCCAGCCGCGGCGGGCTCGACCCGATCTACTGCGACACCAGCCCCTGCACCTTGCGCCTGGTCCAGGACCTGGGCGAAGTGCGCCTGGACCTGTACGACCCGGTTCGATTCATCCGTACCCACCTGATGGATCGCCTCGACTTCACCCCGCAGCAAGCGCCCATCGCCGTCCACGTCACCTGCAGCACCCAGCACCTGGGCGAGAGCCAGGCGCTGATCGACCTGGCGCGCAAATGCAGCACCAACGTGGTCATTCCGGAAGGTATTCACTGCTGCGGTTTTGCCGGCGACAAGGGCTTCACCACCCCAGAACTGAACGCGCATTCGCTGCGCTCCCTCAAGGACGCCGTGCAGCACTGCAGCGAAGGCATATCCACCAGCCGCACCTGTGAAATCGGCCTCAGCCAGCACGGTGGAATCGACTACCACGGGCTGGTCTACCTCGTGGACCGCGTCACCCGAGCGCGAGCGACCTGAAGAAAAATAGAACCCTTGCGCCTGGCTGTAGTCAACCAAGTAACCCGGCCCTGCCGGGTTTTACCCAAACTCGGCAGCCCGTCCTGACGCCGGCCAAGCCCGGCGCCTCAGTTCAAGGAGATACACATGAAACGTTCTGTACTGTTAGGTCTGTTCGTTACTGCTTCCATGATGGCCTCCACCTCTTTCGCCGCCACTGAAGACCTGTGCGCAGTGAACCTGCAGACCATCGCCAATGCCAAGTCGCAGATCCAGGCGCCGGAAATCCAGACCCGTGTCGAGGCCAGCGTCCAGCAAGCCAAGGCGCACCAAGCCATGAACACCAAGGAAGGCACCGAGAAGTGCATCGCTGAGACCACCCAGACTATCCAGGACATCCAGAACGCCAGCAGCGGCACCAATAAATGACCCCTGGCCGGAAGGTGAACCTTCGGGTTGGCCTTCCGGGTTGGTTTGCCGTACACTGTACAGGCTTGTTGCTCACCAGATTCACGAGCAATGAGTTCGGGGCCGTTTAGGATTCGACGCCGGTCGCGAAACTTTAGGTGCATGCCGAGTTGGTAACAGAACTCGTAAATCCACTGTTGCAACTACTTATAGTTGCCAATGACGAAAACTACGGCCAGGAATTCGCTCTCGCTGCGTAAGCAGCCTTAGCCCTGAGCTTCTGGTGCCTTCGGGCCCAGCAATCACTAGGGGATGTCTGTAAACCCGAAGTGATTGTCATATAGAACAGAATCGCCGTGCAGTACGTTGTGGACGAAGCGGCTAAAACTTACACAACTCGCCCAAAGCACCCTGCCCTTCGGGTCGCTGAGGGTTAACTTAATAGAAACGGCTACGCATGTAGTACCGACAGCGGAGTACTGGCGGACGGGGGTTCAAATCCCCCCGGCTCCACCAATACAACATCTAAAGACGTCCACGGACGTCTTTTTTTGTGCCTGAAATCCAGCAAAATCAAGGGTTTAAGAGCTTCTGGGCTCCGTAGAGGTTTTCTGAGTTCCAGCCGTTTGGGTATTCCAAATGGTATTCCAAGCCATCCGGTGCTATTTTTTGGAATACCAAAACGGTGTCAGAGGTAGCTCTCATGCCTGCTCCAGCCCTTCGCCTCTCCGACCGCCAGCTCAAGGCAGTCAAGGCAAAAGACAAGGATTACGTCCTCAGCGATGGTGACGGCCTTCAGCTCCGAGTCAGGAGCAATGGCTCGATGCTGTGGAACTTCAATTACCGCGAGCCGGTAACCAAAAACCGTATCAATATGGGGCTGGGCACGTACCCGGAGCTCTCACTAGCGAACGCCAGGAAAAAAGTGGTTGAAGCGCGGGAGCTGCTGGCACAAGGCATTGACCCCAAGGTGCAACGCAATGCACAGGACGAAGCCAAACGAGCGGAGACGGAACACACGTTCGAGAACGTGGCCACCGCCTGGTTCGAGCTGAAGAAGGACTCCGTCACGCCAGCGTACGCCGAGGACATTTGGCGATCGCTCACGCTGCACGTATTTCCAGACCTGAAAACAACGCCGCTCTCGAAAATTACCGCACCGATGGTCATCGAATTGCTTCGCCCAATCGAGGCCAAAGGCAGCCTCGAGACAGTGAAGCGATTGAGCCAACGGCTCAACGAGATCATGACCTACGGGGTCAATTCAGGACTGATCTTTGCGAACCCTCTCAGCGGCATTCGCGCAGTGTTCAAGAAACCCAAGAAACAGAACATGGCCGCGCTACGACCCGATGAGCTTTCCGAGCTCATGATCGAAATCGCGAACGCCAGCATCAAGCGGATCACCCGCTGTCTGATCGAATGGCAACTGCACACCATGACCCGTCCTGCCGAAGCGGCCACCACCCGATGGGCAGACATCGACTTCGACAAACGCATCTGGACCATCCCGCCGGAGCGCATGAAAAAGCGTCGTCCGCACACCATCCCGCTGACCGAACAGGCACTCGCGTTACTAGAGACGCTCAAGTCCCACAGCAGCCACAGGGAATACGTGTTCCCGGCAGATAGAAATCCGCGCACCCACGCCAACAGCCAGACCGCCAACATGGCGTTGAAACGCATGGGCTTCCAGGACCGCTTGGTCAGCCACGGCATGCGCTCCATGGCCAGCACCATCCTGAACGAGCATGGCTGGGATCCGGAGCTGATCGAAGTCGCGCTGGCGCATGTCGACAAGGACGAAGTCCGAAGTGCCTACAACCGAGCTGACTACATCGAGCGCCGGCGTCCGATGATGGCTTGGTGGAGTGAGCACATCCAGAAAGCGGCCACTGGCAACCTATCGGCATCTGCGATCAATCAAACCAGGGACCACAACGTCGTGCCGATACGGTGAGCGCTCACCGGACGCTGCCGGTAACCGAGAATGACTCCCCAGATGGAGTGATGGTTGATTTGGCGACAGCGGCGACACCGGCGACAACCCGCGTAATACCTGGTCTGCAGCATGGCGACAGAAGTGGCGACCGTCGCCGCTGCAAGCCTCTCTCTTGGGGCTTTCTCGGCCAAGCCCACGCGAGCGGGAAGGCTCCGCATTCCCACTCGCGTGGGCTCTGCGTAATTGCATCTCACTTGACCACCTAATTGCATTGCCACTGACCAGTCATTTACATTCGCGCTGACCTGCCGTTTGCAGTTGATGGGGGTCAGCGGGTGCCACTTAGCGCGAGTGTGTCAGCCAAGCACTGAAGGACTGTAACCGACCCAAAGCCGACCTCAACAGATCTCCTCCATCAGGCACTGGGCAATCTCATTTTACGGAAGCTTGGGCGGCACCAAGCAAACAGCAGTTTCCAGCCGCCTCTCCTCCCGCTCCGGGACAAACCGTAGATATCAAATTCGACCAAGCAATCATGGGCATTTAAAGATGGTCGCTGATTCGTCTATCTGGCAGACTTATAACGATTTAAAGCGACTTTAGAAGCCTTTGAGCATCAATGCCATGACTACCGAACCTTGGGTTACTGCAATCGATGTTGCCCGGCATCTAGGCGTAGTGAAGGACACCGTTTACCGCTGGCGGGAGCACAAGGGACTTCCCGCGCACAAGATCGGGCGCCTGTGGAAATTTCAGCTCTCGGAGATTGATGAATGGGTGCGCGTAGGTGGTGCCGATGACGATGCAGAGCGCAGGAGCGAACCAAAATGAATACAGCGCGGAAGCATCGTTAGTCTGGAGAGGGTGCCTCGACAGGAAAATCTTACAACCACTACCAGCAGGAAGGCAGGCTCCAAAGAAAGCGCCAAGGAGTCCATTGCTTTTGCCAATGCAGCAGATGACCACCTTCTGACGGCCATCGAGGATGGCCAAAAAGCGCCTCCGGCGGATCATAAGATCCCGGAGAGCTCTCTGGCAGGCGGTAGCGCAAGCTGGTCAAGCACATTCGATACCTCCCAAAGCCTCTTCATCGCGCGATGGAGTGGCCAAGTAAAATGAATTTAACAGGAAAACACCATGACCAGCACCCAACAACGTGCCGCCCTGCAACGCCAGATCTGGCAAATCGCCAACGATGTGCGTGGCGCAGTCGACGGTTGGGACTTCAAGCAATACGTGCTCGGCACTCTGTTTTACCGCTTCATCAGCGAAAACTTCGCCACCTATATCGAAGGCGGTGACGAGAGCGTCCGCTATGCCGAGCTGCCCGATAGCGTGATTACCTCAGACATCAAAGACGACGCCATCAAGACCAAAGGCTACTTCATCTACCCCAGTCAGCTATTCGCCATGGTGGCGGCCAGTGCCCACAGCAACGCAAGCCTGAACACCGATCTGGCTAACATCTTTCAAGATATTGAGGCGTCCGCCAACGGCTACCCCTCCGAGCGCGATATCAAAGGCCTGTTTGCCGACTTCGACACCACCAGCAATCGCCTGGGCAACACGGTCAAAGACAAAAACGAACGACTGGCGAAGGTGCTCAAAGGCGTAGCAGGGCTGGACTTTGGCACCTTTGACGACAGCCATATCGACCTGTTTGGCGACGCTTACGAATTCCTCATCTCCAACTACGCCGCCAACGCTGGCAAATCCGGCGGTGAGTTCTTCACCCCGCAGCATGTCTCGAAGCTGATCGCCCGACTCGCCATGCACAAACAAACCACAGTCAACAAAATCTACGACCCGGCCTGCGGCTCGGGCTCGCTGTTGCTGCAAGCCAAGAAGCACTTCGACGCACATATAATCGAAGAAGGTTTTTTCGGTCAGGAACTCAACCACACCACCTATAACCTGGCGCGGATGAACATGTTCCTGCACAACGTCAACTACGACAAATTCAACATACAGCTAGGCGACACTCTCATCGATCCACACTTTGGCGATGACAAACCCTTCGATGCCATCGTCTCCAACCCGCCGTACTCGGTGAAGTGGAAGGGCATGGACAACCCCACTCTGATCAACGACGACCGCTTTGCCCCGGCCGGTGTGCTGGCGCCCAAATCCAAGGCCGACTTCGCCTTCGTGCTGCATGCACTCAGTTATCTCTCGGCCAAAGGCCGAGCCGCCATCGTCTGCTTCCCCGGCATCTTCTACCGGGGCGGGGCCGAGCAGAAGATCCGCCAATACCTGGTAGACAACAACTACGTGGAAAGCGTGATTTCGCTCGCGCCCAACCTGTTTTACGGCACGACAATCGCTGTGAACATTCTGGTGCTTTCCAAGCATAAGACCGACACAACCACCCAATTCATCGAGGCCAGCGGACTGTTCAAGAAAGAAAGCAGCATCAACGTCCTCACAGATAACGATGACGAGAACAACCCTGGCCATATCCAGCAAATCATGCAAGTGTTCGACAGCAAGGCGAACGTGGAGCACTTTGCTCAATCCATCCCTTTTGAACAGGTGGCCGCCAACGGCTACAACTTGTCCGTCAGTAGCTATGTGGAAGCCAAGGACAACCGCGACGTGGTGGATATTGCTCAACTCAATGCCGACCTAAAAACCAGGGTTGCCAGGATCGACCAGCTACGCAAAGAAATTGACGCGATTGTTGCGGAGATCGAGGGCGAGGGACAGGAGGCATGAGTAGCGTGAATTTCTTGGAGAGGCTGCTGGATGGCGTTGATGTCGAGTGGAAGGTGCTGGGCGAAGTTGTACACATGCGCTCTGGCCAACATATTTCGGCAAGCAACATCATGGAGGAAGCCAGCAGCGAACATCCTTATCCATGTTTTGGAGGAAATGGGGTTCGTGGCTTTGTTGCGAAAAACAGCCATGACGGGAGGTATTTGCTCATTGGCCGGCAGGGTGCATTATGTGGAAATGTGCAGCGAACAAACGGAAAGTTTTATGCGACAGAACACGCGGTCGTTGTTACGCCAAGTGATTGCATTAATATCGATTGGGCATTTCACTTACTGACGCTCATGAATCTAAATCAGTATGCATCACAATCTGCTCAGCCTGGATTGACTGTCGGGAAAATTGAGAGTTTAAAAATCCCCATCCCCTGCCCAGAAAACCCAAAAAAATCGCTTGAAATACAAGCCGAAATCGTCCGCATACTGGACTCCTTTATCGAGCTTACCGCCGAGCTTACCGCCGAGCTCTCCGCCCGCAAAAAACAATACAACCATTATCGTGACCAGTTGTTAAGTTTCAAAGAAGGCAACGTGGAGTGGAAGGCGCTAGGAGAGATTGGCGAATTTATTCGTGGCAAGCGTTTCACCAAGGCTGATTATGCGGAAGACGGTATCAGTGTTATTCATTACGGCGAGATATACACGCGCTACGGTGTTTTTACGGATCAAGCTTTTTCTCAAGTCAGAAGCGATATGGCTGGGTCACTGCGCTATGCACAGCCAAAAGACGTCATAATAACCGACGTTGGCGAGACCGTAGAAGACGTGGGCAAAGCCGTGGCTTGGCTCGGAGATGAAAGAGTAGCCATTCACGATCATTGCTACGCGTTCCGGCACTCAATGAATCCAAAGTTTGTTTCCTATTGCATGCAAACAGCGTCGTTTATTGCCAAGAAAGCAAAGTATGTAGCTAGAACAAAAATCAATACTTTGTTGATTACTGGTTTTTCAAAAATTGCCATTCCTGTACCTTACCCAGATGACGCTGAAAAATCGCTCGCCGAACAAGAGCGTATTGTCGCCACCCTCGAAAAATTCGACGTCATGACCAACTCTATCAGCGAAGGCTTGCCGGGCGAAATTATGTTACGCCAAAAGCAATACGAACATTACCGTGACTTGTTGTTAAGTTTCCCAAGACCAGAAGAGGTAGCGGTATAACATGGGTAAGTCGCTAACCGAAATTGCCAAAGAACTGAAAGACATCAAGAAGAAGGTACAGCTAATTTATGCCTTCAACGGTACTGGCAAGACGCGTCTGTCGCGGGAGTTCAAGAAGTTAATTGCACCAAAAGCGGATGCCAATGAAGACGTTGATACGTTGGATCAACCTGGATTGTCACGCAACAAAATTCTCTATTACAGCGCTTTTACCGAAGATTTGTTCTATTGGGACAACGACCTGGCCGATGATGCTGAACCCAAGCTGAAAATCCAGCCCAACACCTTTACGGATTGGGTGTTGATGGATCAGGGGAAAGATCAGAACATCATTACGACCTTTCAGCGCTATACCAATGACAAGCTCACGCCACGGTTCAATGCAGAGCGAAAAGAGCAAGACAAGGACGGCAACGAGTTTACCGTCAGAGCGTTCTCGGAAGTCACGTTCTCGATGGAGCGTGGCGATACGACGAATTCGGGAAACTTAAAAATTTCCAAGGGTGAAGAAAGTAACTTTATCTGGAGTATTTTCTACACACTGCTTGAGCAGGTGATTGACGTGCTCAATGTTGCTGAACCGGCTGATCGCGAGACCGATGAATTCAATCAGCTGGAATATGTGTTCATTGATGATCCGGTCAGCTCTCTGGATGAGAACCACCTGATTCAACTGGCGGTAAACTTGGGGCAACTGATCAACTCTAGTGAGTCGAGCGTCAAATTCATCGTGTCTACTCACAACGCGCTTTTTTACAACGTGCTTTACAATGAGGTTGGTGCCAAGAGCGGTTACATTCTCAGCGTTTTGGATGATGGCACATTTGTGCATGAAGAGAAGAAGGGCGATTCAAATAAAAGCTTTTCTTATCACCTGCACATTAAAACGCTTATCGAGCAAGCGGTCGCTACAAATAGCGTGGAGCGCTACCATTTTGCGCTACTCCGTAATTTGTATGAAAAAACCGCCAACTTTCTGGGCTATCAAAGATGGTCTGAGCTGTTGCCGGAGGATAAAAAGGCTTATGCTGCCCGAGTGATGAATTTCTACCCTCACAACACCTTGTCCAACGAAGAGATCGCAGAGCCGACATCGCCCGAAAAAGAGATGGTTAGCCTACTGCTTGCTAGGCTGAACACCTACGGCTACTTGCAGCAGAATAAAGAAAACGGTTAATGAGCATATTTTCCCGGCTGGCATCTGGAACAGAATCCGCTTCCGAGTGTGAAAAACTCAACTCGCAACAGCTCATCGATTCCGATTTAGACCACGAAGTGAAAGCTGCTGCAAAAAGGGACACGCAAGAATGAGCGACTACAAAGCCATTGCCGAATTGAACAACTTCATCGTTCTGGAGCAATACAAAAAGGAATGGTCGATTGCCGAGAGCTATCAGAGCGAAGGCGATTTGGAGCGTGAGTTCATTGAGGACCTGACGAAACAGGGCTATGAATACCTGACCACCCTGAAGACGCCCCAAGCCCTTCTGGCCAACGTGCGCGTGCAACTACAAACGCTCAACAACGCGCAGTTTTCCGACAGAGAGTGGCAGCGCTTCGTCGAAACCTGGCTGGACAAGCCCAGCGATGGCATCGTCGAGAAAACCCGGAAGATTCACGACGACTACATTCATGACTTCGTCTTTGACGATGGCCGTATCCAAAATATCTACCTGCTGGACAATAAAAACGTCCTACGCAACAGCGTGCAGGTGATCAAGCAGTTCGAGCAAACCGGCAGCCTCGCCAATCGCTACGACGTGACGATTCTGGTCAATGGCTTGCCGATGGTGCAGGTGGAATTGAAGAAGCGCGGCGTAGCGATTCGTGAGGCCTTCAATCAGGTGCACCGCTACAGCAAGGAAAGCTTCAACAGCGTTAATTCCTTGTTCAAATACCTGCAACTATTCGTGATCTCCAACGGCACCGACAGCCGTTACTTTGCCAATACCACACAACGTAACAAGAACAGCTTCGACTTCACCATGAATTGGGCGAAGGCGGATAACAGCCTGATCAAGGATCTGAAAGACTTCACCGCCACTTTTTTCCAGAAAGACACCCTGCTGAAAGTGCTGCTGCGCTATTCGGTCTTCGACACCAGCAACACGCTGCTGGTGATGCGCCCATACCAGATCGCCGCCACGGAGCGCATTTTGTGGAAGATCAACTGCGCGTTTCAGGCCAAGAAGTGGAGCACGCGCGAAGGCGGGGGCTTCATCTGGCACACCACCGGCTCCGGCAAGACGCTGACCAGCTTCAAGGCTGCTCGCCTGGCCACCGAGTTGGAGTTCATCGAAAAGGTGTTCTTCGTGGTGGACCGCAAGGATCTGGATTACCAGACCATGAAGGAGTACCAGCGCTTTTCCCCGGAAAGCGTGAACGGTTCGGAAAGCACGGCGGGCCTGAAGCGTAACCTGGACAAGGACGACAACAAGATTGTCGTCACCACCATCCAGAAGCTCAACAACCTGATGAAGAGCGAACCCGACCTGCCCATTTACGGCAAGCAGGTGGTCTTCATTTTCGACGAGTGCCACCGCAGCCAGTTTGGTGAGGCGCAGAAGAACCTGAAGAGGAAGTTCAAGAAGCTCTATCAGTTCGGCTTTACCGGAACGCCGATCATTGCAGGCCATAACGCGCTAGGTGCGGAAGATACGGCAAGCGTGTTTGGCCGTGACTTGCACTCGTACGTGATCACCGATGCGATTCGCGATGAAAAGGTGCTCAAGTTCAAGGTCGATTACAACGATGTGCGGCCACAGTTCAAGGCCATTGAAACCGAACAGGATGAGACAAAATTCAGCGCGGCGGAGAACAGGCAGGCCTTTTTGCACCCCGAGCGTATCCGCGAGATCACACAGTACATCCTGAACAGTTTCCAGCAGAAAACCCACCGCCTGCAAGCGGGCAATAAGGGCTTCAACGCTATGTTCGCGGTCAGCAGCGTGGAAGCCGCCAAGCTCTACTATGAATCTTTCAGGGAGCTGCAGAAGGGCAGGGAAAAGCCTTTGCGAGTGGCCACTATCTTCTCGTTCGCTGCCAACGAGGAGCAGGCTGTGGTCGGCGAGATCGAGGACGAAAGTTTCGATGTTTCTGCCATGAGTAGCACCGCCAAAGAGTTCTTGAACGCGGCCATTGCGGACTACAACGCGCTGTTCAAAACTAACTTCAGCGTGGACAGCAACGGCTTTCAGAACTACTACCGCGATCTGGCCAAACAAGTCAAAGCCAGGGAAGTTGATCTGTTAATCGTGGTGGGCATGTTCCTCACCGGTTTCGATGCCCCGACTCTCAACACGCTGTTCGTCGACAAGAACCTGCGCTATCACGGCCTGATACAGGCCTATTCGCGTACCAACCGGATTTTCGATGCGACCAAGACCTTCGGTAACATCGTGACCTTCCGCGATCTGGAACAGGCGACCATCGACGCCATCACCTTGTTCGGCAACAGCAATACCCGAAACGTGGTGCTGGAGAAGAGCTACAAGGAGTACATGGAGGGCTTTACCGATGTTCTGACAGGTGAGGCACGGCGTGGTTTTGTGGCGGTTGTTACAGAGTTGGAACAACGTTTCCCCGACCCTGCGGCGATTGAAAAAGAGTGTGACAAAAAGGCCTTTGCCAAGCTGTTTGGCGAGTATTTGCGCGTTGAGAACGTGCTGCAAAACTACGATGAATTCGCCAGTCTGAAGGCATTGCAAACCTTGGATATGAACGATTCGGCAGCAGTCGAAGCGTTCAAGGCTCAGCATTATTTAAAGGATGAAGACCTTGTCGCGCTGCAAGCGATCAAGATGCCGGCGGAGCGGAAAATCCAGGATTATCGTTCGACCTATAACGATGTGCGCGACTGGTTGCGCCGGGAAAGAGCGGGCGCTGAAAAGGAAAAATCCACCATTGATTGGGATGACGTGGTCTTTGAAGTGGATCTGCTCAAATCGCAGGAAATTAATCTGGATTACATTTTGGAGCTGATCTTCGAGCACAACAAGAAGACCAAGAGCAAGTCGGATCTAGTGGATGAGGTGCGCCGGGTGATTCGTGCCAGCTTGGGTAATCGCGCCAAAGAAGGCTTGCTGGTGGATTTCGTCAATCAGACCAATTTGGATCAGATTGGCGATAAGGCAAGCGTGATCGACATCTTCTTCAGCTTTGCTCAAGTGGAACAGCAACGTGAGGCTGCCGAGCTGATAGACAGCGAGAACCTCAACGCCGACGCGGCCAGACGCTATATCACTACCTCACTGAAACGGGAGTTTGCCAGTGACAATGGCACCGAGCTCAATGCTGTGCTGCCTAAGATGAGTCCGCTGAATCCGCAATACCTGTCTAAAAAGCAGAACGTCTTCCAGAAAATCTCTGTTTTTGTTGAGAAGTTTAAGGGCGTGGGTGGGTCGGTTTAATTACCCACCATTCGCCCGGAATCCTTCAAGATATTCGTGTGGCCAAGCGCGGCCCCGTGTATTCACCTGACGCTCGACTCGAGCGGATGTCAGTCGATATGGCCTCAGATTCGTCTGCTTTTGGCCGTTCCCGCCGGTCGTCACTACGGCGTGTGCTGGTCAGGTCGAATGCAATTCGACTGGTCAGTGACAATGCAAATGGTCAAGTCCATGCAATTACGCAGGCTCACATTAAAAACCGACGAACGACCACCCAGCCATGGAAGGCCACCGGCTTCCAAGGTCTTCCAGTGCTACCGGTTGGCGCAACAGCCGCCCCCAAAATACTGTTGACCGCGAGCAGAACGAGCGCTAAACCAGAACTGTACCAGCGCTGTCCTCGACAGCACCCAGGTAGCCAGAACCTTTGAGGCTACGCCACATCGTGGTGGTTCTCCCCAAGTGCGATTAGCGTCCGGCGGCTCGCACGGTCACAGCGATGTGATGGATGCCACTTCTTCCAGAATGCCCACTGCGGCAACTCATGCCCCCTCCTGGCTGCTCTGCAGCAACTTATCCGCTTGGCTATTTCTTGCGCCAACCTTTTGCCCGTCTCTTTGCCCCCTAAAGAGACGGGCGCATATCACACTGCTGCAGCCCTGCTCGCACGGGCCTTTGCGGCTTTCCCCCTCGTGACAATCGGCGTGACAAACACCGAATGCTCACTCGCCACAGCGATGCCGATGATGGTGCCGCAGCCCACGGAATGGACTGCACCTGACTGACAGTCAGGCATGCCCTAGTCATCGCTTCGCTGCCTTCACCTGACTCAGGATCTCGCGGCACCGGCTTCGTCAGCCAGTGCAGCCTCCACCCGCCCACTTCTACGGAAGTGTTCAGGAGGCCAGATCATGAGATGCCCAAGCTCCCGGCCGTAAGGAGCCGTCAGTCCTGCGTGAGTGGACAAACCTCACAGGTCGCAGGGGCCTTGATCCCTGATAACACTCAACAACCGTGGCGGGATGAGTGAGGACGAAGTCGATAATCTCAGGAGAATTTCGATGCAACTGTGCGAAGCGTTCGAGCCCCCACAACCATTGCTGGAGTACCAGCAGGCGCCACTGCCCTACCCGGTCGAAGCACTCGGGGATCTGTTGGGCCCTGCGGTCGAGCGATTGGCCGAGGTGATCGGCGTGCCCTGCGCCATGGCTGCACAGTCGGTGCTGGCTACCACTGCCTTGGTGAGCCAGGGCCACGCCAATGCCCAACTCGACGGCCGAACCTATCCGCTGTCCCTCTACCTGCTGACGGTGGCGTCCTCAGGGGATCGCAAAAGCGCGGTGGATCACCTGGCACTGAAGGCGGCACGCGACTGGGAACGACAGCAGTGGACCCTGTACGCGGAAAAGCTCAAAGCCTATCGCGCCGCCACCAGCATCATGGCCAAACCCAAAGCCTCAAAGAAACACGCGGAGGCGGACGGCCGTGAGCTATCCGAGCCGGTACCGCCGAGACTGATCATTGCCGAACCCACCATTGAGGCCCTGGTCAAAAGCCTGTGCCAGGGCTTGCCCAGCATGGGCTTGTTCAATGATGAAGGTGGCCAGTTCTTGGGCAGCAGCACCATGAGCAAAGAGAATCTGCTCAAGGCGATCACCACCTTATCGACATTGTGGGATGGCAGCCCGATCGACCGGGCGCGCTCCATGGCCGGAGAAAGCCTGCGTGCCTATGACCGCCGCCTCAGCCTGCATCTGATGCTGCAGCCCTACTTGGCCAACCAGCTGTTCAAAGACCCGCTGATCAATGGCCAAGGCATCCTCGGCCGCTGCCTGATCTGTTGGCCCGAGCGCCTGGCCGGCCAGCGACTCTACAAGGCGATCGACCTAACCCGAGATGCCAAGGTCCAGCGCTACCAACAACGGATCACCGCCCTGCTGCAAAAGCCCTGGTCGCTTCACAAGGATGGATCACTAAATCCCGTCACGCTGGAACTGACTCCCCGTGCCCGTCGTGCCTGGATCGATATTCACGACACCATCGAGTGCCAGTCTGGCGAGTTCGGCGAGCTGGCCGGCGTCCAGCCTGTCGCGGGCAAAGCCGCGGCGAATGTACTGCGTATCGCGGGCGTGCTGGCCATGGTTGAAGAGGCCAGTGCGCTGGACGAAGCACACATCCAGCGTGCCTCCACGCTGATGGATTACTACCTGGCCGAGATTCAACGCCTGACCGAACAAGAGCCGGTCAATAGCCTACGCGAGGAAGCAGATCGGCTGCTGCGCTGGCTGGTGCAGAAAGGCTGGACCCAGTTCACCGTCCGCGACGTCAATCGCAACGGTCCTCGTTTTGCCCGCAAGAGCGCTGACCATACCGCCTCTTTATTGGTCGTGCTGATCACTTCTCGCTGGCTGAGCAGCCGCGACGGAAAAACTTTCGAGGTCCGCCATGTTCCGCCTCAATGACGCGGTGCGCTGCTACCGGGCGCAACATCAATCGCAACCTGAATCGCGGCGTGTCGCCGCTTCTGTCGCCACCCTGTCGCCACGCGCCAGGCCAGAAACGACGCGGGTTGTCGCCACTGTCGCCGCTGTCGCCACACCACCAATTGACCCTGCCCACCTCGCCCTGCTGATCGAGCAACTGCGTGAGGAAGGGGCACTGCTGCAACACCAGGAGAACGCCCTCCTGATCCGCCCGACACACTGGCAGCAGGTGGACCGGCTCAGCCCCCACTGGAAAGCCCTGCTGCGCTTTCTGCAAACAAATGAAAACGGTGATGATGATGGCTCTAGTCGGTCGGCGTGATGGCCGTAACTTTGGCTATGGCCGTCAGCTGAGCTACGCCGGCCCACAAGCGCTCAAGGATCTGTTTGCCGGCGGCCACTTCGCCACGGTCAAAGCGCATAGCGATCGCTGGCAAGCATTCGTGCGTTGGTGTCGGTCAGAGGACGGCCCCGGTTACAACGATGCGCGCCAGATCGATCGCCGGACGCTGCAAGATTACGCCGCGTATCTGCGCCAGCAGATCCAGCAAGGTGAACTCGGCATCGCTACCGCGCAGAACCGCCTGAGCAGCGTTAACCGCACCCTCGCCGCGCTGCGCGGTGATCAGGACGTGAGGATCGCCAGCCCGAGCCAGGCGTTAGGCCAGCAGCGCTCGAGCGTACGCACCCGCGCACCGGATGGCCAAGACCACCAACAGGTGCGGCGAGTACTCGAGGCACTTGGCGAACAGCAACACGCCCGGGTGGCCGCGATTGTCCTGTTGGCCCGAGCAACCGGTATGCGCCTGCGAGAGGCGATCCTGGCTGACCTGCCACGCTTGCACCGCGAAGCCGAACACTTAGGCCGCATCAACATTCAGGACGGCACCAAAGGCGGTCGTTCAGGGGCTTCAGCGCCGCGATGGATCATGGCCAATGAAGCGGTGAAAGCGGCGCTGCTGTTGGCTCGTAAGGCATCGCCAACCGGCAGCCGCAACTTGCTGGCCCGCGACGAAAGCTACGCCGCATTCCTGCAACAGACCGTGCTCCCCGCGCGCGAAACGCTGCATGAACACGGGCTGAAGGGTTTTCATGAACTGCGAGCGGCCTATGCCTGCGAGCGTTACGAGCAGCTCACGGGGCACACAGCACCGATCAATGGTGGCCACTGCTATTGCATTGACCGCAACCTTGATCAGCAGGCGCGGCAACAGATCAGCCTTGAGCTCGGGCATAACCGGATCGATGTAGTTTCGGCTTACATTGGAGGAAGAGCGTGACTAAGCCCTACAATATGACGCTGTTCCTGAGCGGCGTACTGACCGGCGCGAAGGCCACTCAGCAACGACACCTACGGCAAGCCCGAATCATGCAAGCGGCCATTCAACAGCGATGGCAGCGAGATAGTCCCTGGACCTGGCAGCTCAAGCATATGCGCTGGTTTTTCACTCAGCACCTGAAAGACCACTCCGATGCCACCCGGTATTACTATCGGCTCACCGCTCTATTGGTCTGGAAACGATTAGGGAATGACCAAGAAATGCTGATCGGTCGCTCGAGTAGTCGTAGGTAGGCAGCCTTCCAGTCCCACTTGTCCACCTTCATCTATCTCAGCGCGGACATCCTCGAGCTGATGAACCTGCTCGAAGAACACCACGGAAATGGCAAAAAACGGCCGAGGCTGTGTAAAAACGTTTTTCAGCGCGACAGGCACTCAAAACTGGACTGGAAATCGCGCTTCTACGCGAAATCCACATCTGCTGACGTGCCGATAAATTTCAGATTTAACGTAGATGCGCGCACTTCAATTTTGGCGAAGCGTTTTTACACACTCTGGGCCAATAGCGGCCTCTGACCACCGTGGAGAACATACTTTCACCACGGTGGACTTAGCTCCCTTGGGATTTAACTAAGTGTTACTCGTAACTGATAATTCCGAGTTGCTTTGCCATGAACAGTTCGTTCCGTTCAACGATCTCCTCGACCACTTTACCCTCTTTGTTAAACCGGAAGTACGTCAGGGCCGTCCACGTTAAGCTCTTGCCTTCTACGTCAAAGCCGTGCCATGTATTCGAACCGGTTGCACAGTGTGTCAACGCGACTACAACAACGTCATCTGTAACAACTTCCTTGCTGAACGTAGTTTTAATTGTCTTATATCGCTCGAGAACATTTGCGCTCAAGGCTCGTTTGAAGTTTTCCAAACCACCTATCGGAGCATCGCAGTCCGGTCGATGCACGACCACGTCGACATCGAAATACTCGGAAACTCGCTCAACATCCTTACCATCCACACAGTATTTAAAGTAGTTCTTCACCGTATCTAGATTTTTGACGTTCATACGACACTTACCCCTCTCACATTGATAACAAGCAATAAATCCAACAGCTATTATAAAAGGCCGCCCCACTCAAAGGAGCCGTATCCCAGAGACGTTACATCAATACGAACAAGACCTTTTGCACACTTCGCAAGTGTTTCATTGGAACGGCCCAGCGCGTCAGGCACATTCTAGGAGGGGTTATGGTATTCGTAAATCTAGAATATATTAGATGTGCTATCAGCTAATGGAATACCACATGAGTCTGGAACGGTTGGAAAAATGGGCGACAGTCAGGCATTTCCGCTTGGCGATTGCATTGTTTGAATATGGCAGTGTCTTGCACGCCGCACGCTCGCTGAACCTCTCACAGCCCACGGCGAGCAAGCTATTACAGGATCTGGAGGAGGCTGTAGGGGCTCAGCTCTACACTCGGAATCGTAGGGGGGTTACGCCTACAGAGCTTGGTCGGGACTTTGTGCAGCGCAGCCGGATGATTCTTGCCCAGCTGGATCATGTATCCCAAGCAATCGACGCTCTTGGAAAAGGGCATGCCGGGCGTGTTGCCATAGGAAGCGTGTTAACTGGGTCAAGTTATCTTGTACCTGCAGCCATCGCGCGACTGTGGGCAAGCCGACCAAGCATCCGCATCAAAATAGTCGATGGTGTAAGCGGCGAACTGATACCTCGGCTCATCTCGGGCGAATTGGACTTCTTGATTGGGAGACTTTCCGATGTCAGTTCAAGTGTCGTTGTCGCTCAGGAGGCGCTTTTTAGCGAAAACGCCGTGATCGTTGCGCGCCGTGACCACCCTCTTGCTCAGCAACCAGGGGTTAAACTGGAAGAACTCGCGCGCGAAGCATGGATTCTGCCTCCAATAGAAACTACTTTACGGAAGCAGTTCGATAATATTTTTCATCGAAATGGCATCAATCCACCACATGCAACTATAGAAACAGCATCATTCTTCAATATACTTTGGTTATTAAAACAGACCGATCTTCTTGGAATATTACCTCAATCAGTTATTTCTGACCCCGCACACAGTAAGGAGCTAATTCGCCTCCCGGCTTTCGAACCTCTAATTCTGGAGCAAATCGGTGTTTCCCGACTAGCAGACGCTACATTGTCACCTGCCGCTTCCGCTTTATTGGACGCACTAAGAGAGGTTATGCACAGCACGCCAAAAATGGGGGAATACCTTCTGTGAGAGAAGGAGTTCTAATCGTTGCAATAGCCCATCGTATGGATGGACAACCTTGAGGACAGGCAGAATTCGGCCAATAGTTGCGTGCCCTGAAGGTCTGCTTTGGGTCGAATCTGTTGAAAAAGTCGGCTATGGTTTGCGCAGCAGAAAAGTACGCGTCCGAGATTGAAATCTTTACTTTTGGCAGAGGCTTCCGGACTCGGATTTCACGTAGCAACGTGCAAAAAAGGCGCATTCACCAATCAGTCTTTTGGCAATTTGAGAAAAACGACTTATTCAACAGAATCGGCCAAAAGCAGTTATTCAGATCTATGTGTCTTGCACAAGCAATATTGGCTTTGTGCTTTACGCGAGTAGAACCTGGTCCCTGGAGGGCCGTACAGAACGACAGCATTGGTGCTGGCAAAGGCGCTGATCAACACAGAGCAAGGTGATCAACGGCCGCAGATAATGAAACTACGGCAAACAATTAGGGGACGTCTACCAACGCCTGAGTTTTGATCTCCATGCTCACCTCCCGACTAGTGTGCTAGCCGATGAAGCTGTCGATCCTGTCCGCTTTCGAAAGCGCCGCCGGCGTGCAGCCAAGTCGGATGAAGCACCACTAGCCATAGATCGAGATGTAGCTGCCTTACTGCGGGATGGACCGCTGTACAATGGACTCCTTGGGCTGGGAGGCGGCATTCGCGCTCAAGCCTTGAACAAGGAAGACGCCCCCGAGAATCATCGCGGCGCCTATCAGCTTCAAGAATGTGATGGGTTTCGAGGTAAGCCCCATCAAGCCGAAGTGGTCGATCAAAAGTCCAATGAAGATCTGTCCGACGACGACCAGAATGATAAAGCCGCTGGCGCCCAGCTTTGGCGTTACAACGACCGCGCTGCCGACATAGATCGCCCCCAGGATCCCCCCGATCCATACCCACCAGGCGCCTCGCAAGGCGCGGCCGATATCCGGAGCCTGCACCTTGAGGATGAGCAGCGCAGCGATCACCACGATTGCGCTGATGACAAGGGAGATGAGGGCCGCCCAGAGCGGATGCCCCAAGGCGCGTCCAACTGCCGCGTTGGTGGTTGCCTGAAACGGCAGGACAGCACCGGCGACGAACGCCATGACCATGGGTAGTACGGTAAGAAAGAGCGATTTGCTCAACATTATCTGTGTCTATTCAGGTTCAGGTCTGGAATGACTGGTTGCAGGAACTGAGGGCAACCAGGCTATTGAATTGAGGGTGAGCGCTGTAAGCCCCCAGGAATGTTGCTCCGTCAGGATTGCTTATGAACGGCCCGCCAACCGAATGACCAACCGCGCCAAAAACGCCCCCGTAATGATTACCGCGAACAACCGCAAGGTCTGCATCGCCAGCACCAACCCGACGTCGGAGTGGGTGTCCACCGCAATGATCGCCATGGTGTCCAGCCCGCCTGGGCTAGTGGCCAGGTAAACTGAGAGGAAATCCTTGTCGAGCAGCGCCGCCAGCAACCAGGCCGACAACGCACACAGCGTGATCATCAGCACAGCTCCCAATATCATCGCCGGAAAACGTCGCCAGACGTAGTTAATGGTCGGGCGGTCGAAGCGCAGGCCAACGTAGCAACCGATCGCGCCATAAGCGGTTGCGAGCAGCCAGCTTGGCAGGGTGATGTGCAACAAGCCGCTCACTTGCAAGGCGCCACCCAACAGTAATGGCATCAGCAGTGTACCGGCCGGTAGCCGATTACCCAGTGCGATCCCGGCCACAAGGGTGGCGAATGTGAGCCCCAGGTTCAGCAGGTTGAAGCTTTGCAATGCGGCGCTCGCGGCATGCACTTCGCTCCCCCCGGTAGATGCCCCCAGCCAGCGGCTAATCAGCGCACCGATCATCACCACGCACACCACCCGCGCATACTGCATGGTTGCGACCACCCGTGAATCGGCGCCGAATTCATCGGACATCGAGACCATCGCCGAGGCGGCCCCCGGTGCCGTGCCCCAGGCGGCGGTGCTGGCAGGGATGCCGCCGACCCTCGCTAGCACAAGCCCGACCAGCGCACTGAAGCTGACCGTCAGCAGGGTTGAAAGCAGCATTAACGGCCAGGACTGGACCAGCGAGACCAGCACCGCCAGGGTCATCGAATGAGCTGCAAGCATTCCTACGCAGCCCTGCCCCAGCTTGAAGGCATAGCGGTGCAAGCGAATGCTCGCACCGCAAACACCGAACACAATGGCCACCAGCATTGGCCCCAGAAACTGCCCGGCGGGCACCTCCAGAAACCTCAACCACTGACCGCTGGCACCGGCCAGCAGTGATAGCGCTATCCATTGGACCGGAGCGGAGTAAGGATGCAGAAAAAGCCGTGGTGAAGTGGACAAGTATTTCGCTCCAATGCTGGTCGCCCCGATTGCACTGGCGTGCAGCCAACGCGCGACAATTATTGATAGCTTATTCGATCAAGTATATTTTCTAATATTGATGAATTAATAACTTTGGTTGATGGATATGGACCTGCGCGACCTCACCTATTTTGAAACCATCGCCGAGTTGGGCCACCTGGGCCAGGCGGCGCAAAAGCTAAACCGCAGCCAACCGGCGCTGACCAAAAGCATTCAGCGGCTTGAGGAGTCGCTCGGTACGCGACTGTTCGAACGTGACGGCCGACGCATCAAACTCACCCCGGTTGGGGAGCTACTGAAGGTGCGCGGCAAACAGCTGCAGCAGAACATCGCTGAGACCCGACGTGAGGTGCGCGATTTTGCCAGCGGTATGATGGGTAACATTCGCTTGGGCTGCAGCGCTTCCATGGCGGACCACCTGCTGCCACACCTGACTGCGACATTGCTTTCCCATGCGCCGGCAATCACGCTGAACCTGGTGATCGGTCAGGACGATTTCCTGCATGAGTCCCTTTGTTCTGGGCGGCTGGACATGGTGATTTGCTCGAAGTATGAAACGGGTCCGATACTGGAGTCTCATGCTTTGTTCGACGCTGAAGCGGTGGTGGTCGCTAGCCATAATCATCCGCTGTTCAATGCCCGATATCAGTTGCGTGACCTGTGTCAGTACCGCTGGGCGCTGCCGGCGACCACCGTTTCAGCCCGTCGCTGGATCGATAATGCGTTCCAGGAGCGGAACTTGCCCTTGCCTCAGGTGCAGATCGAGACCACCTCGATTTCTCTGCTGCCACGCTTGGTCGGTGCAACAAACCTGCTTTGCTTTCTACCCCGGGAAACACTTGAAGACGTCAATGGCAGGAGGAACCTTCGCGAGGTCATGCTCAAGGAAACCACGATGAAACGCACCATCGTCGTGTTCACTCGCAGGAACGCCTACCTGTCGCCGGCGGCGCAGATGCTGCTGGGTATTCTCAAAGTTGAAGGCGCACAGTTTTTCGATGGGAGGCAGGTTGTGTAGAGGCAGCCCCGGTTGCTGCACTCAACAGGAGGTGAGGTACTGCCTGCCTGACGCTGTTCACAGGTGTACTAAAAGCGTAATGCCAGGAGGCGAGGCAATCTGAAGATGCGCCAGGGCTGAGCGTGAAAAAACAATTCAATTCCGACGGATTGGAGCACTGAGGCCGTTTCAACGGTTTGCGACACGACACTAATCCGGACAAACAGTCTCGCTGCGCTCGTTGATCATGCGCCCAACCTCCCGCGTTGACGGCACCCGATGGGAAGGATTGATGGAATTCGCTTCTGCGTTTGCGAGATTCTCTATCACCGTCAATAGAACGTGTCGTGCTGTTTCGACGTCTTGCTCCTCGAGCCCGGCCACACTCACCTCGTTGACTTCCAGCGCCAGAGGAATCAACACATCCTTCAGTCGCCGTCCTTCATCGGTGAGGAAGACGTGAACATTTTTCTTGTTATCCGGCATCTGCTGCCGGACGACGTAGCCCAGTTTTTCCATCGCCTTCACCGCAGCGAAAGTCGTAGGTTCCATCAGTCCAGCCTGAGTGCTGAGTTGTTTTTGGGTCAATCCGTCTGTCTCCCAGAGGATCCGCAAGAACGCCCAATGACCAAAGGATACGTCGTGTTCGGTCAACCGCATCTGCAGTGCTCTGACCAGCGCGCGAGTTGCATCCTTGACCAGGTGGGCCAGACGGTCATCAGGTACAACATCGTGCCAATGCCTGAGTATTTCCTGGGTTTCAGGTTGTTTGTGGCCTAAAGGCTTTCGTGCAGTCATATCAAGGTCCGATCTCATCACCTGCGTAAGCGATACTAAGCATAACGCGTTGCCTCAACACATGCGCTAGATCAAAAAATACTTAGAGATCGTTCTTTTTTTGATTGCGAGAGAAGAAAATTCGCCATATTCTCTTAGAGACCTAATAGAAAAGCACACCAAGCCCCCCCATGGCTTTGGTCGTGCTACACAAAGTCCGAGGCGTGCACAATGACAACAACAGCAGCTACAGATGCCGTGCCCCATCTTCTCCAGCGCAGCCATGAGCGCATCGAGAAGGTCTATAGAAAAGTCACACTACGTTTGATGACCTTCATCTTCGTGGCCTGGGTTCTCAATTATCTGGATCGCGTGAACATCAGCTTCGCGCAGGTTTACCTGAAGCACGATTTAGGCATGAGCGATGCTGCCTACGGACTCGGCGTAAGCTTGTTTTTCATCGGCTACATCGCATTGGAAATACCCAGTACGCTTTACCTGCAAAAGATTGGTGCCCGGTTGACGATCACCCGGATCATGGTGCTGTGGGGCTTGATCTCAGCGTCCATGGCGTTCATGACAACGCCCACTGAGTTCTACATTGCCCGCGCCCTGTTGGGCGCTGCCGAAGCTGGCTTCTGGCCTGGAATCATTCTTTATCTGACCTATTGGTATCCAGGTGCCAGGCGTGCTCGCATCACCTCGCGCTTCTTGTTGGCCATCGCCGCGGCGGGAATCATCGGCGGTCCCCTGTCCGGTTGGATACTCACGCATTTCGTCGACGTCATGGGAATGAAAAACTGGCAGTGGATGTTCATCCTGGAAGGTCTTCCCGCTGCCGTAATGGGTGTGATGGCCTATTTCTATCTGGTGGACAAACCCGAGCAGGCCAAGTGGCTCGACGACGAGGAAAAATCCATTATTCTCGACGCGCTGGCCGCTGACCGCGCAGGCAAGAAGCCCGTTACCGATAAGCGTCATGCTGTGCTGGCTGCGCTCAAGGATCCGCGCGTATACGTCCTTGCTGCTGGTTGGGCCACCGTGCCGCTCTGTGGCACGATCCTCAATTACTGGACGCCTACCATCATCCGCAACACCGGCATCCAGGATGTATTGCATGTCGGATTGCTTTCCACCGTGCCATACATCGTGGGGGCGATCGCCATGATTCTCATTGCGCGCAGCTCCGACATTCGTCTGGAGCGTCGCAAGCACTTCTTTTTCAGTATCGCCTTCGGTGCCTTGGGCGCCTGCCTGCTGCCTCACGTTGTGGACTCGGCCATTATTTCAATTACTTGCCTGGCAATGATTGCAGTGTCGTACTTCGGTGCCGCAGCGATCATCTGGTCGATTCCTCCTGCTTATCTTAATGATGAGTCCGCCGCAGGGGGGATTTCGGCGATCAGTTCTCTTGGTCAGATCGGAGCGTTCTGTGCGCCCATCGGACTGGGCTGGATCAACACAGTCACCGGCAGCCTCGCAATCGGACTGACGATAATCGGGGCCCTGGTCCTGGCGGGTGGTATGGCGGTTCTGATTGCGGTGCCAGCTAACGCCTTGAGCGAAAAGCCACTTACCGACGAATAGGATCGAGCAGTCTGATTGGCCGAATCACGCCCAAAAAATGTTAGATATCTATGCAACTCTCGGTGCGCGGGCGTGTTCAGCCCGCGACCGGATGTAATGAGGAAACAGCGATGAGTAGTTCCGAACAGCTCGATGATGGGTTCACTGGCCTCAAGGTGATCGCCAAAACCGAAATTGCCCAAGGCATTTTCCGCTTCGAATTGGCCCACCCGCAGGGGATGCTTCTGCCCGCCTTTACGGCCGGAGCGCACCTCAGGGTAAGGGTGCCCAACGGAAGTATCCGCAATTACTCATTGAGCAACGACCCGCAAGAGCGTGAGCGTTATGTCATTGCTGTCAAGCGTGACGCCAACGGACGAGGCGGTTCGGTGAGCATGGCCGATGATATCGAGGCAGGCGACTTGCTACCGGTGGCAACTCCGCAAAATGAGTTCGAACTGATCGAGAATGCCCGACAGTTCATCTTCGTCGCCGGAGGCATCGGTATTACCCCGATCCTGTCGATGATGCGTCACCTGAAGGCCAGCACCGACCTCCCCTTCAAACTTTACTACTGCACCCGTAATCCGGAACTCACCGCCTTCAGGGATGAGCTGCTGGGGGCCGAATTTGCCAACACGGTAGTCATTCACCACGACTTCGGCAATCGGGCAGACGCTTACGATTTCTGGCCTGTTTTCGACAAACCGAGCAGCGGTACACATGTGTACTGCTGTGGCCCCCGGCCATTGATGGACAGCGTGCTGGACATGACGGGGCACTGGCCACCCGGCTCCATACATTTTGAAAGCTTCGGCGTCGACCAGAGTCGCTTCGCCGAAAACCGGCCTTTTTCGGTGACCCTTGGCCGGAGCGGAATCGACCTCGAAATTCCCGTCGACCGCTCGATTCTGGAGGTTCTGCGTGACAACGGTATCCGGGCGCCAAGTTCTTGTGAGAGCGGCACCTGCGGCTCTTGCCGTACCCGTCTGATCGAAGGTGACGTCGAGCATCGCGACATGGTGCTGCGTGAGGACGAACAGCACGATCAGATCATGATTTGCGTTTCCCGAGCCAGAAATGACGTGCTGGTACTCGACCTCTAGGCGAGACCTTTTTTACAAACGATTAGTTGAACGCTGGAGATATTACATGTTGACCCCAGAAGAGAACCTGTTGCTCTGCCGCGTCGAAGGCGACGCACCGATGGGCCAGATGATGCGCCGTCACTGGACGCCAGTGTGTTTGCTCGAAGAAGTCAGCGAGCCCGACGGCACGCCTGTCAGGGCCCGTCTGTTCGGCGAGGACCTGGTCGTGTTTCGCGACACCGATGGTCGCGTGGGAGTTATGGACGAGTATTGCCCGCATCGCCGCGTGTCACTGATCTACGGCCGCAATGAAAACTCGGGATTACGCTGCCTGTATCACGGCTGGAAGATGGACGTGGACGGTAATGTGGTGGAAATGGTTTCCGAGCCTGCCGCCAGCAACATGTGTCAGAAGGTCAAGCACACGGCCTACAAAACCCGCGAGTGGGGCGGTTTCGTCTGGGCCTACATGGGGCCACAGGACGCAATTCCCGAATTTGTGCCGCCGGCCTGGGCACCCCATGAGCATGTTCGAGTGAGCATCGCCAAGGCAATCATTCCCTGCAACTGGGCGCAGATCCTGGAAGGCGCCATCGACTCGGCACACAGCTCAAGCCTGCACTCATCCGACTTCGTTCCAGCCCGGGTCGGGGGGGCAGAAGCAACCTCGAAAAACTGGCTAAGACCGTCCACGGACAAAGCGCCGCGCATGCAAGTCGAGCGTACCAGCTATGGCTTCCGCTATGCCGCTCTGCGCCGTCCTATCCAGAATGCCGCCACCAGCGAGTATGTACGCTCTACGGTGTTCGTAGCCCCGGCCACCGCACTGATCCCACCGAATAATTTGTACAACGTCGCGAATATCAACGTACCCATCGACGACACCCACACTGCCTTCTATTTCATGGCCTGGGGAAATCCCGATAACACTCCGGAAACAGAGACCTGGCGAAAGTTTCTCGGCCAGCAAGTCGGCATCGATCTGGACGACAGTTACCGACCGCTACGCAACGACGGGAACCGTTTTTTCCAGGACCGTGAAGCCATGAAAAACGGCAACTTTACGGGCATCAAGGGTTTCCCCAATCAGGATATCGCCATGTGGGTGACCATGGGGCCCATCGCCGATCGCTCCGATGAGCGCTTGGGCGCCAGTGACTTGGCGGTGGTGGAGTTCCGCCGGGTCATGCTGGATGCCTTGGCAGCCTTTCAGGCGGGTGAATCCGCTATTGGCACAGGTGAGAAAGCGATCCCTTCCAGAATCTGCTCGTTCCAGGCGATCGTGTCCAAGGATATCGACTGGCGTGATTATCAAGCTCGTTACGTATGGGCCCTGGATGATGCCAACATAGTCGCAGAGCCTGATTACGAGGTTCATACGTGATGGCCAGCCATGCTGAATCCACGGCTCGGCTACGTCTGGGGGTGGTCGGTCTGGGCCGGGCATTCACCCTCATGCTGCCTACCTTCCTGGCCGATCGCCGCGTCCAGTTGGTGGGCGCCTGTGACCCTCGTGAACAAGCTCGCAGGCAATTCGAACGGGATTTCGATGCGCCTGCATACGAGACCATCGAAGACCTGGCAGCCGACAGCAATGTCGACGCCTTATACATCGCCAGCCCACATCAGTTTCACGCCGAACACACCCGTATAGCTGCGGCTAACCGCAAGCACGTGCTGGTCGAAAAACCCATGGCGTTGTCGTTGGACGAGTGCGACCGGATGATCGCCGATTGCGCCGAGGCGGGTGTGAAGTTGATCGTTGGGCATTGCCACAGCTTCGATACCCCGTACCTGCGTACCCGGGAGCTGATTGGTAGTGGCGAGTTCGGCGCGGTCAAGATGATTCAAGCGTTGAACTACACCGACTACCTGCAGCGTCCTCGCCGCCCGGAAGAACTCTCGACCGCTGAAGGCGGCGGAGCAGTATTCAGCCAGGCCGCCCACCAAGTAGACGTGGTCCGTTTGCTGGCTGGCAGTCGCGCGACCCGTGTCCGCGCGGCAGTGGGTAACTGGGACCCCGCCCGGCCTACTGAAGGCGCCTACACAGCCACTTTATGGTTCGAGAATGGGGCATTCGCCTCCATTACCTACAACGGCTACGGACACTTCGACTCCGACGAGTGGATGGACTGGGTTGGAGAAATGGGCAAGCCCAAAAACCCCGAAGCTTACGGCGGCGCACGTCGGTTATTGCAGCAGGTGCAAACGGCGGATGAGGAGGCGCGGCTCAAGGCTGAGGGCACTTATGGCGGCACACGCTACGTCAGCCCCTCCCCTACCGACGACGCGACGGCCTTCCAGCATTTCGGCCCGATTATTGTGTCGTGCGAAGGTGGCGACCTTAGGCCAATGGCGGATGCCGTCATGATTTACCGGCCGCATAGTCGTGATCGAATGATGCTTGAGCGGCCAACGGTGCCGCGTTCCGAAGTCATAGACGAACTGTATCTAGCGCAGTTCTACGGGGTCACTCCGTTGCATGACGGCGAGTGGGCTCGTGACACGTTGGAGATCTGTCTCGCCATGTTGCGATCCAGCGAAGAACAACGCGACATCACACTGGGTGTGAATGTTGAAGATACTCAATCCTGCGAGAACCCATCATGAACAAGTTGAACTTATCTATTGCTGTGGGCAACTACGATCGTATCCGACCATTGGTGGACGGCGAAGTACAGATCGATGGGGTCGACCCGATCTTTATGCTGCAAGATCCCGAAGAGATCTTCTTTCGCGCATTTCGCCATGCTGACTACGACATCTGCGAGTTATCGTTGAGCAGCTACAGCGTTAAAACCGCGGCTGGCACCAGTCCCTATATTGCTGTCCCCGTCTTCCCGTCCCGCGCGTTTCGACACACCTCGATCTATATCCGCAATGATCGCGGAATCGAGTCCGCGGCAGACCTCAAGGGCAAACGTATCGGTGTGCCGGAGTACCAGTTGACAGCGAACGTATGGGTTCGACTGTTCCTGGAAGAAGACCATGGTTTGAAAGCGTCTGACGTCACCTGGGTCCGTGGCGGGTATGAAGAGACCGGGCGTCTGGAGAAAATTGTTCTGAAGCTGCCGGCGGATGTAATCGTCGAGAACGCACCGGAGACTGAAACGCTTTCTGGCATGCTCGCCTCTGGTGAGCTGGATGCCGTGATCGGTCCACGTGCACCTTCCTGTTTCACCCAGGGCCATCCTAAGGTCAGCTATCTCTATCGTGATCCTCAGGGAGCGGCCTCGGACTGGTATCGCCGCACTCAGCTATTCCCGATCATGCACGTGCTGGGGATCCGGCGCACGTTGGCCGAGCAGCACCCTTGGTTACCCGGGGCCGTTGCCAAAGCATTCGAGAAGTCCAAGTCCGTAGCGCTGCACAAATTGAGCGACACCTCCGCCACCAAGGTAACGTTACCGTTTATCGAGGATCAGTTAAGAGCGGCGCGCCAGTTGCTCGGTGAAGACTTCTGGTCCTATGGTTTCGAAGCTAACCGCCACGTACTCAGTCGCTTCCTGGAACGCCACCACGCCGAAGGCCTGTCGTCACGCTTGCTTCAGCCTGAAGAGCTGTTCCATCCAGCTTCGTTGGAGAGTTTCAAGATTTAACGAAAGTCCTGGCGAAGGTTTACCCCTCGAACAAACGTTATAGGGCATTTCGTGTACTTAGCATGGTAATAAATTTTGTGGCTGCTCCTATCGTGCGGTTAGATGGCGGCCACAACTTTTTTGCACGCTGCGTATGTTGGCGATCGCCATGCTCGAAAACGCACGTATATATAAGGCCAGGTAAAAACATACGTGCATGCGGAATTCCCAAGAGGGCTGGCTAGCTGCCAAAGGTCAATAGGCCTGGCGAACACCTGTGAATAATAAAAATAAGGAAGGGTGACAATGAATAAACAAACATGTAAGACGCTGATGCCTGCTCTGCTTATCACATTACCCTTCGCCCCATCTTTTGCGGCGGCGGACATCTTGAAAGATAGCAAAGGCAATCTTGAACTAAAAAATTTCTACTTCAATCGCGACTTCAGAGACTCGACGGCCACTGATTCCAAGCGAGAGGAGTGGGCTCAGGGCTTCATCGTTAATCTCCAGTCCGGTTTTACCGACGGACCTGTTGGTTTTGGATTGGACGCGCTTGGCATGTTGGGGCTCAAACTTGACTCCAGCCCCGACCGATCGGGCACAGGACTTCTATCTCGCGGTAGCGATCGGCGTGCCTATGATGATTACTCGAAGCTTGAACTGACGGCGAAGGCCAGAATCGCTCAGAGTGAGTTAAGAGTTGGCGGTTTGAATCCAGTTCTTCCCTTACTGGCCTCAAACAATACACGACTTTTGCCACAAGTGTTTAACGGCGTGCAACTATCATCAAAGGATATCACGTCGTTGACTGCGACTCTTGGTCAAGTCGACTCCGTCAAGCAGCGTGACTCAACCGACTCTGAAGATCTGTCTGCCAGTTCTCAACAAGGCGGCTACTCTTCTGCCATCACCAGTGACCACTACACATATGCGGGATTTGACTATCAACTTCTTCCTTCCCTCAATGTGGCGTATCAGTACAGCGATCTGGAGAACTTGTTTCGGCGGGATTACGTCGGCTTAAAGTTCAACAAGCCCTTGTCCATAGGTCGCGTGTTTGCTGAAGTCAGATACTTTGAAGGTCAAGAAAGTGGCAAAAAACTACTGGGAAAAGTGGATAATCGGACGATCAGTAGCAATGCGGGCTATTCGGCCATGGGACACACCTTGAGTGTGGGTTATCAAGCGGCATCCGGCGCGACTGCATACCCGTATGTAAACGGTACGGACACCTATCTGTTTGGTGAAATGCTGGTGAGCAACTTCGCTCTTGCAAATGAAGACGTCTGGTATGCCGGATATTCGTATGACTTTGCCACCCTCGGCTTGCCTGGCCTGACATGGAATCTGCGTTATGCGAAAGGAGAAAACGTCGATCCCGCGAATATTAAAACAGTGAAGGCAAAGGCGCTCAGGGCGGAAGGTTCCGACGGTGAGGAATGGGAAAGAAGTTCTGATATCACTTACGTAGTCCAAAGTGGTGCGTTTAAAAATGTTTCATTCCGATGGAGGAATGCAATCAATCGCTCCACTTATACAGATGGGGCCGATGAGAACCGACTCATCATTGGATATGTCTATAACTTTTGATTGATAGCCATGCTCAGGTGCAATGCTCGTCTGGATTCTGCGCTTGGGCATGGCGAGCTGATATTTCGTTATTTATTGATTCAGGTGGGCTGGAATGCAAAATATAGAACTGACGGGCTTGGGTTCCGAGATCGATGAAAACGTACACAGGGCGTTATTGGAGGATGTCGGAAGTGGTGACATCTCCGCGAAACTTGTACCGTCCGCTCGCTTGGCCAGTGCAAAAATCATTACTAGAGAACCTTGCATCATCAGTGGTGTGTCGTGGGTGGAGGCCGTCTTTCGCCAACTGGATCCGCTTGTCATCCTGAAGTGGAACGTTAAGGATGGAGATCGCGCGGAACCCAATCAAACCGTATTACATTTAGAGGGCCCTGCCCGCTCTTTATTGACCGGTGAGCGAACCGCGCTGAACTACTTACAGTTTTTATCGGGCGTCGCGACACAATGCCGGCGGCTAGCTGATAAAGTTTCGCATACTCACGTAAAGTTGCTCGACACTCGAAAGACTATCCCTGGCCTTCGGCTCGCACAAAAATACGCCGTCACTTGCGGTGGTTGCCATAATCATCGCATTGGTCTCTACGACGCCTTCCTCATCAAAGAAAATCATATTGCAGCTTGCGGTGGTATTCTCGAAGCTATCAATACTGCACAACGCATTGCACCAGGTAGACCGGTAGAGATCGAAGTCGAAAACCTGGGCGAACTGCAAGAAGCACTGAGAGGTGGAGCGGATTTAATCATGTTCGACGAACTGAGTCTGGATGACATGCGTGAAGGCGTTCGACTCAACAACGGACAGGCCCGGCTTGAGGCCAGCGGCGGAATCAATGAAAGTACATTGGTAGCTATCGCAGATACTGGGGTCGACTACATATCAATGGGCGCGATAACTAAAAATATAAAAGCCATAGACTTATCTATGCGCTTGAGCCTTTAAACATCAGGCAGTATTCTGCCGAGCCCTGCCTGCGTTAAATAGCCAGAAATAGCATTATTTGTGGGGGCATCACGGGGGTTTGCAGGTAGTTGCCCTTGGCCTGGTCGAACAGCGCCGGAGGACTGCGGCGGTACTGCTACCGCTGCGCGGACTATGATGCTGTCGCGAAAGCTCTCCGAGCAGCTTGGGGAACTGTTCGAGGAGCTGGTGAATGCCCTAAGACTGGTTGGCGACGGGGTGATTTGTATCTCGAATATGAACGCCCAGATCGCAAGCGCTACCGAGGAGCAAAGTACGGTCACACCTGAGGTTAACGGCAGCGTAGCGAGCATCCGCCATCTAACAGAGAGCTTCGCTGGTAGCTTGCAAACCTCAGCCTTGGAAATCACTGCTTTGGGGCAGAGTAAAAAGCAGCAGCAAGCGCTACTGGACGGATTCCAGAGATAGCTGAATCACCCCTTAATATTTGGATATTCGATCGCTGCTTCACGCCCTGAGGAAGTCAGTCAACCTTGATCAAGGTTCTTGAGCAGCGGTGAACCGCGCTTCTTCAAGGCATTCCAATTGGTATTCCAATCAAAAATAAAAACAGATATTAATGTTATAAATCAATATCTTACTGAACGGATTCAAATTACCCCGGCCCACCAAATCAACGAAAAAAGACGTCTACGGACGTCTTTTTTTGTGCCTGGAATTCAGTGCAATTATGGGTTTCAGGCCATTGGCCTCCGCAGATGCATTTTGAATTCCAGGCGCTTTGGTGTCCCGTTGGTATCCCGAGCCTGAAGATTCGAGCAGCCACGCCAATCCCCACGACCTCCAAGACACCCTGCCTCACTCCACATAAATTGCTAATCAGCGAACAATAGCCCACTCCCATAACACCACCTCCTGAGGGAGCGGGCTTGCCCGCGAAAGCGCCAGATCATCCACAACAAATCCGAATGACCCAGCACCATCGCAAGCCCACCTTCAGACTAATCCCCAGAATCCTCCCGCTCCCGCATCAAAACCTTCAACGAATCATCAACCAACGCCTTACCCATAGCCGCCAAATAATGCGCAGCCCAAGCATGGCGCCCATTGTCCTTCGCATAAGCCGCATCCTCAGTCAGCGATTTGGCAAGGCAAAGAAAATCGGAAGCCATCGACAACGCATCACCAATGGGCACGCCACCAATGACGTGAAACATTGCTTGATTACCGAGGTAGATCGCGGGAGTGAAGCCGATGGTTCTGAGTTCGGGACTGTCGGTCATTTGCCACCTCCGGAGAGGGAGATGCAGTGGCCGAGGGTGGATGGTGGGGCGTTACGCAACTGGGAACTGCGAAGAGGGGGAAGCCAAACTTCGTACGGTTTAATTCTGCGCATTATCCAACTCCTTGATACGAGGAGCTGCCACGTTCGTTACCACACGAAAGGGTGACAGCTGTGCGCAGGGTGGTAAACCGGGTATCAAGGAAACCGGCACGCCCGAGGGCGTCCCACGCACAGCCGCCATAACTCGCGCTTGCTGGCATAAAAAAACGCCGGCAAACGTGATGGGGCGCTGTTGCGCCTTGAACTCGGGTTACCACACCCGGTCGCTGAGTTTGCAGCGACGGCGAAAGGGTATCGCGAGCGTTCCTTCCCTGCAACCACTGACAGCCTCGGACTGAATCCCGCAACCCACGAGATGACGCCTGAAGCGCTTCGCCGCGTGCGGGCTAACAGTGGGTTTGTTTCGTAACAGATCTTTGCAAGTATGCATCAGTCCCTGGCGCGCTCAGGAAGGGCAGACATTGATTTAGCAGTTAAACCACGCCGGCATTAATCCCAATCGCTCCCGATCAATCCCAATCGCTACCGCCCCCCTGGGTCTGGCTTAGTTAGGGATTACGTTCAGACCGTCTTTTTTCTGGTAGAAATGCATTCCTGAAATTCAGAGAAAAACGCGTACTTCGAGCGGACAACATCGAACGCCGGCGTCCGATGGTGGTTGGGTGGAGCGAGTACATCCAAAAAGCGCCGACAGGCAATTTGTCGATGACGACTATCCTCGCAGACAGAAGCGCGATAGTCGTACCGACACACTGATCGTTAACTGTCCCTGGTGGTGATGCAACTGGGCGTCAGAGGACCTGGAGGTCTCACACCGCTTCCGTGTGCTGACTGGCAACCCGCAACAGCGTCTGTGTCGCACCTGCCTGTCATGGGCGGGCCGTATGTGGGCATCCTCGGATGCGCCGGGGTCCAACTAGCCGGTACGCCAACCCATACGGTTCCGCCCACCCTGATTGGCGTCCGGAGGTTGAGCGCCTCATTCGCAAGCTCGACACTGACCAGTATCGTTTTCTTCGGCTGAACTACCACGGTGAAATTCAGGATACGTTGATGGTGAGCGAATCCGGCTTGTATGCGCTCATGATCTATCACCACATCCCTGAAAACCGAAATCTTCGGCAGTGGTTGACGCATGAGGTCATTCCCACACTACACAGCCTTGAATCAGGTTTACACCTGGGCGCTCGGCATCACCTGGATCGCCGATTGGGTGCCACGCGTCAGCTCGCGGTACTCGTAGGTCACCTTGTCTGGCGCGACCTTGCCGGTGTAACCCTTCTTGATGTTGGCGACGATGTAGTTGAAGTCGCTCTTGCTGCGGGTGGTGACCACAATGTTGGCCTTGCTGCTGGCGCTGGACACGTAGTTACCCACTTGCGACAGAGGCTGCTTGAGGCGGTTGTCGCGCTTTTTCACCAGGGCCTGCGGCACGTTGACCTGCATCGAGTCCATGCTTTCGACACTGGCGGCCCCGACGTCATTGCGCTTGTCCGCGGGTACCGCTTCCTGGCGGGTTGTCAGCTGCACAACCGCGACATCACTCGACTGGCGTTCGATGGCCGCCTTGGCCTGACGGGCGTTTTCCAGGTCCTTCTGACGACCCACGTAGTAACCTGTCGGCGCGCCCAGGGCCGCGCCAATGGCGCAACCGGTGCCAGGGTTGCCACCCGTCCCGGCGGCAATCGCGGCACCGCCAATGCAACCGAGCACGCCGCCGACCGCCGTGCTGCCCATGGGCGAGTTCTGGCAACCACTCAACAACAAACCGGTACAGGCGAGCAACAGGGTGGATACAGCAAGTGCGCGCGACAAGGGCGACTCCTTTCGAGACTGAACATGAGCATTCATTGAGGCTGGTAACCGTAGGTCAAGCCCCCGAGCAGGTGCAGGCGCACCCGTTCGTTGAGCGGGTAAAACACCGGCTGGACCTGGGCCGTCCACTGCACACTGTGGGCAATAATCCAGCCCATGGGCCCCAGTACAGAGCCGTTCTGCTGCTTGAGGTCGAGAAACAGCCGCTGCTCGGTCACCTTGTTGGTCCAGAGCATCGGCACCGTCAGCACCACCAGCGCATAACCGACAAAGGCGGCCGCGTAGAGCCTTGGCGGGACGTAACACAGCGCCCGAGTGAAAAAGCCCAGGCACTTGAATATGTGGGTGAAGGCGCCGAGCAGGGAAAACAACAGGGCGATCATCGGCACAATCAGCGCTCGGTAGCTGTCACGACCGATCTGCGCCTTTTCGCCCCTGTCGCGGTAGTTTTGCGGGTCGACCAAGCGATCGTCTATCAGTTGCCTGGCATCGAAGCTGATGGTCGGCCGGTACACGGTTTGCTCGAAGTCGCTGGGCGACAGGTCGGGTTGCAAGGTGATCAAGTACGGCAAGTGCAACGCGTCGCGCCACTTGTTCTGGATCGGCAGCTGTGCAAAAAACTGCCCGCGCGGCAAGCCCGGCTCGATCCAGCGGCCGATCGACTCCAACCCTGCGGCATAAGCGCTACGGGCATCCTGTTGCACGCGCCGGGCCACGGCGCGATTGAAGCCCGCACGGTCGTTGGGGCGCCAATCGTCGGCCACCGCGATGCCCTTCTCGCGTAGCGACTGACGGACCGTGTTGGCATGGCGGTTCGGTACATTGTTGGGGGTCAGGCGGCGGTTGCGTTGCTTGAGGCTCTGCACGTAATCGCTCCAGGCCTGCTGCTGGTGCCGGGCGATGGAAGCCGCGCTGATCGCCTCCAGGTAGCGCCGGCTGCCCTGCTGGTACTGGCGAAAGCTGTCATCCAGCTCGGCGAGGGACTCCTGGTAGCGGCGATAATTAACCTCGGCATCGCCGCGCACGGTTTCGGCGAACAACTCGAAGAACGGCTGCGCCTGCGGCTTGATGCTCTCCGTCAGGTGATCCTTCGACAGCAGCATAATGGGGAGCGTCGCCAGCAGGGTCTTGCCCTCGGGGCGCTGCAAATCCTCGGTCGTGAGGTCCAGACCCGTCAGGCCGAAATCCTGGTGCACCATCAAGTACGTCATCGGCACGCCCAAGGCCGCACGCGCGCGCTCATCGGGCGTCGAGCGATCCACCAGGTGATTGACCAGCGCCAACTGCGCAAAGTACGTAGTACCCACGCAGCCGACGATCACCAGGACCGCCCAGATCGTCGTGCGAAGACGACTCCAGCCCAGGCGCAAACTCTTCTTCAGCACCGAGCCCAACCCCAGCAGGGCCACCGCGGTGCCGGCGATCAAGCGTCCGTAGACCTCAATGGACTCCACTTGATGTTGACTGGCCAGGCCGCCGACTACGTCCAGCAAACGGGCGTTGAAGCCCATTTCGACCATCAGGTACAGCAGCGTCAGGCTTAGCATCACCAGGACCAGCACACGTTCCTGGCGCCGTGGCAGGGGGTTCTTGTCTTTGCGAAGCCAGTGCATCAACGCATTGGCCAGCGAGCGGCGCCGCGCACGGGGACCCAATCGCTGGAGCAGTGTCAGGCTGGTCACGACTCGGTCTCCATCCTGGAGATCAGGTTGATCTCTACCCGGCGCCTGGGTGGCGTACTGGCCTGGGCATGTTTGACGACCGCATCAGCCACCGGTTGCGGCAGCTGGGAAGGAATCGGCACCTTGGCCGGCGGTTTGGGCGCCGGCTTGGGTACTGGGGCAGGCACGCTCACCTTGGGGTTGGGCGCCGGCGGCGCGGAAGGCTCGGCGCGCGCAGTGGCCGCGGAGGTCGCTGCGGCAGTGGGCACCGGCGCAGGCTTGGAGGCCACTGGTGGCCTGGGTGCGGGTGCGGCGGCAACCGCCGGCCGGGCCTTGGACAGGCCTTGCAGCAGCCCCGGCAGGTCGACCTTCATCGGCCCGCGGAAATTCTTGTCCCTCGAGGAATAGGTCCAGGCCTCGGAGCGTCGGTCATCCATCCGCATGGCGACGAAACTCTTGCCGTCCTCACTGCGCTGGAAAGCCAGCACGTCGTCACAGCCCCCCAGTCGATAAGGGCCCCAGACTGTCTTCCCGGAGATCACTATCAAGGCGGTTTGGGAGTCGCACCGGGCGGTGCGATAGCTCATCACCACCGCCGTGTCGCCGTCCAGCTCCATCGTGGTTTCGACGGTGCTTTCACGCCAGTCGTCCGGCAGCTGCACCTGCATCTTGCGCTCATGCAGGCTCAAGTACGCTTGGCCAGCGGGGGTTTCCATGTGACTGAAAGGCCCGGCCACCGAATTGAAGCGCCCGATCACCTGGTCGGCCTGCACCCCGAACGCGCTGCACAGCAGTACAAGCAACACACCGCGAGTAATTAGGCGGCCCAGCGTTCGCAGGGCTCTGATGGGTCTCAACATGGTCTTCCTTAACCGGGTACCTGGGCGCGCCGACATTCCGCTACGCGCCAGGATGCTAGCATAAAGCCACAAATTCGCGATAACCCGGCTTACTGGGCGGATGACCCAAGCCCCTTGCGTGAGCGCATCTGCGACGGGCGCTAAGCCTGCGAAAGCGTGGAGTCACTGCTAATTGATCCAGCCCAGGCCCTGAGGACGACTTCTGAACTTGATGAGCAGTGTGCAGTGCGGATGAATTTTTCTTCACCCCACTGCACGGCGGCAACCGGTACATTGGCCTCGCTCATTCAAGAAACTACGGTTTGCCCGCCCTCCCGCGGGCTTTTTTTTGTCTGCGGGAAAAAAGATCGCAGCCTCGTTTCACTTGGCAGCTCCTACGGGGGGTTATGGGAGCGAGCTTGCTGGCGAGAGCACCGCCTCGGGTGATCGCGCCTGCGCCACTGGCACTTCCAGCCGCGCGCGACCGTAGAACGCCAGCGCCGTCAGCAGGCAGGCCAGCCACACGAAGATCCCGGCCCAGAAGGTGTGGGACATGTAGTGCCACCCTTGCAGGACTCGGGTGGTGCCGTACACGAAACCCAGTGCCAGCGAGCCGTACATCAGCGCCTTGGAATAGCGCCAGCGATAACGACGCGCCACGAAGTACAGCGCCAGCATGGTGAAACCACCCGAGGCATGCCCGCCTGGCCAGCAGCGCCCGTCACCCGCGACTTTGAGCAGGTCGAAGTTCTGGTACCACTCCTTGTGCTCGATCTTGCCGCCGTACTGGGTGGTTTCAATCGGGCAGTACACGCTGGTGTGACCCTTGAGGTAGTGGATAACGCCGGTACTGATGGAAAACGCGAACACCACGTACAGGAAATCCCGACGGTGCCTGGTGGCAAATCGCAGCACCGGGGCCAGCTTGATTTTCTCCATGAAGCGGATGAGCTTCGCATGCTTTTCAGCCTTCAGGCGCGGCCATAAAAAGGACAGCAAGGCGCCTATGATTGCGATTTCACCGGTCCAGTTGGGGATGATGCGCGCCCATTTATGGGTGATTTTTTCGAACAGGTGGACATGGTCCAGCGGGAAGGTCTGGCTGACCGGGTCATAAAAAAGATCATTGAAGGCGATGTCGATTCGGGTCAGGTCGAACAGCAGGAACACCGCGACTGCGAGGGCCAGCGGGATACCGAAATTGAAGGCATGGAAGCGCATGGATCGGCTCATTGGGTGGTCACCGAGCGCCAGTCGGACGCTTCTACGAAACCCAGCATGCGCGGGACGGTAAAGGCTTGGGCAGAGATGAACAGCGACGCGCCGTAACCGAGCGTCGAGACGGGCAGTTTGAGGTCTTTTTCCAGCTGCGCCATGCACTCGCTGTGGGTGACCAGAATCAGGTTGCGGCCCGGGACTTTGTGCATCAATGCATCCTGCAGCATGGTGCCCCGGCAATTGATCAACCACTCTTCACCGGCGCCCACCTGGTTGAACATGTACCCGGCCGTCTGCGCAGTGCGCAGCATCGGGCTGTTGTAGACGTCCGCTTTGTCGAGCCCCAACTGTTCGAACTGCGCGCCGACGCCCACCGCGACACTGCGCGAGCGCGCGGTGATGCCGTCGTTGCCACTCAGGCACGCGGCGCTGGAGTGATCGCAACGCTCGACATGGCGCACCAGGACGATCATGTCGCCCTTGGCCCAGCCATCGAGCAATGCCCGGGCGCCAGCAGTATTGCCATGGGCCAGGTCAGGTACGGCGGCGGGTGCCAACAGCCAGAGGGTCAACGGAATCACCAGCAGGGCAGACGCCAGGACCACGAGCGTATTTCGATAACGGGTCAGCCCGCTCAGATCAATGGAGCGCTTTATGCCCAACAGACTCAGTCTTAATTCCACATCTGGCCGCCTCCCCGGCATGCATCATCTTCATTTGATGCCGCGAAGTTAGAGAGTGGGGCGTTGGCAGGGGGTGAAACGAATGTGAAAAAAAGCTTAAGAAAAGATCGCAGCCTCGTTTCACTTGGCAGCTCCTACAGCAGGCCCGCGGCGGGCTCCCTCGTAGGAGCTGCCAAGTGAAACGAGGCTGCGATCTTTTGACCTTCAGTTACCAGTCAAGCTGCCGATACCCCCCTGCTACCCATTTTTTGCTGGCTCTCAAAAACAACAATCTTCCAGCCTAACGACGATCAAGAAACACAACGTTCCTGGAGGAATTGTGATGAATAGCTGGTTCGGCAACATCAGCGTAAACCTGAAACTGGGCCTGGGATTTGGCCTGGTCCTGGCACTGACCTGTGTCCTCGCCCTGACCGGCTGGACGAGCCTGGGCGGGTTGATTGACCGCAGCAACTGGATGAGCGACATCACCCAGCTCAACGCTGGCCTGACCAAGCTGCGAGTGGTGCGCCTGCAATACATGCTGACCAACGGCGACGAAACCGCCGCGCAGAATGTGCAGACCACCCTTGACGCGTTTTCCGCCCAGCAACAAGCGTTGCTGGTGAAATTCAAGAGCCCGGAAAACCTCAAGCTGCTGCGCGAGCAAGGCGCTCAGATCGACGCCTACAAAACGTCCCTGAACAAGATGCGCAGTGCCTACCGCTCCGGCAACAGCGCGCGCGACGCCATGGGCGCCAACGCCGAAATCGCCAATTCGCTGATCAATGCCATCAACACGCGCGTGCAGCAAATGCCGCCCGGCGACCAGCGCTTTGAACAGTTCCAGGCCATCACTGCGGCCAAGGAAGCCTTCCTGTTGGCCCGCTACGAAGTGCGCGGCTACACCGCCACCACCAATGCCGAGACCGAACAAAAAGCGCTCGGCCAACTGGACGCCGCGATTGCCAGCCTGACACCGCTCAACGTGCATTTCGCCGAGACTCAGCTCGACGCATTGCGTCAGCTGGAAACCGCGCTGGGCAACTACCGCAGTGCGTTGCAGGCTTACAAGAATGCCAGCAGTGAGGCGGTTCAGGCGCGCAAGGAAATGACCGACGAAGGCGCGGCCATCGTGTCCCTGAGCGATCAGCTGTATCAAATCCAGCTCGACCGCCGCGACGTCGAAAGCGCACAGGCGCGCACCCTGCAATTGATCAGCACCCTGCTGGCGCTGCTGGTGGGCATCATTGCCGCCGTGCTCATTACCCGGCAGATCACCGGCCCGCTGCGGGAAACCCTGGCGGTGGTCGAGCGTATCGCCGGAGGCGACCTGTCCCAAGACATCAAGGTCACTCGCCGCGATGAACTGGGCGTGTTGCAACAAGGCATCGCGCGCATGGGCGTGACCCTGCGTGAACTGATCAGCGGCATCCGCGACGGCGTCGCACAGATTGCCAGCGCCGCTGAAGAGCTGTCTGCCGTCACCGAGCAAACCAGCGCCGGCGTCAACAGCCAGAAGGTCGAGACCGATCAGGTGGCCACCGCCATGCACGAGATGACCGCGACTGTGCAGGAGGTGGCGCGCAATGCCGAACAGGCCTCGCAAGCGGCCGCCGCCGCTGATGGCGAAGCGCGTGCAGGCGACAAGGTGGTCAACGAAGCCATTGCGCAGATCGAACGCCTGGCCAGCGAAGTGGCGCGTTCCACCGAAGCCATGAGTGTGCTGCAACAGGAAAGCGACAAGATCGGCAGCGTCATGGACGTGATCAAGGCCGTCGCCGAGCAGACCAATCTGCTCGCCCTCAACGCAGCGATTGAAGCCGCTCGCGCCGGTGAAGCCGGTCGTGGCTTTGCCGTGGTTGCCGATGAAGTTCGCGGGCTGGCCCAGCGCACGCAGAAATCCACCGAGGAGATCGAAGGCCTGGTCGCCGGTTTGCAGAACGGCACCCAGCAGGTATCGACGGTGATGAACAACAGCCGCACCCTGACCGACAGCAGTGTCGCCCTGACCCGCAAGGCTGGCCTGTCCCTGGAGAACATCACCCGCACGGTGTCGAACATCCAGTCGATGAACCAGCAGATCGCCGCCGCGGCCGAACAGCAAAGCGCCGTGGCCGAAGAGATCAGCCGCAGCATCATCAACGTGCGCGACGTGTCGGAACAGACCGCCGCAGCCAGCGACGAGACGGCCAAGTCCAGTGTCGAACTGGCGCGCCTGGGTGGTCAGTTGCAGATGATGGTGAGCCACTTCCGCGTTTGATTACGCGATTGCGGTCAATGGAAGATCGTTTCGCCAAGCACCGCCGCTCCCACAAAGTGTACGTCGTTCACAAGCTCAATGAACGACACCCATCCTTGTGGGAACGGGGTTGTGCCAGGGGGCGTTGCGAAGAAATGGTCTGAGGGCCTGTGAAGTTCAGGCATCCCACGGATTGATCACTTCAACTGCGCAAAACTCGAAGTCCCGCACGTTTCGCGTGGCAATCGCCGCCCCATGGCTTCGGCCAATGGCGGCGATTTGCGCATCAGCCATCGAAACCGCTCGACCACTTGCCTCTGCGCCTGCTACCAGCGCCGCATACTCCACCGCAGCGTGAGCATCAAACGGCAGAATGCGTCCGGCGAAATCCTCCTCGAACATCGCCATCGCATGGGATTCCAGTTTCTGTTTGCGCTTACCAACCGGAAGTCGAGCGATGCCGTGCAGAATTTCCGCGACAGTGATCGCGCTGATGGCCAACTCCATCGCCGGCTGCGAATCGACCCAATCCAGAACCTTTGAATCAGGTTCGACGCGCATAAACTCCGAGAGAACATTCGTGTCGAGCAAGATCATTCAGACAAGTCCACCGCAGTCGCTTTTTCATGTCGTGATGGCAGGTTTAGCTCTACTCCAGCGTCACCGGAAAATCGCTGGTGAATACGACTCCCCAAGCCACCAGCACGCCGCACGGGTGACAACGCCCGCCCCAGGATCAGACGAGCCTCCTCTTCCATGGAATGACCATGATGAGCTGCGGCAATGCGCAGTTGTTCCTTTATCTGATCGTCAAGGTTTCGAATTGTGATGCTCGCCATGGCGCCCTCCTGCAATCAATGAAATCATTGATTGCAGCGTAGCACATTTGTTTTTGCAGGCCGTGACACTGTCCGATCCGGCCAAAAAAGTTCTCCGATAGCGCCATGGGTTGCTCAACGCATCAAGCCGGGTAACCCGTGATCTCGCGAATGCTTTGGTACAACGGTTTCAATTGACGATACATGCGCAGGTACACCTCCTTGTACAGGCGCTCGTAGGTCTGATGCGCCTCGGCCTGGGGCATGAATACCGCGCCGACCCGGGTCATCGCCGCCGTTGCCGTGGCAAAGTCCGCGTGCAGTCCCAGCCCGACGGCGCAGCAAATGGCCGCGCCCAGACCAGAGGCCTCGTACACATGCGGCCGCTCGGCAGGCAGGCCGAAAATGTCCGCCGTCAGCTGCATCGCCGCATCGCTCTGGGAACCTCCGCCGGCGATGCGCAAGCGCTTGATGGAGACCTTCGAGCGCTTCTCGATACTCTCCATGCCCTGGCGCAAGGCGTAAGCCAGGCCTTCGAGGATCGCCCGATAGATGTGCGCGCGGGTGTGCACGTCGCCGAAGCCGATCATCGCGCCTTTGGCTTCGACTCCCGGCTCGCGAATGCCGGGTGACCAGTAGGGTTGCAGCATCAACCCCATGGACCCCGCAGGCACGGCATTGACCAGGGCGTCGAACAGTTGCTCCGGTTCCACCCCCTGCTCCCTGGCCTGTTGCATTTCCCGCAGGCCGAACTCGTTCTTGAACCAACTGACCATCCAGTAACCGCGATAAATCATCACCTCGCAGTTGTAGTGGTCCGGAACGGCTGCCGGATAAGGCGGGATCAGCGGGACGATTTCCAGGTAGCGCGAACGGGTGCTGGTGATGGTCGCCGTGGTGCCATAGGACAGGCATACCGTGCTGGAATCCACCACCCCGGCGCCCACCACCTCGCAAGCCTTGTCGGCACCGGCGGCAATCAGCGGCAGCCCTTCGGGAATGCCGGTGTGGCGGCTGGCAGTGGCGCTGATGTAGCCCAGGGTTTCGCCGGGCTTGAGCAGGCTGGGCAGTTGCTCGGGGCGCACCGCCAGGGCCTGCCATTTCCAGTCGGAGGGCGCCGCCCAACGCAGGCGCTTGAAGTCGAAGGGCAGATAACCGACGCAGCCGCCGACCGAATCGACAAAGCGCCCGCACAGGCGATGGGTGAGAAAGCCCGAGAGCAGCAAAAACTTGTCGGTCGCTGCCCACACTGCAGGCTGATGACGAGCGACCCAGTTGGCTTCGGCCTGGGCGCGAAAATAGTCCACGGTGGCCTGGGCACCCACCAGTTTGAACAGCCAGCCCCAGGGTCCCTTGATGCCGCCTTCGACCTCGGTCTGGCGCTGGTCGAGCCATAGGATCGCCGGGCGCAGCGCATTGCCCTGGGCGTCGACGTTGATCAAGGTGCCGCGCTGGGTGGTCAGGGAAACGCCGGCAATCTGGGTTCGATCAATCCCGGTCTGCGCCCACAGCAACTGGCAGGCCTCACCCAGTTTGGCCCAGTAATAATCCGGGTCCTGCTCGGCCCACCCAGGCTGGGTGGAGTAGTAGGCTTGCAGTTCGACCTTGCCTTTGCCCAGCAGATTGCCCTGAAGATCGAACAGCAACGCCCGCACGCTTTGGGTTCCATTGTCGATGGCCAGCAGGTAACGCTTGTTCGGGTGGTTGTCCATGGAGCTCTCTTCAATGGGCATGAGGGCCTGCATATCTGCGGTTTTTTACGGGTTGTGCAGACTGGTTCATGGCAAGCCGTGCTGCCGCTGCCACAACACCCGGTACCGCTGCTCCTCCTGCTGCCAACGGGCATCATCCCAGCCCAGCCGGGGCTGGCACAGTTGGCGGATGGCGGGCAAAAACGCCTCGCCGCCTGCGTGCAGCAACAGCCCCAGGCGGGTGCGACGCAACAGCAGGTCATCCAGGTGCAGGACCATTTCAGTGTCACAGGCCAGCGCCAGTTCCGCCCACAAGGTATCAGTGGCGCCGACGGCGTCGTGGCCCAACTGCTCGAGCAGTTGCGCCAGTCGCGGCAGGGCTCGACCGTGACGCCCGGCCACCCGCCGCCACTGGTAGCTGCTGAGCCCCGGGATCACCAAAGGTGGCACGACGGCAAACACTGGCGCGCCGTCATCGTTCAACGTACGCCCGAGCATCGGTGCACAGGCCTTGAGCACTTCAACAGCCTGCGGGCGGAACGTGGTCAACTTGCCCCCCGCCAGCGTCACGCAACCGGGCTCTTGCCACAGCACATGCTCGCGGGTTTCGTTTGACGGTTTACCCTGCTGCTGGCCTGCAGCGCTGCCCACCACCGGGCGCACGCCGGACCAGGTCGACAGCACATCGCCAGCCACCACCGCGGCCTGGGGGAACTGCTGGGCGCAGGCGGCCAGCAGGTAGTCGAGTTCCTCGGCGCTGATGCTGGCGCTCAGGTCCAGGTCGTCGTGATGATCCAGGTCCGTGGTGCCCACGACGGTGGCGCCTTCCCACGGAAAAACAAACACCGGGCGGCGGTCGCCGTGATGCAGAAAAGTGAAGGCCTGGGCCACCGGCAAACGCCAGCCTGGCAGCAACAGATGACTGCCACGCAACGGTCGCAATTGACGGGGATGTTCAGGCGGTCGCAGACGTTCAGCCCAGGCACCGGTCGCCACCGCTAAAACGCCACAGCGCAGTTGCAGCCCTGCCCCGCCTTCGCAGTCTTCAACCTGCACCCCGCACACCCGCCCGCCTTCACGCAGCAATTGGACGACTCGCAGGCCATTGAGCACAACCGCGCCGTCCGCACGTGCCTCGGCCAAGACACGCATCACCAGGCGGGCGTCGTCGGTCAGTGCATCAACAAAACCGGAGCCGCCCAGCAAATCGTTTTCCTTCACTCCCGGCGCCATGTACCGCAGCTGCTGCGCGTCATGAAAACGGTGATTGCGCCTCCCGGCCAACGCGTCATACACGGCCAACAAACCACCCATCACGCGGGGGCCAGGAAAGCCGCCGCGGTAATGCGGCATCATGAAACTCATGGGCTCCACCAACCCTGGGGCTTCATCCAGCAGGCGCTGGCGCTCGCGCACTGAATCGCGGGTCAGGCGCCACTGGCCCTTGGCGATGTAACGCAAGCCGCCATGGACCATTTTCGAAGAACGACTGGAGGTGCCCCAGGCGAAGTCGCGCTGCTCCAGCAACAGGCAGCGCCAGCCACGACGGGCGGCCTCACGCACGATGCCGGCACCGCTGATACCGCCACCGATGACGATCAGGTCCCAGGCCTCATCCGCCAGGGTCGGCAGCGCGGCCTCTCGCCACGCGCCATTCCAGTCAGGGTTCATCGCCGTCACTCCTGCAGCAACGTGCCCGGGTTGAGCCGCCCGGCCGGATCGAAATGCCGACTCAACGCCTGCAAGGTGTCCATCGCCAGCGCCCCTTTCTCCCGCCGCAGATACGCCGCGTGGTCCTTGCCCACGCCATGCTGGTGACTGATGGTGCCGCCGTTGTCGACGATGGTCTGACTGGCCGCGTGCTTGAGCGCCTGCCAGCGTGCCAGGGTCGCCGGGTAATCCGCCGCCGGACGAAAGACGTAGGTGGTGTAGATGCTCGAACCTTCGCCATACACATGGGACAGGTGGGTGAACACGTGCACCTGCTCACCCTGGGCCGCAAGGGCGGCACGCAGGCTTTGCTCGATGCGCTCGAGCAGGTTGTCGACATTGCTCCAGTCGGTGGCGGTTTCCAGGGTGTCGACCACGTAACCGGCGTTCCACAGGTTTTCCCGCAGGTAGGGGAAACGGAAGCGGTTCTGCGCCCATTTCTTGCCGAGCAGAGTACCGGTGAAGACTCCACCGAAGGCCTTCAAATGCTGGCGGGCCTGGCTGAGCGACAGCGCGTTCTGCCGGCGGTTACCGGTGACGCCGAACGTCAGCATGCATTTGCCGGCACCGGCTCCCCGCAGGGCGAGGTATTTTTCCAGCCAGGCGATCTGCTGCGGATGACCGGCCAGGGCGAGCTGGGTTTCGGTTTCCAGGGCATTGGACAGGCGCAGCATCGACAACGGCACCCGCGCCTGGGCCAGCTGCCGGATCGCCTGCAGTGCGTGCGCCCAGTCGGGCAGGAATACCCCGTAGAAACGCTCATCGGCCGGCAGCGCACTGACCCGCACCTTGACCTGGGAAATGATGCCGAAGCGCCCCTCACAGCCGAGCACCACTTCGCGCAAATCGGGACCGGCGGCCGAGGCCGGAAAGGTGGCGATTTCCAAGGGGCCGGCAAAGGTTTCCAGCGTGCCGCCGGCGAACAACTGCTCGATTCGCCCGTAGCGCAGCGACTGCTGGCCGCTGGAACGGCTGGCGACCCAACCGCCCAGGGTCGACAACTCCCACGACTGCGGGAAATGCCCCAGGGTGTAACCACGGGCGCGTAGCTGACTCTCCACCTGCGGGCCGCTGGCACCCGGGCCGAAGGTGGCCAGCAGGCTTTGCTCGTCCAGGTCCAGCAAGCGATTCATGCGGGCCAGGGACACCGTCACCACTGGCCGTACCGAGTCTGGCGGGTTGATGTGCCCGGCCACCGAAGTGCCGCCGCCGTAGGGGATCAGGCACAGGTCCTGGGCCTGGGCGAGCGCCAGCAACTGGCGGACCTGCCCGGCGCTGTCGGGAAAGGCCACGGCGTCGGGGTAGAGGCCGGGCGCCCCTTCGCGCAGCGCCAGCCAGTCTGGCAGGCTCTGGCCCCGGGCATGCAGCAGGCGATCGTGCGGCTCGATACTGTACAGCCCATGCGCCGCCAGCCGCGAAGCCGGCACCCTGGCCAGCGCCTCTTCGAGCGTTGCATCGGGCAATACACGACCGACACCCAGCCGCTCGGCGAGAAATCCCGCGCCCTGGGCCGGTAATTCGACCACCGTGGTTGCCTCTCCCCAGCCGTTCCAGCGTCGCATGCGTGTGTCCTTTTGCGGTTCTTACAAGTGATGTTCCAGACACCCATACTAGCCAGCCCACCGAAAGTGTCACGGTCGCATCCGGCCACTTGGAGTAGCCAATTGAGTCAAACACCGCGCCAGGACTGGCCATTTACTTTAGCGGTGGTTTCACACTACCTTTCAGGCTATTCATCCGCACATGCGGACCTTGATCAAAGGAACACGATCATGCAATCGCTGGGCTTCACTTCGGTTCCGCCACTGCTCAAGTACCTGCGTTATGCCGAACAACTGGGTGTCGCCACCGAGCCGGCGCTGGCGGCGGCCGGGTTGCAGGCGCAACAGTTGAGCGACAACAGCCTGCGGTTGCCGGGCGAGGTCCATGAGCGGTTGCTCGACTACTTCTGCGACCACTCGGCAGACCCGCTGTTCGGCCTCAACTCGGCGCGTTTCGTGCTGCCCAATTCCTGGAGTGTGCTGGGTTACATCACCATGAACTGCGCGACCCTGGGCGATGCCATGAGCCGCATCATGCCGTTCGAAAAACTGGTCGGCGACATGGGCGTCAGCCGCGCCGAGGTGCAGGGCGCACAGGTGCACCTGATCTGGACCTGCCGTCACCAACGCCCGCGCATTCGCCGGCACCTGGTGGAAAATGTCCTCGGCTCCTGGCTGCAGTACGCGCGCTGGATTGCCGACACCCAGCTGGCGCCGGCGGCGGTGTGGCTTGAGCACGCGCAGCCGGACGAAACCACGCTGGCACAGTACGAGGCGTTTTTCGACTGCCCGGTATTGTTTGAGCAGCCCTACTCGGCGCTGATCGTGCCGCTGCCCTACCTGCAGCTGCCCTTGCGCCAGGCCGATGCGCAACTGCTGCGCACCCTGGAAGAACATGCGCTGGGGTTGATGGCGACCCTGGAGGATGCGTCGCTGCAGGAACGGGTCAAGGGCATCCTGCGCCAGTTGCTCAAGGAGGGGTTGCCACGCAAGGAACAAGTGGCCGAACAGTTCGCCGTATCGGTGCGCACCCTGCAACGCCAGCTGCATCAGGCGGGCACGTCGTATCAACAAATCCTCGATGACCTGCGCCAGGAGCTGGCGGAGCATTACCTGCTCAATAGCACCCTGCCGATTCAGGATATCGCGCAGTACCTGGGGTTTACCGAGGCCCGGTCGTTTCATCGCTCGTTCAAGAGCCGGCGGGGAATGCCCCCAGGGGAATTTCGCCAGGTTCATCGAAGTGCCGAGCCAAGCTGACGCGAACCTGTGGGAGCCCGGCCTGCCGGCGATGGCGGTGGTGAATGTCAGGCCGTCATCGCTGGCAAGCCAGGCTCCCACAGGGCATCGGGTGTCTGCGGGATTGGGGATTGGCGCGAATTACCCAGTCAGTCGTGATTCACCCGGGCGCGCTTGAGCAGTTTTTTGCAGCGTTCGGACAGGTGCAGCACACGCAGGTGTTTACCGGCCTTGGCGTAGCGCTCGCGCAGGGTCATGAGCGCGGCAATGGCCGAGTAGTCGACGAAGCTCAGGTGGCGGCAGTCAATGGTCACCAGGTCGGGGTCGCTGGCGGGATCGAACTGGTTGAGAAACGGCGTGGTCGAGGCGAAGAACAGCGTGCCGTGCAGGTAATACAGCTTGCTGCCATCGGGCTCGATATGCGCATCGGCATACAGCTCGCGCGCCTGTTGCCAGGCGAAGTTGAGCGCCGCAATGATGATCCCGCAGAGTACGGCCGTTGCCAGGTCGGTGAACACCGTGATCACAGTGACCGCGACAATGACCAGCACGTCGTTCAGCGGCACCTTGTTGAGCACTCGCAGCGACGCCCAGGCGAAGGTCTGCTGTGACACCACGAACATCACCCCGACCAGCGCCGCCAGCGGGATGCGCTCGATCAGCGGCGACAGGAACAGCACGAACAGCAGGATCAGCACACCGGCCACCACGCCGGACAGTCGACCACGGCCGCCGGAGCTGAGGTTGATCACGGTCTGACCGATCATCGCGCAGCCACCCATGCCGCCGAACACCCCGGAGACCATGTTGGCCGCACCCAGGGCCACACACTCGCGATCCGGATAGCCACGGCTCTCGGTGATTTCGTCGGTGAGGTTGAGGGTCAGCAGGGTTTCCAGCAGGCCGACCAGCGCCATCAGGATCGCGTAGGGGGCGACGATGCGCAGGGTCTCCAGGTTCCACGGGATGTCGGGCAGGGCAAACGTCGGCAGGCCACCGGCGATGTGCGCCATGTCGCCGAGGGTGCGGGTCGGCAGGCCCAGCAGGAATACCGCCAGCCCCACGCCGAGAATCGCGACCAGCGCTGGCGGCACGGTACGGGTCAGGCGTGGCAGCAGGTAGACGATGGCCATGGTGACGGCCACCAGACCGAGCATGATGTACAGCGGCGCGCCATTGAGCCAGGCGTCACCGCTCTTGAAGTGTTCGAGTTGTGCCAGGGCGATGATGATCGCCAGGCCGTTGACGAAACCGAGCATCACCGGGTGCGGCACCATGCGTACCAGCTTGCCCAGCTTGAGCAGCCCGAACGCCAGCATGATCAGCCCGCCCAATAACACGGTGGCCAGCAGGTACTGCACGCCGTGTTGCACCACCAGTGCGACGATCACCACCGCCATCGAGCCCGCCGCTCCCGAGACCATGCCTGGTCGACCGCCAAACAGCGCAGTCAGCGTGCAGATGATGAACGCGCCGTAGAGCCCCATCAGCGGGTTGAGATGGGCGACCAGGGCAAAGGCGATGCATTCGGGGAGCAGGGCGAACGAGGTGGTGAGTCCGGCCAGGACATCGGCGCGCAGACGTTGTGGTTTCATGGGGTACCCAAAAATACGGGCCGCTGGGGCGTGGCCGGGAAAGAGGGTGGGGATGTTACGGAATTGGAGGGGGTCAGGCTACTTTGGGGAACTCGGAAACGCCATCGCGGGCAAGCCCGCTCCCACAGTGGTCGCGCTGCTGCCCAATCCTGGGCATGGAGCCCGCCCTGTGGGAGCGAGGCTTGCCCGCGATGAACGATGACTCGGTCTAGTGCAAACTCACACCATCTCGTCACGAATCCAGTCAACCACTGAAGTCCGCTGCGGTGCCCAGCCCAGCAGTTGCCGCGCATGCTGGCCGCGCACCCGGCTGTTGGAGCCCAGGCCATAGTTGGCCATCTCATAGCCCCACTCAGCTTCGGCATCCTTCAGCGGCCAGTCCTGCGGCTCACCCAGCTTCAAGGCTGCCGCCATGGCCGTGGTCATGTCGATGAACGAGGCCTCGCCACTTTCGACGAAGTAGAACGTGCCGGGCACGTTGCGGGTCAGCGCCAGCAGGTACAGGGCAACCACATCCTCGATATGCACGTTGGACCAGATGTTCCGGCCGCTGCCAACATGGCGCACCACCCCGCTCTTGCGGGCCTGTTTGAGCAAGCGTGGCAATTGCACACTGTCGCGCTTGACGCCCAGGCTGTGGCCGTAAATCAGTGTGTTGCAGATCACGGCCGAGTTCACGCCGTCCTGCGCCGCTGCCAGGATCAGGTTATCGATGGCAACCCGGGCGGCCTTGTCTACCGTCGGCTCCGGGAGGTTGTCTTCGAAGTAGATCACGTCGCTGGCCTTGCCGCCGGACGCATCGCCGACGATGCTCGACCCGCTGGTGTGCAAAAACACCTTGTTGGAACCGCGCAGTGCGTCAAGCAAGGCCTCCACCGCACCGCGGTGGTCGCTGCTGGCGGCGTTGATCACGGCGTCGGCAGCCCGGGCCTGGGCGGCAAGCAAAGCGCTGTCGTCCAGCGTACCGATGACCGGGGAGATACCCAGGGCGCTCAGCTCGCTGGCCTGCTCTGCGCTGCGAACCAGGCCGGTGACCTGGTGGCCCGCCCGGACCAGACCCGTGGCGATCGAACCGCCGATGAAACCTGCAGCGCCGGTGACGAATACGTTCATGGAGAAACTCCCTGCGTGAATAAGTGATGGGTCCAGTATTGAGCACCCTGCCCATGGGAAACAGGCCGCAGCGCCCAAATCACTTTTGCGCTGGAGTCACGAATCAGCCGTTGAACTGCGCGTTGGCATACGCTGCCAGCTTGCCCTGGATAAAGTCGAGGAAGCATTGAATGCGCAGGGCAAGCTGCGAGTTGCGGTAGTACACCGCATTGATCGGCTGGCGATAACCGCTGTTGGAATCCTCCAGCAGCACCTGCAGGCGACCGGCGCGGATGTCCTCGATGGTCATGAAGTGCGACAGGCAGGCGATGCCCTGCCCCTCCAGCGCCAGGTGGCGAATCGTCTCGCCACTGGAGGCGCTGATGCTGGCCTGGATCGGCCAGCGGTCGCCGTGTTCATAGCGCAAAGGCCACTGGTTGAGGCCCTCGTTCTGGGTGAAACCGAGCAAGCTGTGTGCGCTCAGGTCCGCCACAGCCGTGGGCGTCCCGTGCCGCTCCAGATACGCCGGGCTGGCAACGATGTGCAGCGGGCTGCACCCCAGGGAACGCGCGTGCAGGGTCGAGTCGGCGAGGGTACCGATGCGGATGGCGATGTCAGTGCTTTGTTCGAGCAGGTCGATGAGCAGGTCGTTGCTGTTGAGCTCCAGCTGGATGTCCGGGTAGAGCCGGCGGAACTCGTCGATATACGGCACGATGGCGTGCAGCATGAAAGGTGCAGCCGCATTGATCCGCAGGCGCCCGGACGGGGTCTGCTGGCGGGAGCTCAGGCGCTCTTCGAGTTCATCCATCTGGTCGAGAATCAGCTTGGCCTGCTCGAAGAAATACTTGCCCTCTTCCGTCAGGTCCATGCGCCGGGTGGTGCGGTTGATCAACGTGGTCTCGAGCTTGGCCTCCAGCCGCGACAACGTGCGACTGACCGCCGAAGGCGTTTGCCCCACCTGCTCGGCCGCAGCGGAGATCGATCCGCATTCAATCACGCAGACGAAAATCTGCAGTTCATCGGATCTGGCTTTCAAGGGTGTCCTCTTTTCGCAATTGCCCTGGCATCTGTCGCCAGGATCGCAGCCTGCGACGCTCGCATTCCACTGTAGGAGCTGGCGCAGGCTGCGATCTTTCAGGCCGTCGCATCCGATAGTAGCCTGAAACCTTATGCAGACAGGCCAAACACCCCGCTCAAATGCTGCTCATAACGGGCAGTGTCGGCTTCAATATTCGGGCGTTTCATGACGTCAACGCACAGGAAGGTGGGCAGGCTGGTCATGCCGAGGAACTCGTTGGCCTTGTGGAACGGGAAGTACACCGCGTCCACGCCCTTGGCTTCAAAGAAGTCCGTCGGATCATCAAATGCCTGCTGCGGAGCATTCCAGGTCAGCGACAACATGTATTGCTTGCCCTGCACCAGGCCGCCGCTGCCGTACTTCTGCGAGGCATCGGAGCGGGTGCGGCCGTCGCTGGCGTAGAGGCTGCCGTGGCCTTCAGTGAACACTTCGTCGATGTACTTCTTGACGGTCCAGGGCGCGCCCATCCACCAGCCTGGCATCTGGTAAATGATCACATCGGCCCAGAGGAATTTGGCCACTTCTTCGGCGACGTCGTAGCCCTCGTCGATGAACGTGGTTTTCACGTCCATGCCGCCTCGGTCGAGAACGCTCAGTGCAGTTTCGTGCAAAGTGGAGTTGTAGCGACCATCGGAGTGGGCAAACTTTTTACCGCCATTGAGCAACAGGACTTTTTTCATGAAAGGTCTCGGAAGGTTTGAATTCGATGGCGGCAGGGTATCGGCCCGCCTCGCGCGGAATAAGCCCTGATGCGACAAAACTCATTTGACCCACAAGCACGAATCCAGCACCTATTGTTGCCTTAGACTGCGATCCTCTAATTTGACGAGATTTGCTGATGAGTGACATTCAGGGCTTTATCCTGCACGCCAAGACCCGCCCGGAAAAATCGGCGGCCTTTGAAGCGTTGTTCAGTGGCTACGTGCAAGACAGTCGCGCCGAACCGGGTTGCATCGAGTACCACATGCTGCGGGACCAACAGGACCCGACGCTGTTTATCTTCTTCGAGATCTGGCAATCCCGGGCCCACCTCGATGTGCACTCCAACCTGCCGCACATGCAGCGGTTTCGCGAAGCGCGCATGGAGTATCTGGAACGGGATTTCGAGATACGCGCCATCGATATGCTCAGCCCCTCATCCGCTAGCCGCTGATCAGCAAGTGGCCGCCCAGCACGCCGAGGCCAATGAAAAATACCCGTTTGAACAAGGTGGCACTGATGCGCTGGCGCAGCCATTGCCCCAGCAACATGCCAGCCACCGCCGGGATCAGCGCCAGCAACGATGCGCCCAGCTCGCCCCCGCCCAGAGCGCCACGCCAGAACAGGCCGGCGCCCAGGGCCAGGGTCGAGACGGTGAATGACAGGCCCAGTGCCTGCACCAGCTGGTCCTTGGTCAAGCCCAGCGCCTGCAGATAGGGCACCGCCGGAATCACGAATACGCCCGTGGCCGAGGTGATGACGCCGGTCAGCACGCCGCACAATGGGGCGAGCCAGCGTTCAGCACGGCTGCCGACCTGCAGGGTGGGCAGGAACAACCCGCTCAAGGCGTAAAGCAGCAATGCCGCGCCCAACCCCCGCACGACCCAGTGCCCGCCAGCCATGCCAATCCACAGCGTGCCCGCTCCTGTGCCGAGGAAAATGGCCAGGAGCATCGGCCACAAACGTCTGACCAACTGCCGCAAATGCCCGCCGAATGCCAGCTGCCAGAGGTTGGTCAAGGTCGCGGGAATGATCAGCAGCGCGGCAGCCTGCGCTGGCGCCATAGCCAGGCCAAGCAGACCCATGGCGATAGTCGGCAGGCCAAGGCCGATCACGCCCTTGATCATGCCGGCCAGCAGGAAGGTGGCGATCACCAGGATTGACAGGGCGAGGCCGAGGTTTTGATAGAACGCAGTCAGAGTATTCATGGGTCTATCGTGGTGCTGGGCAGCGGGTTTGAAAAGCTGGCTTATACTGAGTGTGCCTCTTGCTGTGGCTGAGGCTAGGTTCCCGGTTGTGGCAGCCGACGCTTTCGCGGGCAAGCCCGCTCCCACAGGTCTGAGTGTCGTGCTCAAGATTGCGCAGCACCTCAATCACCGTTTGGAGTGCCGCTTTCGCGGGCAAGCACGCTCCCACAGGTCTGGGTGTCGTGCTCAAGATTGCGCAGCACCTCAATCACTGTGGGAGCGGGCTTGCCCGCGAAGGCGGTAACCCGACCAACACACCTCTATGGACCCACCATGCACTTCGACCTCACCGACCTGCGCCTCTACCTGAACATTCTCGACAGCGGCAACATCACCGCCGGCGCAGTCCGCAGTCATTTATCCCTGGCGGCAGCGAGTGCGCGAATCAGGGCGATGGAGTCATCCCTGGGAGTGGATTTCCTGGTGCGCGGCAGACGCGGAGTCACCCCCACCGCTGCCGGCAAAGCCTTGGCGCAACACGCCCGGTTGCTGCTGCAACAGGCCGACCGCCTGCAACAGGACCTGGCCGAATATGCCCAGGGCGTCAAGGGACAAGTCCGGTTGTTGTGCAACACCACGGCGATGAGTGAATACCTGCCCGAACTGCTCGCAGACTTTCTGCTCAACCATCCCAACCTGGACATCGACCTGCAGGAACTGCCCAGTGCGCGCATCACCCATGCGCTACGCCAGGGCGCGGCGGATCTGGGCATTGTTTCGGATGCCGTGGACAGCAGCGACCTGCAAACCCGCCCGTTTCGCGACGACCCGCTGCTATTGATCATGGCGCCCGACCACCCCCTGGCCAGGCTCGGCGCCCTGAGCTTCAGCGACACCCTGGCGCACGACTACGTTGGCCTCAACAGCAACAGCGCCCTGGCGATTTACCTGGAAGAACAGGCGCTGCATATCGGTTCGCGCCTGCAGATTCGCATCAGGGCCGATGGTTTCGATGGCGCCATGCGCATGGTTGCCCGGGGGGCCGGGCTGGCCATCGTGCCGCAGGCGGCAGTGGCACGCTGGCCCGGCGCGCCAGCGTTGCACAGCATCGCGCTGGCCGAAGCCTGGGCACAGCGCCAACTGCTGTTGTGTGCCCGTGACTTTGCGCAACTGCCCGGTTACGCCAAGGCGTTGCTGCATGCCTTGACTCTCCCCTGAGGGGCAGACTTTACCCTTGGGTTTTCCTCTTCAAGGACAGCCACGATGAGCAAACGGATTCTGGTGATTCTCGGTCACCCTTCGAGCAGCAGTTTTTGCGCCGCCGTGGCCGAGCGCTATACCCAGTCAGCCCTGCGTGCCGGGCATGAAGTGCGCCAACTGTTCCTCGGCCAGCTAGCGTTCGACCCCGTATTGCGGGAAGGCTACCAACAGGTTCAACCACTGGAAGCCGACCTGCTGCAAGCCCAGGCGGATGTCTTGTGGGCCGAGCAACTGACGCTGGTGTTCCCGATCTGGTGGGGCGGCATTCCAGCCTTGCTCAAGGGCTTTTTCGACCGGGTGTTCCTCCCCGGTTTCGCCTTCAAATACCGCAAAGGCAAAGCCTTCCCAGACAAACTCCTGCACGGTCGCAGCGCGCACCTGCTGGTGACCATGGATACGCCGCCCTGGTACTACCGCTGGTTCTACCGCATGCCCGGCTTGCATCAAATGCGCAGGACCACGCTGCAGTTCTGCGGCATCAAGCCCACCCGGACGCTGACCTTCGGCCCGATTCTCGACTCCAGTCACGCGCAGCGCGAGCGGTGGTTGCAGCAAGCCGAAGCTATCGCCAGTCGTTGAGTGCGCCGATAATGCCCTGGACTCGTTAAAGGGAATTATTGATGTACATCGGCCAGGCTGCGCAGCGCTCCGGAACCACGATCAAAAGCATCCGCCATTACGAAGCGATCGGCCTGCTGCCGGTGGCCGAGCGTCAGGGTAAATATCGCGTGTACGACCAGCAGAGCGTCGAACTGCTGGCCTTCATCAAATGTGCACAACAGTTGGGTTTCCGCCTCAAAGAGCTGCAGGCGATTTTCGCCGGCCATCAGGGAACCCAAGTCCCGTGGGCATTGGCCCATCAGGCCATCGCGGCGAAGAAGCAGGAGATCAGCGAGCGGATGGCTGCCCTGGCGCGGCAATACGCCCAACTGGTGGAGTTTGAACTGGGCATCGAACAGGCCAGGGCCGCTTGTCCGCTGGAGACGCTTTAGGCGCCTGCGCGTTTCTGGACACCCCGATGTCGAGCACAGACAACTCGCCAGCGGGCGGGCGCTATAGGGTGCGACTTCGTTCTTGCATCCACTGCCCGGAGTCCACATGACCGCACCTATTACCGTTCTTCGCGACACCCATCCCCTGCCGGTACTCGATGCCTGCAAATGGGAAAAACTCGAAGGCGATCCGCACACCGTCAATCTCAACGCCTACACCAGCGAAGACGGCAGCAAGATCATGGGCACTTGGATCTGCACGCCGGGCAAATGGTATGTGGAATACGTGAAGTGGGAATACTGCCATTTCCAGGAAGGCTACTGCGTGATCACGCCGGAAGGCATGGCGCCGATCCATCTGCGTGCAGGGGATATCTTTGTCGTTGAGCCAGGGATGAAAGGCACGTGGGAAGTGGTCGAGACTGTGCGCAAGTACTTTGTGTTTGCCTGATGCACAAAAAAGATCGCAGCCTGCGGCATTCCCGTGTAGGAGCTGCCGCAGGCTGCGATCTTTTGCTTGTGCGAATTACCCGCTTTTACTGGGGTTTGCGATAGCTGTTGATGATCGCCGAGAAGTCCTTGCCACCCTCCCCGCGCAGGCTCATTGCCTGATACAACTGCTGCGCCACGGCGCCCAGCACCACCGGCTGGTGCGCCTGACGGGCCGCCTCAGTCGCCAGCCCCAGGTCTTTGAGCATCAGTTCGGCACCGAAGCCGCCGGTATAGCCGCGCGACGCCGGAGCGGTCTCGACGATGCCCGGCCACGGGTTGTACATCTCCGAACTCCAGCAGCGGCCGGTGGAGCTGTTAATGATCCCGGCCAGCACGCCGGTGTCGATGCCCAGGGCATCACCCAGGGCCATGGCTTCGCTGACGCCGACCATGGAAATTCCCAGTAGCAGGTTGTTGCAGATCTTGGCAATCTGCCCGGTGCCGACTTCGCCGCAATGCACGATATTGCGACCCATCTGCGCCAGCACCGGTTGCAGCGTGGCAAACAGCTCGGGCGTGGCACCGACCATGAATGTCAGGGTGCCGGCAGCTGCGCCACCCGTACCGCCAGACACCGGCGCATCGGCCATGGCCACGCCTTGTTTGGCAGCAGCGCTTGCTACTTCACGCGCCGTTTGTGGGTCAATGGTGCTGCAATCCACTGCCGGAACGCCTTCGCCAATCCCGGCGAGCACGCCGTCTTCACCCAGCCACACACTGCGCACATGCACGGCGGCCGGCAGCATGGTAATCACCAGCTCCGCACCTTGGGCCGCCTCACGGGCGCAGGCGCTGATGCTGCCGCCCAGTTGCTCCAGCTCGGCCAGCACGGTGGTATTCAGGTCGACCAGCTTGAGGTCATGACCGGCCTTGATCAGGTTGCGCGCCATCGGCGCGCCCATGTTGCCCAGACCGATAAATGCGATTTTCATGGACCACTCCTTAGCGCAAGTTGATGGTGGTGTTCACACCGTCGTTGACGCTGTTGTCATCGAACCAGCGACTGGTGACCGTCTTGGTCTGAGTGTAGAACTGCACCACTTGCTTGCCATACGGGCCGAGATCACCAAGCTTGGAACCGCGCGAGCCGGTAAAGCTGAAGAACGGGACCGGCACCGGAATCGGAATGTTGATGCCGACCTGGCCGACGTCGATTTCATTCTGGAATTTACGTGCCGCCGCACCGCTCTGGGTGAACAGGCCAGTGCCGTTGCCGAAGGGGTTGGCGTTGACCAGGGCGATGGCCTCGTCCAGCGTATTGACCTCCAGCACCACCAGCACCGGGCCGAAGATTTCCTGGGTGTAGATCTGCATGTCGGTGGTCACCCCGGAGAACAGGGTTGGGCCGACGAAGTTGCCTTGCTCGTAGCCGGCCACACTGATGTCGCGCCCGTCCAGCTCCAGCTTCGCACCTTCCTTGATGCCGCTTTCGATCAGGTCGAGGATGCGCGCCTTGGCGCGTTTCGAAATCACCGGCCCAACGTCGGTACCCGGCTCACTGCCGGCATTGACCTTGAGTTTCTGCGCCAGTGCTTTCAAGTCCGGCAGCCATTGCTTGGCCGCGCCCACCAGCACCACCACAGACGTGGCCATGCAGCGTTGACCCGCTGCGCCAAAACCGGCGCCGACCAGCGCGTTCAGCGCCTGTTCGCGGTTGGCGTCCGGCAGCACCACGGCATGGTTCTTCGCGCCCATCATCGACTGCACGCGCTTGCCGTGTTTGCCCGCCAGGTCGTACACGTGAGTGCCGACCGCAGTCGACCCAACGAAGGACACCGCCTTGATGTCCTTGTGGGTGCAGAGCGCATCCACCACGTCCTTGCCGCCGTGCACCACATTGAGCACGCCCGCCGGAACGCCCGCCTCGATCGCCAGCTCCACCAGCAGCAGGGTCGACAGTGGGTCCTGTTCAGAAGGTTTCAACACGAAGGTATTGCCGCAGGCAATGGCCATCGGGAACATCCACAGCGGAATCATCGCCGGGAAGTTGAACGGGGTGATACCGGCGCACACGCCGATCGGCTGGCGCAGGGTGTAGGTATCGACGCCGCTGGCGACGTTTTCGGCGAACTCGCCCATCTGCAGGGTGCCGATGGAACAGGCATGCTCGACCACTTCCAGGCCACGGAAAATATCGCCTTCAGCGTCGGCAATGGTTTTGCCCTGCTCGTTGCTCAGCACCACGGCAATGCGCTTGGAGTGCTCGCGAATCAACGCCTGGAGCTTGAGCATGATGCGCATGCGCGCGCCGATCGGCGTCAGCTTCCAGGTCTGGAAGGCGCGATGGGCAGCGGCAATGGCCGCGTCGACTTCCGAGGCGGTGGCAAACGGAACCTTGGCGAGCACTTGCTGAGTCGCCGGGTTGACGATGTCGTGCCACTCGGTGGACTGCGACTCGACCCACTCGCCGTCGATCAACAGCTTGACCTTCTGCACGGTGGTTTCGTTGGGCGTGAGCGATGCGTTCATGTTGGGTCTCCTGGACTTGTTGTTATCAGGGAGCCAAGGCGAGAAAGTCGCCTTGAGATGAGGCGTGTGTCGCGAATTGGTTGTCGGACGGTTTTTGGAGTATAGATGTGCAAACTTCTAATAAGAACGCACATAAAAGCCGGTCCATCATGCAAAAAAACATCACGTCTCTAGGCTCGCTGAACTGGGATGACCTCAAGTTTTTCCTCGAAGTCGCCCGCACCCGCAAGGCCAGCACCGCCGCCAAGCGCCTGGCCGTGGACTACACCACGGTGTCGCGGCGCATCAGTTCGCTGGAAACGGCGTTGGGCACGCTGTTGTTCGAAAAGTCCCGCACCAGCGGTTTTGTGCTGACGGCCGAAGGCCAACGGCTGTTGGGTTACGCCGAATCGATCGAGAGCACCCTGCACATGGCCTGCGAGCAGGTGTCCGGCTCAGGGGTGGCGTTATCCGGGCATGTGCGCATGGGCTGCACCGAAGGGTTCGGCAGCTTTTTCATCACCCCGCAGCTGAGCCATTTCGTCGACGCCTACCCGGCGATCTCGGTGGATATCCTGCCGCTGCCGCACTTCATCAGCCTGTCCAAGCGCGAGGCAGACATCGTCATCGCCCTGGAGCGCCCGGAGCATGGCCCGTACGTGTGCTGCAAATTGTGCGACTACCGCTTGCAGCTGTACGCGACCCAGGACTACCTCGACCAGCACCCACCCATCCGCCGCCCCAGCGACCTGGCCAAGCATGCGTTCATCAGTTATGTGGATGACCTGGCGTTCAGCTCGGAGCTGCTGTACCTGGCCAACGTACTGCCGGGCGCCAGCGCCAACCTGCGCAGCACCAGCGTCATCGCGCAGTTCGTCGCCGCGCAACAGGGCCGGTCGCTGGCCATCCTGCCGTGCTTCCTGGCGGCCCAGGATCCGCGGTTGCTGCCAGTGCTGCCGAGCGAGATCAACATCACCCGGCAGTTCTGGATGTACTGCCGCGAAGACCTGCGCAAGCTCAAGCGGATCACCCTGTTGTGGGATTACATCCGCGCGGTGACTGAGCAGAATCAGGGCTTGTTGATGGGCGAGAGTCGGGAAACGCTGTTCGCCGACTGACTGTTCTTCAAGGAATCAGGTAGCGAAATCGTACTCAGGTCAGCAGCCGTTTGCCAAGGGTTTGTAACAGCGGTTGGTACGCAACTTGTAACAGCTCAACGTCGACATTTGGAGACAGCACCCAATAAGGGCCATGCGAGGCCGCCCATCGCACATGTATTGAACACAGACGTCCAGCTATATACTGTACGTACATACAGTTTAGGCGTATGCGTGATGGAAAACGATTTGATCGATGATTCTGGCTTTGAGCTGGGCATGACTACCCATGTGGAGCTGCTAAAGCACAGTGTGACTCGCTATGCTCTGAGCTTAAGACGACAAGGCGAGACTTGCGTGGGCTCACGAGACCATCGCGGGAATGATCGTCATGTACCGCAATTGCATGAAGGAGCTTGCCGCTCTGAAGGTTGAACATGAGCGGTTGAGGTGGACGCTGAGTGACATGTACTGGCGAGAGCAGGAACAGGGAACGACACAGTTGGCCTACCAGTACGGGGATTACTCGAATATCGAAAACTCTCATGAGCCAGGTCGAACGATTGCTGCTGTCGAGGCAGATTAATGCGCGGCTATATATCGAAGAAACCTGTGGCGCGTGTCGCCCCATGGGAGAGTCGCTCGGTAAGCGCCGCGATTCAGACATAGCCGTCAGACGGTTTAGAGCAGCGGCATCGCGGCCAACGCGCCGATTCACGCTTTTACACACAAATTACGCAGACGTTCGCGGGAGCCACGAAAATCTGCATCTGCTTGGTGAGGTGATGTATGGCGACGTACTCACCTTAAAAAGCTTCGGGGTAGGCATAGCAAATGGCCATCGGTTAGAATCCGGTCAGGTCTGAGTTTTTAGCGATTTTTCTCACTGCAGACGGTAGTTCTCCTCGACCCCTATTGAGACCTCCCTTAAGCAGCAACCAGTTCACAAAAATGCCAAGGATTTGCATGAACAACATAACACTGCAAAGCATGCTTAAAGAATTTTCAACTAAAAACGCTTTAACTGAGAATGATAGCCTCCGCTTTGAACAATTCGTAGTTTATTCATTGCTAGCCAACGATTACAACGATACATTTGAACCTGACTCCCTAAGCACAGGCAGCTGCATTGGCGTTGACTCGGTAGCGATTGCAATTAATGACGTCTTGGTTTACAGCGTCAACTCAGCCACCCCGCTTACTACAGGAATATTCGACACAAACTTTACATTCATACAAGCTAAAACCTCATCAAGCTTGGACTTAGGTGATTATCTTAAGTTTCTGCAGGCAGTTAAAATATTTTTCACTGGGAAATTAGAAGATCAGCCAGCAGAGCTAAAAGAAGCTTTTGCAATCAAGCAATTCATCTACGATAAGGCCGGAAAATTTCGTTGTGATCCGACACTAACGATGAAGTATGTTTACACCGGCGACGGAAAATTTCCTGACAAGGATTTTCTCCCTCAAGTACAAGCAACGGTTGGCGAAATCGAAAATTTGAAATACATGTTCTCATCCGTTGAGAACAAACTAATTGGAGCTATCGAGCTACAAAACCTTTACAAAGAGACGTTAAACAGAATCACTAAACCTTTAATGTTTCAGCGCCACGTTGCACTACCTAAGTTATCCTTGGCTACAGCAGCATATCTGGGCGTCTGCAAATGTAAGGATTACGTAGAGTTCATTAAAAATCAAAGCGGGAATATTAACAAGGGTGTGTTTTACGACAACGTCCGCGACTACCTCGGCAGTACAAACCAAGTAAACGCGGACATTGCCGAAACAATTAAAAGCGATGCTCAGCGAAATCTATTTTCCGTTCTTAATAATGGTGTAACAGTTGTTGCTAAAAAGGTAGTCCCTTCTGGGGATGTTTTCAAGATATCGGGCTTCCAAATCGTCAACGGATGCCAGACGAGCCACGTTCTCTTTGAAAACAAAGATCATATAACGGAAGATATGTACGTCACCATCAAGCTTATTGAGACTGACGATATTGAGTTATCTAGTAGTGTCATTAAGGCCACCAACAGCCAATCGGTGGTAATGAAGGAAGCATTTGCAACCATCAAGCCATACCACAAGCGACTTGAAGACTTCTTCGCAGCGATGAATACACAAGGCCACCGAATTTTTTATGCGCGGCGACCTCATCAATATGACGAAGATGATACCATACTACAGAGTGAAACAGTATCAGCACCTCTGCTGATCAAATCATTCATATCCATAGCACTTGAGGAACCGCATAAAGTCCATTTCTACTATGGTCAACTGCTGAGAGATTACAATAACGAAGCCAGCAGCCTTCTATTTAGTGAAGATCATCATCCAGCTCTGTACTTCGTTTCCCATTTAATTTTCTCAAAATCTAAGGAATATTGCGCAAGACGTCCAGTATCAAAATGGAACTACCATATTGCGCTACTAGTTAAAAAACTGCTCAACATCAACTTAAACCCAGAAAGAAAAACAACTGACGACCATGTCAAAGACATGATCGCTAAAATCAACAGCGGCTTTGAGCGAGCGATACATACGGCGGAAGCGATCATTAATTCCTTTAATTTCGGTTCAAATGACCATATGGACCCACGTCACACCACCGCCATTCTCGAGAAACTCAAGATCGTCGTTGCAGACACACATCGTCAAAAAGACATAGCAACGCAAGATGGGAAAAATACTGGACTGGGCAATACCTTGGAGCTACTCCAAGCCAAAACTCAATTCCTAAAAGGTAACTATCGAGTTCGCCGTTATAAAGCATCAAACGGCATCGCAACCTTCAGCTATAACTCAAAAGAGCATAGTTATCAATACGAAAACCCGAAATTCGACTCGGCCGCAGAGGTTAGCTGCAATATAAATTTCGAAAGCGGAACAATTCAAGACGTCTTATTCTAACTATTGCTTCCATATTCAGTAACACCTCCGGTGTACCGCGATAATAAGAGAAAAATGCGCTCTAGCCCCGAATTACCAGGGCTTGAGCGCTCTCTGTCTTCGGTATTAGCAAATGCATAGGTATGGGTTGGCATAAAATGTCGCCTATTTGCCCAAGCATGCCACACAGAGGTCCCCACATCCGATGGGAGCCGGAGCCGGTGCTTCGACGGCTAGACCAAGGATAGGGATTTGAACCCTTCAAACCGTGGTTTGAGCGGTTGGTTAACGGTTACTATGGATCGGGTGAAGCCTTTGGCGACAGGCAGCTATTAGCCGTTATCTGCCGGCGTGTCGATGGGCCTTCCGACAAGCCAATAAAATCGGCGCAGATGACGGTGCAGGACGCCGGAGAGTGGCCTAGATCAATCAAGCGGGTGAAGCGTTTTCCTGCTGGAAGGCTTGATATGCCTTGATATCGAACAGGTTGATCGTTTTGATTTCGCTTAACGGAAAGGCCACCTCAAACAACTCGGGGTTCAAGTGGCTAAGTGACTCATCCTTCTTGAATCGCTGATACACATTTATGTACCAGGTGGTGAAACAAAGATTCATTTCCTCTCCAGCACGATAACCGCTCACCACGGGTAGGATCCTAAGCATGTCGCGTTTGTCACCCGGATCAATCGCACCGGTCACATAACCTATGTATACCTTACCGTTCCCCAAGGTCACGGATACTGGAATGGTCAACTCTAATGACCTCATCAAGATAATCTCAAGATCGGCATTCAGCACACGCACTGCTATCTTGAGCGCAGCCCGGTTGGAATAGGCATAAATTAGCCCAAAAAACTGGTGATCACGGTTTTTTATCCGACGTATGAGCAGTCGGAAAAACTCTTGTCCAGAAATGGTTTTGAGCGCTAGTAGCCAGTTGAGAAAAAAGCCACCAATCATCCCTAGAAATAATGTGGAAAACAGGACGAGAAGCCAAAAAGCTGTATCTGACGGCCGGTCACTGGACTCCTGGAGTATTGCCAGATCTGCCCACTCCCTTACGAATGCTAGATATGGCTCTATATTTTGTTTGACCGATGTGAGAAAACCAAAAGCGAGAAGGAATAGCCAAATACCCCAAAATGCGGCTCTGATATAGACCTTCTGAGAGTCTTCACGTTTTATAAGATATCTGGTTTGATGCCATGTGCTTACGAAAAGATAGCCCGCTATCAAGGGGAAAAACGCCAGCGCTGCTTTGAGCATCAACCTATCCTTAGGAGGCGATTAACGCCCGGTTTAATTGCCTTGTGCGACGCTCTTTTTAGGAACGCTCTTCTTGCCTTGAATCTCCGTCCTCAAAGATTCGAATGCTGAAAGCTGACTTTGCACAGCTTGCGAGCGAATCACCTCTTTTGGGTCAGCAAACATTACGCCGTCTCCTGTGACGTAGAAAGGCGTTGTTTTTGCTGCTTCACGCTCGGCACCTTGGTAATAGCTTTTCAGTCTATCCATCAGCGTTTTATCTTCGCGATGTTTGCTCACCTGTCATTTCTCCTCTAGCAAACCGTCATCCGTTCTGACATAAAAACAGCTTCCTTGTTGAACGCTACATAGGGGATAGCTCCTACGAGCCCGAGCCCCGTCGACAACTGTTGGTGGCGCGAGGCAGGGAGGATATTCCCCTATCTACCCATCAGCAATAGCAGTGCTGTGGGCTTCTGTGGATCTACCTAGGGTTTAGCATATATTCGCCCTTGCACCCGCTTATTCTGACCTCTGGTCGCTGACGGTATTCCATCCATTGGATGGCCAGCGTGCGTTAAGGGCAGAACCAGCAGAGGTGACTCAGTGAAATTCACCCTGCCGTAAGGCGTAGATTTGTGCGAGCGGTTGAAAGAGGTTTTTTCGCGATCTTCAGAGGGGCTGGATACCACCAATTTGCGCTCAGATTACGGAGGATGTCTCCAGCGTCGAAGCCCATAGCAAAGGGTATGAAAGTGGTGAGGCCCTACGAGGGTATGACACGAGGGGATTATGGAAACGTCAACGCTCCGGCGTGGTCAGTGGACTTGCATAACTTGTCGACTGAGTAATTGCATGCGCTTAACCACCCATTCCCACTGACCAGTCAATTACATCCTTGCTGACCAAGCGTTTGCAATCGACTTGACCGGTACACGCCGTGAGGACCGGCAGAGAACGACCCACTGCTGCCGTTCGCCAACGTCCAGACGTTGCGGTTCAGCGGCGGGACGCGAGGCGAGGCAAGCCGTCCGCTGCAAACGATTGTTAGACCACGTTATTTCCCCCCTTTTATTCGGTTGTCTTCGATGCAGAGCATCTGACAGTTATTCGCCTCTGTCTTGCCACCCTCGTGCCACGGGTTGATGTGGTCTGCCTCCATCTCTTCGATCTTGAAGGTGTTGGTGCAGTCAGGACACACTCCCTTTTGCCGCTCAAACGCTGAGCGGCGCATCCTCTCATCGAACTGGCGGATGTTGAGATGCTTCTCTTTGCCGTTCAGCACGTAGAGATAGATGCCGCGAGGGTTCGTCACGTCCGGATCTTGCATCAAGGTTGAGATGCGATCCTCGAGTTGGTCAGGGTCGAGAGACACGTCCTTATAATAATTGTAGAGCACACCCCACGGTTGTCCCTTCATTTCTTTATTACGCGCCACCGGGAAGGTTGCTCTCACCCACGCAACCACGTTTTGGAAGTACACCCACAACTCGTTCGCCTTGGATTTGTGTTGGTGCTTCCCCATGTACACCCGAATGTTGCCGTCGCTAATCCAGTCAAGGACAGTTTCGAGAAAGTCCTGGCGGATTGGCGATCCATTCATGAGGTCGCTTCCGACTTGGTAAGCGGGGCAAGCGGTCTTGCTGAAATGCTTCTTGGCGTCCGACAACCACGGACCCGCATATGTCGCGTTGCGGAGTTCCTGCTTAGTTAATACCTTGCCAGCGATATTGATGGTCTCGAACCACGCCAACCTTTCGCTGTCCGACCCCTCGCAGAAGTACACCATCAGCTCGTAGCTCAGGATCTGCTCCTGCTGGTCATTCGTGAGGTTGTGGAAGTAGAGATCGTTCCATGTGAACTCCCCGTCAACGTACTGGCAAATAGAGATCGTGCGCTGCTGCCCGTCGATTACTTCGAAGGTTTCGTCGTCGCGAACGGACCAGTACATGACGTTGAGAGGAAAGTTCTGGGTGAGCGTGTCTATGACCTTGTTGCGCTCCTTGGCGTCATAGACGAATTCGCGCTGGTATGGTGGGCGAATGTCGAGTTTACCGCCATATCCGCGAACGCCACCCTCCGCGTCGTCGACGTAGCCCTCATACAATTCGCGGACGAGGATCTTCTTGAGTTCGATTTCCATCAGGCTTCAATCTTCTTGTTGCGGATAAGGATGCGAGGGTAGGTCTGAGTAAAGAGCTCATCGCCTACTTTGTAGTAGGTCTTGCCAGGGGGAGGTGTCGCCACCTTGATCACTGCGCCATCGTTTAGTTTACCCACGCGACTGACCTTGCCGTTCGCGCTCACCTGCTCTTGCTGTGGATACGTCTTGGTCGCCACACCGAACCACGTTTTGGTAATTCCGACAATCTCAAACTGGTCAGGGTTGTGTTTCGCGAAAAATCCGGGAGTGACGCCCATGACACCTTCGCAGTCCTTGGGAATGTTAGCGACTGTGCCGACCTCTATGGCGTCAAAGTTGTCGTAGGCGGGATACTCGTCAGGGTTGTAGGTCTTGAAGAGAATCAAATCCTCGTGGCGCTTCCTGTAGTCCAAGTTCGTGAACCAGCACATATTTCCAAAGCTACGCCACTTCTGCCCCATGTCGTCTACCCAGAACCGCGTTGCACGTTCCGTGTAGTGGTCAGGAACTTTGAAACTCATATCCCCGCTGTTAGCGCCCAACCACATCTTCTCGTCCTTGAGCAACGGAAAGATTTCTTTCAGAGTGATGGCGTTCTGGTTCCCAAGAATGATGAACCTCTTGTCGTATTCGATGAGCTGTGCGATGTACTCCCGGAAGAGGGAGAAGGGCGGGTTCGTGACCACGATATCCGCTTGTTTCAATAGTTCGATGGCCTCCGCGCTGCGGAAGTCTCCGTCACCTTCCAAAAAGTTGACATCTATCTCGTCGTCTCCCGGAATGCGGTCCCCGTCCTTATCACCCTCGTACTCTAGGACGATCGCACGATCGCTTTCATGCTCACTAAAGAGGTCACGCTTCTGATTTCTGTAGCAGGTTGCGATTAACTTCTTGAGACCGAACTTCTCGAAGTTGTAGGAGAAGAAGTGGAAGAAAGCACTGACCCTCGGATCATCGCAGTTGAGGTAGACGACCTTGCCCTTGAAGTGGCTCCGATAGTGCTTGAGTTCGCGCTCGACGTCTTCCCGCTGAGTGTAAAACTCATCTTCCTTGTTCGCCTTCGCCCTGCTCAGGCTTGCGTTCTGCGTCTCTACAACCATCCTTCTGTTCCTTGCATCTGCCATTGTGTTTCGGACATATTCACTTCGTGACCTAACTACTATTGTGCGACATCAATGTCGAAAGGATTACGGCGACCGCTGGGAAAAATGCGACATGAATGACAAGCCTTAGGCTGCTTGATCAGGCTGCCAGAAAATTCGACTCAAACACTACTCGATTCGCACTGAGCAAGTCCAATGCCAATGACCGCTCCTGGCCTTTCTCTGTCGGTCGTAAGCCATCCTCTGCAATGCTCTGACACCCGAACTTTTCGAAGTCGGCGCCTGCCTCTGGGTAAATGTCGCCCGTGAGTCTGTGGAGGAAATATCAATGGGCAGATGGTGAAACGGTGGGAACCTCGCTCAATGTGGGTCGAGGTTAAGAGCCATTCCCGTCCTAGCCCACTGCCAGCGGCTACGATTGCAAAATATTACGGGCATGAAAGGCCGCCCGTAGGAGGCTGATGTCACGCTGCAATAGCTTCTTAGGAGCTTATAGAAACGGTGCCGACCTTGTTCAACTCCAGTCCTAGGCGCTGCATCACACGCATCACGGCTGTAGGCGACCATTTACCGCCACGGGCGGTGTGGATGTTGCGAGCGACGAGGCAATCGGCAACGGCCTGTAGGCTGGTTGCCCCTTTAAGAACGCAGTTTTCAATGGCGTCTTTAATCACGTCTGCTCGATGGTCAGCCCGCTTGCGTTGGGTATCGTGTCCCTTCGCCCTATTCAACATGCTACGTCCCTTCCTGAGTTTGTCCTCACGGTTGGCCAGGCTGTGAAGGGCGTCAATATCACCAGCTTCTGCCCGAGCGTCGAGCGACTTCAACGCCTCCTTGGTGCGTTGACTGATGAAGTTGCGTTCCTGCTCAGCCAGTACTGCGTAGATATGTAGCTCCACAGTCGAGGCGTTGGGCATCGTTGCCACCTTGAAATTGTTCCGCTTCATCAGGCCGGCAATATGTTCAACATCCCGGCTCAGCCGGTCCAGCTTAGCTATCACTACAGGATGCCCATCAGCGAACGCTTTGGCGCCTTCTGGACGTCCTAGCGGGTGAATCGAGCCAGATACGCCTACGTCCTCGTACTCAGCTACCACTGTCCATCCTTGCTTCTCAGCGGCGAAACGGACGTATTCTTTTTGCGCCTCGATACCAAGACCGGATTCGCCTTGTCCTTTCGTGGACACGCGATAGTAGGCGACGACATCCATGCTCGTGATTCCATAAAGTGGCCGATATAGAAATTTTACAACTGTTAGGACGACCGATCAACCGATGTAAAAGATGTTGAGCCGGAATTCTGGCGTTGCTGGAGAGTTCTGAAAGATGGGCTGAGTTCCTCTGTGCCTTAGAGCAGAACAGGCGCTATCGAGCCGTTACCGCTGCCACTGGGATGTCCATACCTTGGGGTGTGGCAACGACCGTGTAAGGGGGTGTAGGCAGCTATAGGGTGCCCTGGGGGCGTCCTGGCCTATCATCCACGCAATGCCTACTGGGTGTAGTGCAGGCCTGGCAATTTCTGATGCTGTGATCGGATGGGTGTGGGGAAATCTGCCACGACTTCGGGAAAACGCGTGTCGAGGGGGCTTTGCTTGATACCACCGGCTAAAAGCCCCGGAAATAGAGGGGGTAGCATTAGGATTTGTAGTAGGGGTCAGGAGTAAGTGCCAGCAAATGGATAGATGTCGGCTAGTTTTCGATAAGTTTCTTGTGGGCAGACCATCAGGATTCACATTCCCTCGAACAGAGCAGAGATGCTTACTCCTAAGGCGTCAGCAAGGACCTTGATGGCGTTGATCGAAGGGTTTGCTCCCCCCGTCTCTATGCGAGACATGTATGTCCTGGCGAAGCCACACCGATCAGCAAACGCCTCCTGGTTCATACCCATGGCAAGCCGCAGCTCCCTGACTCGGGTGCCGAACTGGTGTTGAAGCGCTGGGGAAGGAGGTGGTGCAGGCATTCCCCAATGCTGGGTTCATGTGCTTTAATCGTGAACACACTAATCGTGACATTCGGATTGGTGAGCTACTGGAAAATCTGAGCGAGAGCTTTATAGGTCATGGTCTGCGCCAGGAGTGAGCGCTATTGGCAAATGAAAACTGCACGAGTTGTTCGTGTGCGGGGTGTTGCTCTGTGGAAATTCGGTAAGTCCGAAAGTCCGTAAGTCCGTAAGTCCGTAAGTCCGTAAGACGATCGAACTTTTAACTGCATTGCAGAGGATTACTTATGACTGAACAACACGTTTTAACCGGTAGCATCCCCAATCGAGAGCGATACAAGGTGTGGGCGAGTCAAGCCCTATTCGGAGAGCTGGGTAAGCTGACCCGGACTAATCGCCAAGCCGTATCAGTGATGCTGGTGACCAATATCGGCGCCAATGGTATGGTGCAGTTCGCCCAGGCAGCGGTGCCCCAGCAGTGCAAGATTTATCTACAAGAGGTAGCGAAGGCCATTGCTAACCTTGAGAGCGCTGGCTTGATCGGCTCTGTGGATGCCAGTACCGATCGGGGTGGATCTCTTGCCTATGTCGTTAGTCCCAACCTTGCTCGTGCAGAAAAGCCTGAAGAGGCTAGTTCACTTTCCGTAGCGGAGGGGCATGATCGATGAAACGTCAGGAGCGAGTATTACAAGTCCCGCGTTACGCATTTGAGGCTTTGGCTGCATACATACCGCTGGGTGAAGATACAGTGGGAGTGATGTTGCTCCTGCTAATGAAAATGGACAGTAACCGTGTTGTGATGATCGATACGCACTTGTTACTTCACTACTTCACGATCAGGCGTGACCGGCTGGATTATGCAATCTCCGGCGTTATTAAGAAGGGGTGGGTACATTCAGTCGATCAGGAAGCGATGCGAGACGGGTATCTCAACTGCACTGTTCATTCGGCTTTCGTTGATTCAGACTTTGAAACTCTTATTGCGCTGTTCCATCCTCACTTGCCTAATACGTGTAAGCGGCTATAAGGGGCTGTGGAACTGTGTAGCTCCGATTCAATTGGGTAGGGATGCCCTTTTCAGCCCTAGTGAGGCGGAGGAAGTTACGTATATCATCTCGAGCAGTAATTAATTTAAACCTCAAGGAAATTATTATGGCAAGGATCTTCCGCAACCCAGCGAATGGGCATACTGAATCAATTAGTAGGGAGGCTAGTGGGTTAGTCGTTCTATTCGGCCCTTTGTACTTAGCCTGCAAGGGCCTGTGGGGCCACTTTTTCCTCTGGCTATTACTGGTTGGCGGCTTCACGTTGGCCACTGGTGGGCCTGGAATTATCATCGCATTGCCTATTGCAATCGTCGCATATGCGTTCAGTATCAATAGGATTATTGCGAATTCATACCTACGCAAGGGTTGGATTGAAGTGTTAGAACCGTCTAAAGTCAAGGCGATGCAAGCAACAAATGGTATACGGGAATGCCCGTATTGTGCCGAACCTATCAAAGTACAGGCTGTAAAATGTAAGCATTGTAGTTCCGAGGTGGAGCCTGAAGGTCAGCAAACAGCATCAACTCCAACAATTTAGAGTGGAAGCCCCTTTTTTATGACGTTTGAAAAGGTCTGCTCTCTTATGTCTCTCGGTTTTGTCAGGAGATAGGGCTGGGTGATGGTTGCACCCTCTTCCATCATTCTGAATAAAATTGTTTATCTTGCTTGACGGTAAAGTATCTAACAAGAGAGGCGCGGGCATAAAGCCCCGAAAGCTTTTGATCTGAATTGTGCAAGTGAAACTGGAGACCATAGTCACCACTAACTTTCCTCCTTTGCTTAGCCGTGGCATACGCCACAAGGTGTCTCAGCAAGGTTCAGGGCAAGATCAAGAGCTGGGAGGGGCTTTGCTGCCCCAACTCCCTCTTGTAACTGTATAGGGTCGTAATTCGTGCCTAGTGGCACAAGTTGTTATGCCCGGCGTCGGCGCCGCATGATAACTTTATAAGGCATGCCCAATGAACGCATTGGCGCTGCTTGGTCTAAACCATCTTGGGGCGGCCGTGAACCCATGCGTAGCTAAGTGAATCTTCCTTATTATAAGAAAGCGGCGTTAACCCGTCATACCCGTCATAACATCGCTAGACCCGTGCTGTATGGGGTGTACAGCCATGACGGGTTATTTTGCAACCCGACATAAACCCGTCATACCCGTCATGGCCGCCTCGTGCTTGAATAATCGCGTTGCAGCTCGGCAGGTGGGGATGATACCGATAGACCGGATGCCAAACCCTTTGGAGTGATCCACATCCTACCGTCGGTAATTCGTTTCGCCTTGCATCCCAGCGCTGACAACTTCTCAGCTACTGCGCGGTTGTTCAAGACTTCCCCGGTCTCTATGCGGTACATTGCCTCGATGTCCAGAGCCTTCACAACCAAATGCTTTGCAATGTAATCAGAAGCGAACTCAGCTAGCCTTTCTTCGGTGCGGAATCCGATCATTTCACGCTTGCTGACGGTCATTGGTGGATCACCCCACGGCTGGAACTCAGACAGATCCACTTTCTCTAGTAGGTCCCGCACAATCTGCATTCCATCTTGCTCCAGTAGCCAAGGTTTGAGGACTGTGTTGATGAACGACATGGTTTCTTTCTTCGACTCCTTGTGCGTGATGAAAGCAGGTACCCAGAAACGGCGGTCTTCCTGCTCTAGCGGCAATGGGAAATGGTCATTGCTCGTTATGATGAAGTTAAGAAAGTTATCCACCGTGGTGTCGGGGATATGCTTTCGTCGCAGCGTAATCGTCTTGTTCCCCTGGATTGATTTCAGGGTGTTAACCGTCGACTCGGGGTTCTTGTACACCTCATCAATCACAATGAGCGTCTTGCCAACTAGAGCATCATTAAACTGACCGACCACGTCACCTAGAGCCACTGTCCCTACGCTCGATTTCCCCAGTAGGCCCGGTAAAAGCGTTTCGGCTAGGAAACCCTTGCCTACACCATGCTCGGAACGCAGCAAGACTGTTGCGTTTATACGCATGCCAGGATGTCGGACGGCATGAGCTAACCATTCCCGGAAGTAGTGCTGCTCTTCCTGCACGGGGAAGAGGCGTAGCAGGAACTCACTGAAGGGCTCAGCATCTATTGTAGATACCGCCTTGCCACTCGCCCGGATATCTGGGCCGGTCCACATATTCAACAGCCTGTTACCGCCGTACTCTATGATTCGGCGGTAGTTACCGGGGCGGAAGTCCTCGGCGAATACTATAGGTAGCTTGTTGAGCAGGCTTTCGCCCGAAATGTCTCCAGCTCCGCCAGCATCTCGGTAGGCTTGGCATAGCATCATAGGGTTGCCTTGTGGAGCTACTGCCATGTTTAACAGGTCGCGAAATCTGGGGCGACTATCTATTGAGGGGACAATCACAAATCGATTTTGCACAGCACGAGTTGCGATCATATTAGTATCATTTAATTGCATTGTAGTAATTGACATGTCTTTCCTTGACTTTAGATATTAAGATAACTTTCCCTTCATAAATTGGATGGCTCCAGAGAATAACTGAGCCCTATTCGCATAAGATTGAGAGCTTTCCTCGCCTTTCTCCACGCCACACTAAGCCCGAAGGCACAGTGGCTTATAGGCCAGAGTAAGTAGTTGCATGCTGGATGGCCAGCGCGTTGTCACCAGCCATCTTCAAAGAGCGCTAAGCTAGGCCGGGGCATAGCGTCTTGCCCGACTCTGCATTTTCCCATTTTGGCCTGATTCACCAATTGGCAGTTATGTTGGAGGTAGTATGTACCAACTACCGCCTGATGATATCAAGCTAACTCCATCACAAACCATTACGCCCGTTCTGCTCAATAAATTGCTGGATCCAGATAATCCCTTTGCCAGTGAATAAAGGTACAGGATGGATTTTCCGCTTTCCCGTCTTGCGATCTACGCAATTGACCCACACAGCTTCAAGTCGCCCTGCATCTACATGCTGCTGATAAGGCAAGTTTTTCTTATTTCCGCTACCCATTAGGATTTTATGTTCGCGCAGGTAGTTGAGGAATCGGATCTTACCTGTCCCTAGGGTCTTAGCAACTACGCCTGTATTGAAAAGGTCATCTGTATTAGCCATATCATCATAAAACGCTACCTTCAGGGCGTCTTGGTCAATTTGCCGCTTGAGCTCTTCTATCAGTGTCGCCTGTTCTTCTTCCAGTTCCGCAGCCAGTTTCAGAGTGCTGTAGAGTTTAGTGGGTTCTACATGGGCTGGCGTGCTCATGATGACAGCACTAGCGGTTCGATTGTATGCAGCGCTGGTATACGTGTGTTGCATTTTCATAGATTAAATACTTTTTAAATTCAAGGTATAGCTGCCCGTCGCTACAACTCTGTGCGTTTAAGTCGGGCAATGGTAAAATGTGTTTCCCGCATTGATTTAACACTGGGCGAGGTCAGTGTTGTTTAGGTCGAGGCTAGGTCATGATTGTTTCCTTAAGGTGGTTCTTCGGGTTTATTCGGTCAGCAAGAGCCCAGCACGGAGATTTAAAGTTTTGCCATGTTATTAGTATGTGCAGGTCGAGTTGATCTAATCAATCTATGCTGCATCTTTCTGGCTCCAGTGGCGCATGGCTTCTTCGAACCGTCGGGCTTTACATTGTTTACGGTACTCCTTTAATAGCGGCATGCGTTGTCGCAAATCATCTGCATAGAGGTACAGGTCTTTGCCGCAGTCTACCGCCTCGAAAAGTTCATCCTCAAAGAGAAAACCTTGGTAGGTTCGCTCAATCCATTCACGGTTCAATCGGTCTGTGTATTCCGTCATCGCTCGGACATCCGATTCTTTCCCGTATCCTGGTGAGTAAGAGCAGGAGTGAATCATCATGGTGCTGCTGTCATAAATCACCCAATCATCGGCTTGTAGCGCTATCGCAGAAGCAGCTGAGGCGCAAGTCATGCCAATCTCTACAGTAACGTGAGCTTCGCATTCTTCCATTCGGCGACAAAGATAGTCGCAAGTTTCCAGGCTTCCGCCAGGTGATGAGAGCTGGATGTATACTTGATCTTCCTCTCCCGCATGGGCCAGGATGTGGACGAACTCGCCGTATCCATCAATTTCACCGATAGGACCGGTGAGCGGCACGACGTAGTGCGTCGAAACTCGCTGCTTGGCAAGGATGTTCTTCGGGCGGTTAATTCTGTGGAGTTCTACGAGCTCGCTGTTGGCTTGGTGTTTCATTTAATTGTCTTCCTTTACGAATTTCAGGTAATAGGTGGCCGTCGCTCGAAGTTGAGAGCTAGTGTGGGCGTATGCACCTATTGAGTTAAGTTGGGTGGTAGTGAAACAAGTGTCTAGGGTAAGTTAATTCATCTATAAGTCCTGTGGTCGGTTGGGGTGCGTTTCTCAGGCAATAGGGTGCCGTAACGTAAACTCTGAGTTTCGTCGGACTTATAATGTAAGTGGGCCGAGTTGGCGTACTGGCTCTATGCTAAGCCAGGTATGAAGGGTTCCTCTCTTACGTCATATAGTTGTTCTTTAGTGGTGGTTTGAGGGTGTTTTTCGGGTGCGGACTTATCTTGCAATCATGGCATGGTAGTTACTCGATTGATTTTAAACTAGGGCTGATGCGGTTGAGATTTACAAAAATCCAGGACGCAGAAAAACTCCGTGCTAACACTTCGTCATTTTGACGGAGTCGCAGGGAGGTTGGTGCTGCATTTATGCTGGTCTATCAGTTCACTGGTGAACTTGCTGATGGCGTCATTCTACGGGCTCGGAGTTTCCTGTCAAGCCTGGTGGTGGAAAATATTTGAAAATTTTCGTAAGCATGCTCCCGGTACAGTATTGCCGTCGCTAGGTCGCCCGTCTGGGAACGGCCTTCTTCTATATAGATAGCAGGATCACCAGTGGGTTGGACATCGGCGAAAGACTAGGCGCTGGTCACAATGATGTGGCCAAGCGCCTCGGCCATCGCCTTCAGCGGGCTGCGGCCGCCATAGATTTTGAAGCTCACCGCACCGTCTTCGTTTCCCGCGATGCGTTTGATGAGCGAATCCTGCACACCAGCATCCCGTAGGTCGTCAATCAGAATGTGGCGGAAGCTGTGGAATGTCTTTCTCGTCTCGGTGATGCCCTGCATTGTCTTGTACTTGCCGAACCACTTCGACGGAGCGTGGCCTGGTTTCCCTCGTATGGCCTCCAGTTCAGGGGACGGGCGATCTGCTCTGGTGGTCCTGACTGATTCTACATGCTTCAACAGCCCCAATTCGATCAGGGCCGACTGCAATGGGAGAATACGTCGGCTACTGGATTTCTTCAGGGCCTGGCCTTCACGACTGTCATCGATGCGGATGCACTGGATGCCCTGTTGGTCAATGCTTCCTGTGTGGGGCTGAAGGTGGACAGGTAGAGAGGTAGAGAGGTAGAGAGGTGCCAGAATATTCCCCAACAACACGGTCACTGACCACTGCCAACGAACAAATCCTTAAGCATCTCCGCGATGGTCTCAACGGGTACCCCTGACCCGTAGACATCAAACGTAATCGTGCCCGACGCATGCCCCATTACAGCCTGTGCATAAGCCATAGGAACTCCTTTGGCCTGCATCAACGACGCCAACGAGTGCCGCATGGAATGGAATGTTAAGCCGGGGCCAAAGGACTCCCCCAGGGCCGCTGGGATTGCATGCTGATTCGCCCACTCACCTCCGGGCCTGTAGCCAATCTGAGCCAAGGATTCAGACTTACTGAGTTTGCACGCTTCAACGTATCGCATGAGTGCCGCAAGGTCGAACCCATAAGCACCATCAGTCAACGGCACCAATCGTTCACTGCGTTTGTTCTTGATTGACTTCCCCTCACCTGCTTCGTTGATATGGATAACCGTGATACCTGAAGCGAGGGTCTGAACGTCATTTACCGTCAACTGTGAGATTTCATTCAGACGCCCGCCAGTGATTGCCCCAAGGCTCAACAGCCAGCGCTTCCATGAGGTCTCTGGCAGTGTGTTGGAGTACGCCACCAGCTTACCTACTTGGTACTGCGTGAACGCTTTACGGCTCGACTCAGTGCCCTTTGTGAGTTTCAGTTTCTTGTCGTAGGACTTGGGTATGTGACCATTTTCGACCGACCATGCAAGGACAGCCGACAGCTTCACGATCAGCTTGTTGACCGTTGATGGCATGCGACCATCTGAGAGACGATCACGCAGAGCCACAAGATCAGCCCGTGAGTGGGTCCGCATGTCCAGCTCACCGAGAGCCAGCCCGAGTACCCTGTGGCAAATAGTGGTCTCTTTAAGGGTAGAGGCCTTTTGGTCTTGCCCACGGTCAGCCACATAGAGAGCTGAAAGGGCCTCAAAGGTTACTGCGGGAGCGACTACAGATAAGGACACAGGAGCGCTTGCTACGAACTTCAGAGGTGTGGTCGAACTGCCCACGAGGCCTGAGTGGCTGTCATGCAGTCCGCCCCACACGTGCATAACGTCTCCTTCACGTTCTGCCTCAAACAGCTCCGCTGAGACCAACCGGAAATGCTCCTTCAGTTCGCTCCAAGAGGCGTCTGGGTTCTCTAAGTGAAAGGTTCTGATAAAGCTCGAGAACTGCTCTGCGGTATCCATAGCCTGCCTTCGGTTGCTGGTCTTCAGGGAAACCGAAGCGAAATCAGTGGCGCTACCTGTAACCCTGAGACGCATGTAGTAAATACCGTTGCGTCGGTAGTGATACGGCTTGGCGAGCCTTGTCATCGGTTTCAGGGAAAAAGCGAGGTTTGTAACAGTGTTTGTAACAGCAGATCGAACTTCAAGGAGACTCATGGCGGTTAGGCCCCGTATTCATTGGGTTAACCTGTTTTCCTTGAAGTTCTGGATGTACTGCCGCGAAGACCTGCGCAAGCTCAAGCGGATCACCCTGTTGTGGGATTACATCCGCGGGGTGACTGAGCAGAATCACGGGCTGTTGATGGGTGAGAGTCGCGAGATGTTGTTTGCCGATTAACCGGCGGTACCACGATCGACACACGGCGGTTCTCGGTGCGGCCGACAAGTCGGCCAGTTTGCGTTACTGGCCGGAGGCCTCATCCAGTTCAAGCATCAGCCCGCTCAGGCGCTTGACCTTGCGCCGCACGGCCTCTTCGAATACGCCGGCACGGGGTTCTATGAGGGTGAACCAGTTCTTTGCCCGGGTGATCCCGGTGTAGATCAGCTCCTTGGTCAGGACCGGGTTGAGGGCGTCCGGGAGGATCAGTGCGGTGTGGGCAAACTCCGAGCCCTGGGATTTGTGCACCGTCATCGCGTACACGGTTTCGACGTCGTTGAGCCGGCTCGGCAGTACAAAACGCACACCACCTTGACCATCGTTGCGCGGGAATGCCACGCGCAACACCTGCTTCCCGGCTTCAGGCCCCTCGCGTTCCGGTAGCTTGAGCGCGATGCCGATGTCACCGTTCATCAGTCCCAGGCCGTAGTCGTTACGCGTCATCAATACCGGGCGACCTTCGTACCACTGCTGATCGTTATCGATCAAGCGGGCCTTGAGCAGCGCGGCGGTCGCTCGCTGATTCAGGCCTTCCACGCCCCAGGGGCCCTTGCGTACGGCGCAGAGCAACTGGAAGGCGTCGAACGCCTGCAGCACCTGGCGAGCCCAGTCGGCCCAGCAAGGATCCTCAAGGGCTCGGCCAGGCGCCGGGCGCTGCTGGCGCAGCAGGCCGAGGTAATGCCGATAACCCTGCGGCCCATCGCCGTGACCTTCAAGCAGCAAACGCTCCAGCGCCCGGTCCTGTTCGCCCTTGAGCGACAGGCTGAACACGTCGTCATGGCTGCGGGTGGCCAGCAGTTTGCGCGCCTCTTCAGGCTGCTGCTGATTGACCCGACGAGCCAGCTGGCCAATGCCGCTGCCCTCACCGAAGCGGCGCGAATGGCGCAGCATCACCACTTGTTGCGCCAGCGGATGAGCGCCTTGGGTATCCTCGTGCAGGTCGCTGTTTGCCAGGCTTTCGCCACTGACCTGCTCCAGCCACTGGCGAGTCTGCGGGCTGTACCAGCCGGCCTCCGCGTCACGACACAGGTCGCCCAGCACGGCGCCCGCTTCCACCGACGCCAGCTGATCCTTGTCACCCAGCAGCACCAGTCGCGCATGGGCCGGCAGGGCATCGAGCAGATTGGCCATCATCTCCAGGTCGATCATCGACGCTTCATCCACCACCAGCACATCCAGTGGCAGGCGATTGCCCGCGTGATGCCGGAAGTGCCGCGTCCCGGGCCGGCTGCCGAGCAGGCGGTGCACCGTGGTGACGTCCGAAGGAATTTTCGCCCGGACCGCTTCGCTGACTTCCAGCGTCCTGACCTGCTGGCTGATGGACTCGGTCAAGCGCGCCGCCGCCTTGCCCGTGGGTGCGGCAAGACGGATGCGCAGCGGCTGGCCAGCATCGACTGCGGGCGCCTGGAGCAACGCCAGCAACCGTACGACGGTGGTGGTCTTGCCGGTGCCGGGACCACCGGTGACGATACTGAATGCACTGCGGGTCGCCAGGGCGCAGGCGAGTTTTTGCCAGTCGATCACTTCACCCGGCCTGGCGGGCCCGAACAGGCCGGTGAGGCGCTGGTTCAAATCCGCAGGGGTCACTTCGTGCTCAGCCAGGCGCTGGCGCAATGACAGGTCGATGCGTCGTTCGTACGCCCAGTAGCGCCGCAGGTACAGGCGTTTACCCGACAGCACCAAAGGCCTTTGCTGCGCATTCTCGCGTCCGTCGGCTGCCAATGCGACCAAGGGGCTGACCGCCAGCGCCTTGCACCAGTGAGCGCCATCCAGCGCCTCCAGCAACTGCGAAGGCAACACCATCGAGCCGCCTTGAACATCGCCTTCGGGTGGCAGGGACAGGGCAAAGTCCGGTTCCTTGAGAGTCTCGTACAGATCCAGGCACACATGCCCGTGACCCAACTGGTGGCTGGTGAGCGCGGCCGCCAGCAATACCAGGGGATCGTCATCGGGCGCCAGCTCATGCAGGAAGGCCACGAACGCCTTGTCCAATGCACGCAGCCAGCCGCGCTCGACCCAGCGCGTGAGCAACAGCAGCAAGTCTTCGGCGCGGCTCAAGGGTGCGAGGTCGGCCAGGCTTTCAGCCGCCAGTGAGGTGGGCAGCAAATCGGCGAAGGTGCGACTCATAGCAGTTCTCCCTGTTCCCAGGCGGGTTCGGCCTTGGGCTGCTGCTTGCCCTGGAACAGGCGATCAAGGTGTTCGATCAACTCCCGCGGCGGACGGGCGAAATAAACCCCCTGGCTGGCTGCACGGGTGCCGCGCAGGAACAGGTACAACGCACCGCCCACGTGACGGTCATAGTCGTAATCGGCCAAACGCGCTTTGAGCTGGCGATGCAGGGCCAGCAGGTACAGCACGTACTGCAGGTCATAGCGGTTGTCGAGGATCGATTGCTCCATCGCTTGCGCGGTGTACGCCGAGTCATCGACACCCAGCCAGTTGGATTTGTAATCCGCCACGTAATACCGACCTTCGTGTTCGAACGTCAGGTCGATGAAACCCTTGAACATGCCGTTAAGCAATACCGGTTCGGCCGCCACCCGCGCGACGCCGTTGTGAGTGTATTGGCGCACCAGCTCATCGAGTTTCAGCACGTCGACCTTGTGGCTGGCGAACCAGAATTCCATCTCGACCCGGTACTGGGTCAGGTGCTCGAACACGACCGGGGCCTGCCCTGACCCCAAGTGCAGGGGCGATTTGAGCAAGTGCTGCAGCCAATCGCTCAAGGTGGTAATCCAGCCTTCCCAGCCGCGTCGATTGCAGCGACGCGCAATGGCGTCTTCCACCGCTTGTGGGTTGGCGCAAAAGCCTTCACCACCGGCCCATTCCAGCAGCCCATGGAGAAAGGTGCCGGGGCCTGGGCCGCGAGGGAATCGATGGATGTCCGCGCCGCCGGCCGCCACTTCACGCGGAGCATTGGGGTCGAGGCGTTCGTCGTCGAACAGTTTCTGTGCCTGAGGGTTTTCCGGTGCTTCGTCGCTGCCGATACTCAAGCTGTCGCCGATACGCAAAGCGCTGTAGGAGGCAATCCACCAGTTTTCACTGGCCCGGCGTTTGGGCATCAGCGGCGCGAGCAGGCGCGCGTCGTTCTGCGGCGGCTGGTAGTGCTCGGCGGTAGCGGGCGGGACTTCGCAATAACGCAGGGCGGGGCAATCTTGCTGAAGGTCTTCCAGCCAGCGTTTTAAACCGGCAGATTCCGCCAGCATGGCACCGCCACCCAATAGATAACCCAGTGCCGACAGGTGCAGCACCGAGCTGTTGTTATTGCCTCGCTTGAGATCGGTGACGCCTAGCCAGCAGGCGTGCTGCGCCCGGGTCAGGGCGACATACAGCAAGCGCAAGTCCTCGGCCAGGCGCTCGTGATCGGCCAGTGCGATCAATTCGGCCGTCGGCTTCAGGCTCATCTGCGCCTTGCCGTTGGCATCGTGGTAGTGCAACGGCAACCGACTGCCGTCCACCGGCTTGGCCGAGCAAATGAACGGCAGGAACACCAGGGGATACTCCAGGCCCTTGGACTTGTGAATGGTCACGACCTTGACCAGTTGCTCGTCGCTCTCCAGACGCAGTATCTGCTCTTCCCCCGCTTGGCCGGATAACGCCAGGTGTTCGGACAGGTGGCGAATCAGCGCCTGCTCGCCATCGAGTTCGGCGGCGGCCTGTTGCAGCAGTTCGGACAGGTGCAAGAGATTGGTGAGAATTCGTTCGCCATCGCTGCGGGCGATCAATGTCTGCGGCAACTTGAAGTCGTGCAGCAGGCGTCGCAGCATCGGCAAGACGCCCTGCTTGCGCCACAGCTCACGGTAGCCGCGGAACTGCATGACCCGCGCTTCCCATGCCAGCTCATCCTGATTGAGCCGTTCAAGTTCGGCCAGTGACAGGTTCAACGTGATGCAGGCCAGTGCGGCGCGCAACGGCCGCTCGACATCCGGCTCGGCGCAGGCCTTGAGCCAGGACAGCAGGTCATGGGCCTCCTGCGCGGCGAACACTGAGTCCTTGTCTGACAGGTAGACGCTGCGCACGCCACGGGCCGACAGCTCGGCGCGTACGGCCTGGGCTTCCTTGCCGTCGCGCACCAGGATGGCGATATCCGCCGGCAGCAGGCCGCTGAAATCCTTGCCGTCCTGATGGAATCCCGACTGTCGCTGTTGCCCGCTGTTGAGCAGTGCGGTGATTTCACTGGCGCAGGCGGCGGCCAATTGTTTGCGGTAGAACGCGCCCGAAAGCGGTTGCTCGCCAGGCAGGAGCCAGATGTTCAAGGCCGGCACCGGGCTGCCCTCTATCTGCAGCACTTCCTTGCGGCCCTGGGATTGGACCGGCAGGAATGGCACGGGATTTTCGCCGTTGCGTTCACGGAACAGGAACGCACCGCGCCCCAGTTCACGCCTCTCGGCACGTTCGAACACATGATTGACCGCCTCGACCATGCCATGGCTGGAACGGAAGTTGGTCCCCAGGGTATGCAGCCGGCCAGTGGTGGCCTGGCGCGCCCGCAGATAAGTATGAATATCGGCGCCACGGAACGCGTAGATCGCCTGCTTGGGGTCGCCGATCAGGAACAGGCCGCAGTCGGGGTTGTTGTCTTCGATGCGATAGATGGTTTCGAAAATCCGGTACTGCACCGGATCGGTGTCCTGGAACTCGTCGATCAAGGCCACCGGAAACTGTTCGCGAATCAGCGAGGCGAGGCGCTCGCCGCCATCGGCTTGCAGGGCGGCATCGAGGCGCAGCAGCATGTCATCGAAGCCCATCTCGGCACGGCGCCGCTTCTCTTCTTCGAACCGGGTACCCACCCACTGGGCCGCGTGTTGCAGCACGGCCGCATCGGGAGTCGGCAGGTTATCCAGACTGGCCTTCAGCCCCGGCATCGCATCCAGCCCCGGGTGACTTGGCACTTCGCCCTTCCAGGCTTCGGCCATGCCGTCCGGGGTCAGGCGGGTGAAGCCGGTGCCGATGTCCAGCTGCTCCAGCGATTCGTCCGCGGCCCAGGCCTGGATCTTTTCAAACCAGGGTTCGAAATAACGCGCCTGCATCTTGCGCCCGTCGACGCTCTTGCTTGCGACGCCCTGGTGGCAGATGGCGAGCAGCTCCTGTGCCCATTGAGTCCACGGCATCTTCAGCTCAAGCAATGCCGCCCGCCGTTCCTGCAGGCATTCGGTAATCAGTTGCGCAGGCTCTTTGCCGGCAGTGGTGCCACGTTCGCTGGAGAACAGCCCACGCACACGCGGCAACAACGCCGACGGGCCGCCCCAGTTTCCACGCACCCAGCTCAGTGCATCGCCTTGCATGGGGTAGCAGAACAACCGCCAGTAATCGCGCAGGACTTCACCCAGCAAGTCGCTGTGGTCAGTTTCCAGGCTTTGGGTAAACAGGCTGCCACTGTCGAACGCGTGCTCGCGCAACATGCGCTGGCACCAGCTGTGGATGGTCGAGACCGCAGCTTCGTCCATCCACTGCGCCGCGATGTCCAGGCGGTTCGCACATCCGGCCCACTGTTCACCTGGGTATTGATCACGCAGGTCGGCGATCAGGGCGTCTGGTGCGGTTATTTCATCACGGAAAAAACGCGCCGCTTCAGCCAGGCGCGTGCGGATACGTTCACGCAGCTCCTTGGTCGCCGCGTCGGTGAAGGTCACAACGAGGATCTGCGGCGGCAGCAGTTCACGGCCGAAACCGGCGGACTCGCCACCGTGGCCAAGGACCAGGCGCACATACAATGCGGAGATGGTAAAAGTCTTGCCGGTGCCGGCGCTGGCTTCGATCAGCTGGCTGCCGCGAAGCGGAAAAGCCAGGGCCAATGGTGTCTTGTCGGTCATGCGCGCGAGTCCTCGCTGTTCAGCGAACGCCAGGGAGCTTGCAGCAGCGGTCGATACAATGCATCGCACCACCCGGGGAATGATTCATCCGCCGTGAGCGCGTCGTAGTCCTTGAACTGCCGGGCCAGCGCAGCACTTTCACGCCGTTCGCCGTCAGTAGTTAGGCCATCGCCTTCATAGGCTTTGCGAGCGGCGCCTTCGGCCTTCAGCGGGTCGGTCTGACCCAGCCAGGCGAAGGCCGTTTTCACGGCAATTGGCAGCGGCTGGCACATGCCGGTTTTCCAGGCCAGCAACAGATCGCCCAGAATGCCCAAAGCCTGTGCCTGCTCCATTGGGGCCAGCAGCAGACTGTCGTCACTGGCCACCAGCGCGGTGGTCATTGGCCAACCGCTGGCGCAAGCCACCAGATGGTTGACCCAGGGCCGTGTGAGCCGATGCCATTTACGCGCCTTGATCGCACCAATGCTGTTGGGGATAGTTGTCACCGACAACAAGCCGCCATCGGCGCGCTGATGCAGGCCGCTTAGCCAGCCTTCCAAGCGCAGGCCTTGGGATTCCAGGTTCACCGGCAACGCGCTGGCGAGTGGGGTCGGCCATAACGTCAAGAGTTGTTGATAACGCTGCAACAGGTCCGGCAAGGGTTCGATCAATTCCCGTTGCAGGTATTCGCCAAAGCCGGCCATGGGCAGCAGGCCACTGTTCTGCAGGCGGATGGCGTGTGCAGCCAGGGTCTGATCCACAAAATCGGGTTGCCCCAGCGCCGCTTCCAGCAAACTGTCGCTAAGGCTGTAGCGTTGCAGGGCATCGAGGACAAAAGGCTCTTCATCGGCCAGGGGGGCCTCGGCCGCCTCAAAGAATATCTTCAAGCGTTGGCTGAAGAAGTGGCGCACCGGGTTGCGCAGGAAATCCTGAAGTTGCCCCAGGCTCAACGGCTCTTCCTGGACGTAGGCTTCAAGGGTCTCGAACCCGGCATCCGTTGCATTGGCTTGATGGAGGGTCTGCCATTCGCTGGCATAGCTGAACAGCCCATCGCCCTCATGGAAATAGCGGGCGCTGAAAGGCTGTAGCGGGTGTTCCTGCGTCATGGCTTCAAGCAGGTCCTGCGCCTCGTCGGCCGAGTGCCAACCGCTGGCCAGGTGATCGCGAAGCTGGCCGATCAGTACCGAGGCCGGACGTTCGCTGTTGTCGCGAATGCTGCGGCCTACCCAGCTGATATAAAGCTGATCACGGGCCGAGAGCAGGGCTTCGAGCAGGAGATAACGGTCGTCTTCGCGCCGTGATCGATCGCCGGGGCGGTAATCGCTGCCCATCAGGTCGAAGTCCAGCGGCGGTTGCGCGCGAGGGTAGTCGCCGTCGTTCATGCCGAGCAGGCACACCAGCTTGAACGGGATGGCCCGCATGGGCATCAAGGTGCAAAAGTTGACTGCCCCGGCCAGGAACCGCTGGGATAAGCGCCCCTGATCGAGGCCCGCGAGCCAGGCTTCGCGAACCACGGTCAGGGGTAACTGGTCATGCAACCCAACCGACTCACAGGTTTCCAGCCAGGTTTCGCGCAACTCTTCCAGCTGGGCGAGCAAGTAGTCGTCGTGTTCGTTGCTGGCCTGGAAAAACAACTGGATCAACGCTTGCAGGCGCATGCCCCATTGTCCGGGAGCTGCAGGAGAAGCCAGCTCATGGTGAGCAATGTCCAGCGCATCGAGCAGCGCTACCAGCGGCCCGATCAGCGCGGCATCCAGGCCGCCGATCTCGTCATAGGGTTCGATGCCGCCGTAGGCACCAGAGCTGCCTACTGCGTAACCGAGCAACATCCTGCGCAGGCCGAAACGCCAACTGTTTTGCTCGAGCTCGGCGGGCAAGCCGAGATTGGCGCGCTGCTCGGCATTCATGCCCCAGCGGATGCCCGCACCTTCGATCCAGCGATGCAGCGTCGGCAGGTCCCGCTCCTCGACACCGAATCGCGCGCGCAATGCGGGAACGTCCAGCAGATCGAGGATCTCGCTGACGGGGAAACGACTGTCAGGCAGCTTCAGCAAATGCTCGACGGCGATCAGCAATGGATCGCGACCGCGTTGGCCCTGATCGGCGAGTGTGAACGGTATGAAGCGCTGGTCCCTGTGCTCCAGCTGACCGAATACCGCGCGGATATGCGGGGCATAGCTGTCGATGTCCGGCACCATGACGATGACGTCACGGGGCCTTAGCTCGGGGTTTGCACTGAAGCGGGCGAGCAACTGGTCGTGGAGAATCTCCACTTCCCGCTGGGCGCTGTGGGCGATGTGAAAACGGATCGACTGATCATGCTCAAGATCAACAGCCGGCCAGCGCTCGCGGGTTTCACCCAGGGGGCGCAGTTCGAGGATGTCGTCCTGCAGTTGATTGAGCATGTTCTGCGGCGTGCTGTCGCTGAACAGGTCGATACGACCATCGCGAAACGCCGAGCGATAGCTGTTGGGATCGTCGTAGCTGTCGAGCAGGTTGATGTAGTCCCGACCTTGTTTACCCCATGCCGCCAGCAATGGATGCGCATGCTGATGGAGGGTTTGCGGGTCGAGTACAACGGGCATGCCGTTCTTGCGCGCCTGACGCTTGTATTGGTGCCGTAACAGGTCTTTATCGGCGACGATGTCTGCCCAATGGTGACGACATGGGTTGTGCACGCACAGCAGGACCTGACTGAAACGGGCGAGCCCGGCCAGCGCTTCCAGGGCCTGGGCCGGCAGCGAGGAAATCCCGAATACGATCACCCGCGAAGGCAACCCCGCAGGCGCTTCATCCAGGCCATTGATACGTTCGATAAACCGTTGGTGCACGCCCGCACGACTTTGCGCCATGCCCTGCTCACCCACATCCAGCAACAGTGCACGCCACAACTCCGCTTGCCAGGCGTTGGCCGGAGTCAGCGGCTTGGCTTCGCCGCGTCCGTTGCGTAACTGGTGTCGACCTTGCGCCCAGTCTTCAAGCCAGTCAGCGCGGTAGACCTGGTATTGGTCGAACAGGTCGGCCAGGCGTTCGGACAGCTGATAACGCTTGCGCAAGTCGGTGTCGTTGGTGAGGAAGCGTTGCAGGGGCTCGAAGTGTGGCTGATCGATCACCTGCGGTAGCAGGCGCATCAGGCGCCAGGTCAAGGGCGCTTTATCGAGCAAGGATTTGACCGGAATTTCCTCGCGACCAAGGACCATGCGATACAGCTGCCACATGAAACTGCCGGGCAGTTGCACGTCGATGGCAGCGGCAATTCCGCAGCCGCCCGTATCGTCGTCTTCAGGGTCTTCTGCCAGTGCCAGCTTGAGCCATTGGGCAATGCCGTTGCTCTGGACCAGGGCGATTTCGTTTTCCAGGGGGGCCAGCGGGTACCGCCGCATCCAGCTCACTACCAGGCTGCGCAACTCGTCCAGGCGGTTGCCATGAACCACCATAAAACCAGCACTGAGGGACGTCGCGTCCGGCATAAAGGCTTCCTTGGAAAAATACAAACGCCAGGGCGAACCTTAGCACTGTCGGCAGGCTGTGGCAGCCGGGAGCGGCCCGGTGTTGATGCGGGAATTTTCTCGCGGACAAAAACAAAACCCCTACCTGCATACGCAG